>JAYVTU010000035.1:0-10894 GCA_043788485.1 Planctomycetota bacterium
AAGCCGTGACCACCCGCCCTCCCGCGGTGAAAGACCTGTATGTGTCCCCAAAACACAACCAGTAGTAATCACTTGAGTCAAGCAGCTACCCAGAAAACACAACAGTAGTAATCACTTGAGTCAAGCAGCTACCCAGAAAACAGAATGAAGCCAAACATCACGCATCGGGTTCGCATCCCTCAACAATACCCACCCGCCGCCAACCGGGCACGCGAATTCCGGGCGGGGCATGGTCGAGCCCCCTGGTCCGCCGCGGCGGAGGTTTTCGCCCCGCGGCGAAGGTCTGCCTGAGCCCGGGGACGCGACGGGCGGTGCCGTGGGTGTGACGGGTTCAAGGTGGAGGAAGAGGATTTGGTGATTCAAGCCGTCGGCGGGAAAGAGGTCGGTGATGCAGAGGTCATGGCCGACTTCGAGATCGATTGAGAGCGACGGGCCGATGGGGTGAGCGAGGAGACAGTTCCGTGAGATCCAAAACGGGGTGATCACGAGGTGTGCGCCGTTACGGGTTGCAGTGGTGATGATTTGCGGGCCGAAGCCATCGACACGATTATCGTCGATCCCGCCTCCGCCCGTGGTGTTGTAGTCGATGATCCTTCCGGCGCCGATGAGCAGCGTGCCGGGTGGATTGATCCTACAGTTGTTCATGAAGTTGGTGTCAACCTGCAGATCGATTGCCTGTATTGCTTTCGCAATGGGGCGCGTTCGCCAGAGTTTGGCTGTGCCGTTCGCGCCGGCGACTTGTACAAATCCGGCCTTGGCCATGATTTGATCGATGTCTTGGCCGGGTTCAAGGTGGGCAATCAATTGCGGTGCATTCAAGCGTGCATGAGGGGTGGGCACATTCGCGCAACCGGCGAAACTCGTTGCGGCGATCGCGGCGATCCATGTGAGGATGAAGCGGTGCATAGGATCAGTATCGGCTTACGCAGCTTTGCCGAACAAATCATCGGGGCCGAAAAACGCGTTACATGGCACCTTTTTCTGTTCGTGACGCGTGGAAAAAGTATCGGCCCGTCGGGCCTCGGGACGTGCGGGGCGTCGCTATCCGGGGCCTTACGGCACCCGGCTACCGAAAGTGCCGGCCCGTTGGGCCTGGAGCCGGACGGCGCTTGGCCGTGTGCCATGCTCTCGGCTCGGCGTGAGCATGTGCTTCGCGCCCGCCGACATGCCGACGCAGAGCCGACGGCATGGCACACGAACAAAACGCGACCATAGCCGCCGTACCTACATTGGCGAAAATTTTGGAGACCATGTCAACAAAAAGATGAGAGCGGCGTTAACCTCGGGATCGCGGCGACACCGAAACATCAAGAGGCAACGCAACGATGAGCAAGATCATTCGCACTTCGCGTCCATCGGGTCCTTCGCGGCGGCAGGTCATTCAGTATGGCACGGCGGGGGCGGCGGCGCTGGCGTTCGGCACGGCGCCGGCTTTCGTGCGCGCGGTGGACAAGCAGAAGCTGCGCATCGCGGTGATCGCCACGGGGGGCCGGGGCGGGTCGAACCTCGGCGGGCTGGCGGCGACGGAGGAGATCGTCGCGCTGTGCGATGTCAACGAAAGCAATCTCAACGCGGCGGCGGCGAAGCATCCGAAGGCGGCGAAGTTCAGCGATTTCCGCAAGGTGTTCGACCACGCGAAGGACTTCGACGCGGTGGCGATCTCGACCTGCGAGCACACGCACGGCATGGCGACGATCCTCGCGCTGGAGCATGGCAAGCACGTGTTCTGTGAGAAGCCTTTGACGCACAACATCTGGGAAGCGCGTCAGGTCCGGCTCGCGGCGGAGGCCAAGCCGGAGCTCAAGACGATCATGGGGATTCAGATTCATGCGACGAACAATTACCGCGATGTCGTCGAGATCATCCGGTCGGGGGCGATCGGGAAGGTGAAGGAAGTGCACGTGTGGGTGAGCAGGGCGTGGGGGCTGCAGTCGGCGGCGGATGCGAAGAGCCACAAGGATATTGTGCATGTCGAGTCGAGGCCGCCGGCGATGGAAGTGCCGAAGCATTTGAATTGGGATCTGTGGCTCGGCCCGGCGGTGGAGCGGCCGTACAACGATGTTTATTTCCCGGGGCCCAAGTGGTACCGGTGGTGGGATTTTGGCAACGGGACGATGAGCGATTTGGGGAGCCACTGGAACGATCTGCCGTTCTGGGCGCTGAATCTGGATGCGCCGCGGAGCATCGAGCCGTTTGGCGGGCCGGCGCACGCGGAGATTGCGCCGGCGTCGATGCATGTGAAGTATGAGTACGGGCCGCGCGGCGATCGGCCGGGGCTTTCGCTGATGTGGTATCAGGGCGAGGACAAGCCGGAGATATGGAAGGCGAAGGGCATTCCGCAGGAAAAGGACGGGCATCTATTCATCGGTGACAAGGGGATGCTGCTGTCGAACTACGGGAGCTATCAGCTTCTTCCCGCGGCGGACTTCAAGGGCCACAAGAAGCCCGAGGCGACCTTGCCGCGCGTGCCGAGCCATTATGCGGAGTGGCTGGCGTCGATCCGCGGTGACGAGAAGATGTCGGCCGCGATCGCGAACTTCACTTACGCCGGTTGGCTGACCGAGGCGAATCACCTAGGCAACGTGGCGTACCGCGTGGGCAAGAAGATCGAGTGGGATCCGAAGACGCTGAGCTGCCCCAATGCGCCGGAGGCGGCGAAGTTCATCAAGCGGGAGTATCGGAAGGGATGGGAATGGCCGGTCGCGGAGCGGGGGCTGGCTTGATTCTTATTCGGGTGCCACGGCCAGCGAGTCTTCGAGTCGGCCGTGTCCCCGGGTTTGAGCGTCAAGGCACACGGCCGACTCCGCGGACTGCGCTGGCCGTGACACCCTGAATCGGCCGAATTCGTCCACATGATTCGCTCGCATTTGTAGCGCATTTTATTGGATTCGGTGTTACCTTCTGATTCGAGAATTCGGGCCGACGCGTGGGGAGGATTCCGCACGATCCGCGCGGAATTTTCGGTTAGGAACGGCGGTTGCATCACCAGCCATCTGCAACGGATTGCTGACGGTTAAATAGGCGACCAGGCACGGCGAAGGACCGCCCCAAAACACCGATCCGGCGCAACGGAAGGCCCTGGATCGTGTTGCGGGCCGCTTATCGGGCGGTTCGTGGGCCGGTGCGCCATTAGGCAGGTGACTGGAAAAAGCGCAGCGGGGCGGTGACCCGGGTCGCCCCCGTGAGCGCTGGATGGATACGACGGAGGCCAGGCGATGAAATTCAACGGCTACCAGACGGATGGCTTCTACGATGAAATCTTCGGCGCCGATCGGCAACCGAGGCCCGAGGCCGATTCGCTCGTGCGCCTCATCGAGTCGCTGCCCGACGGCGACCTGGTGCGGCGTCAAAAGGCGGCGGAATCGGCGCTGATCAACATGGGGATCACGTTCACCGTTTACGGGCATGAGGACGGGACGGAGAAGGCATGGCCGTTTGATGTGGTTCCGCGCGTGATCAACGCCGAGCACTGGGCGAAGATCGAGGCGGGGCTCAAGCAGCGCATCCGGGCGCTCAATCATTTCATCGACGACATCTACAACAGGCAGATGATCCTCAAAGACAAGGTCGTGCCCGAGGACCTGATCATCGGCCAGCCGTATTTCCTCAAAGAGTGCGTCGGCGTGCATCCGCCCAAGGGCGTGTGGTGCCACATCTCGGGCATCGATCTCGTCCGCGAAAGCGATGGCGAGTTCTACGTGCTCGAGGACAACCTGCGCTGCCCGTCGGGCGTGTCGTATGTGCTGGAGAATCGCCAACTGCTCAAGCGCACGATGCCCAGCGCGTTTTCGCAGATGCGGATCAGGCCCGTCGATGAGTATCCGTTCCGGCTTCTGGAGATGCTCCAGGCGATGAGCCCCGATGCGCACCGCACGCCGAGCTGCGCGTTGCTGACGCCGGGCATGTACAACTCCGCGTACTTCGAGCACACGTATCTCGCCCAGCAGGTCGGCATCGAACTCGTCGAGGGTGTCGATCTGGTTGTGGACGATGGCTGGGTCTATCAGCGCACGACGTCGGGCTTCCAGCGCGTGGACGTGATCTACCGGCGCATCGATGATGATTTCCTTGACCCGACCGTGTTCCGGCCCGATTCGGCGCTGGGCGTGCCGGGGATTTTCGATGCGTGGCGGCGCGGGCGCGTCGCGCTGGTCAACGCGCCGGGCACCGGCGTCGCCGACGACAAGGCGGTCTACGCCTACGTCCCGAAGATCATCAAGTACTACCTCGGCGAGGACCCGATCCTTCCCAACGTGCCGACGTTCCTCTGCGGCGATGAGAAGGAAGGCAAGTACGTCTTGGAGAATCTCGACAAGCTCGTCGTGAAGGCGACGAACCAGTCGGGCGGCTACGGCATGCTCGTCGGGCCTCACGCCAGCCAGGCGGACCGTGACAAATTCGCCGAGAAAATCCGGGCCAATCCCCGCAACTACATCGCGCAGCCGACGCTCGCCCTGTCCCGCGTGCCGACGCTCTGCGGCGACCACTTCGAGGGCCGCCACGTCGATCTGCGGCCGTATGCACTCTACGGCGACGACATCTACGTGCAGCCCGGCGGGCTGACGCGCGTCGCGCTCCGCAAGGGATCGCTGGTCGTCAACAGTTCGCAGGGCGGCGGGTCGAAGGACACGTGGGTGCTCGAAAGCGCGAGCCCCGTGCCGCAGCCGATGGCGGCGGAAGTGGGGAGGGCCTGAGGATGCTCAGCCGCGTTGCCAGTTCGCTCTATTGGATGAGCCGCTATGTCGAGCGGTCGGAGAACATCGCGCGCTACATCGATGTGAACCATCACATCTCGCTGGACAGTCCGTTCAACTCGCCGCAGCAGTGGCAGGCGCTGGTGACGACGACCGGCGACCACGAGAACTTTGAGAAGCGGTATCCCGTGGCCGACCGCGCGAGCGTGATCGATTTCCTGACGTTCGACAAGGAGAATCCGAACTCGATCCTCGCGTGCCTGACCAAGGCGCGGGAGAACGCGCGGAGCGTCCGCCCCGCGCTCTCTGCGGAGATGTGGGAGTACGTCAACCGCTGCTACCTCATGGTGCGCAGCCCCAACGCCCGGCAGATGGCGCTCGACTCGACTTACGAATTCTGCACGCAGGTGCGCGAGCTCTGCTACCTCTTCACAGCGGCGACCGACGGCACGATGAGCCGCGGCGAGCCGTGGCACTTCGCCCACATGGGGCGGATGCTGGAGCGCGCTGACCAGATCTCGCGCATCGTCGATGTGAAGTATTTCATCCTGCTGCCCTCTGCCGATTACGTCGGCACGCCGCTGGACGCGATGCAGTGGTCGGCGATGCTCAAAAGCGTCTCGGGATTCGCGATGTACCGGCAGCGTTTCGGACGTATTACGCCGCAGAATGTGGCGCAGTTCCTGATCCTCGACGACAAATTCCCGCGCGCGATCCGCTTCTGCATCGTCGGCGCGGAGGAATCGATGCGCGCGATCACGGGTTCCGCGCCGGGGAGCTTCAAGAACTCCGCCGAGCGCCTGCTGGGACGCATGCGGTCCCGGCTCGACTACACGCAGATCGAAGAAATCTTTGCCACGGGCATGCACGAATACCTCGACGACGCCCAGAAGCGCATGAACCAGATCGACGACGCGATCGCCGAGGCCTTCTTCCAGATCCGCGCCCTGCCCAGCGCCGCATCGCACGGCGGGGGACCATGGTCGCAGTCGCAATCGCAACACTGAGCCGGTTAACTCACTCGCCCATTCACCCGATGACCCAGCACCAACCATGAGCATCCGCATCGCGCTCCATCACAAGACGGCCTATCACTACGACCGGCCGGTCGTCCTCTCGCCGCAGACCGTGCGCCTGCGGCCGGCTCCGCACGGGCGTATGCCCATTGTCAGCTACTCCCTCAAGGTGCAGCCCGGTGAGCACTTCGTGAACTGGCAGCAGGATCCCTACAGCAATTACGCGGCGCGGTTCGTCTTCCAGGAGCCGACCGAGATGCTCAGCGTCGAGGTCGATCTCGTCGCGGACATGATCGTCGTCAACCCATTCGATTTCTTCCTCGACGAGTACGCGGAGAAGTATCCGTTCACATACGACGCGGCGCTCAAGCGGCAGCTCGCGCCGTTCCTCGAGGTCGAGAAGCCCGGCCCGCTGCTGGCGGCGATGATCAAGAAGGTCAGCCTGCTGCCACGGCCGTCGATCGACGTGATCGTCGATGTGAATCAGATCGTCCACCAGGCGCTCAAGTATGTGATCCGCCTGGAGCCCGGTGTGCAGGAGCCGGAGCAGACGCTGCAGCTCAAGCAGGGATCGTGCCGCGATTTTGCGTGGCTGGCGGTGCATGTGCTGCGGCACCTCGGGCTCGCGGCGCGGTTCGTCAGCGGATATTCGATCCAGATCAAGCCCGATGTGAAGAGCCTTGATGGTCCGAGCGGTGTCGATGCGGATTGCGCGGACCTTCACGCGTGGGCGGAAGTATTCCTGCCCGGCGCCGGGTGGGTCGGCCTCGATGCGACGTGCGGACTGCTCGCCGGTGAGGGGTATATCCCGCTCGCTTGCACGCCCGAGCCGTCGGGCGCAGCTCCACTGACGGGCCTGCTCTCTCCTTGCGAATCGACGCTCGATTTCAAGATGACCGTGACGCGGATGCACGAGAACCCGCGCGCGACCCGGCCCTACACCGATGCGCAGTGGCGCGCGATCGACATGGCGGGCCGCAAGGTCGATGAAGATCTTCGCCTGCACGACGTGCGACTGATGATGGGCGGCGAGCCGACGTTTGTCTCGATCGACGACATGGACGGCGAGGAGTGGACGGTAGCGGCGGTGGGGCCGGCGAAGCGCAAGCTCTCGGAGGATCTCGTGCGCAGGCTCGCCGACCGTTTCGCGCCGGGGGCGCTGCTGCACTTCGGGCAGGGCAAGTGGTATCCCGGTGAGCCGCTGCCGCGCTGGTCGCTGGCGTGTTACTGGCGCAAAGACGGCGGATCGTTCTGGCATGATTCGTCGCGCATCGCCGATGCGAGCATCAATCACGGCCACACGCTCGACATCGCGCAGCGGTTCATCCACCGCGTCGCAAATCTGCTCAAGGTCGATCCGGCGTGCGCGGTCCCGGCATACGAGCCGCCCGGTGAGCCCGGCGGAAACCTCGGCCCGATCGCCGGGTACGCGCTGCCGCTCTACCGCAACGCCGACCCGGGCTGGGTCACATCGAAATGGACGACCGAGAGCGGCAAAGTCGTGCTGATCCCCGGCACTTCTGCGATGGGTCTGCGTCTGCCAATCGAGAAACTGATCAGCGAAGCCGGCGCCGGTTTCGTTTACGCACAGGACCCATTCGACAGCCGCGCTCCGCTGCCCGCGGGCCGGATGCTGCACAACTACGGCGACTACGACGACAGCGTGATCCGCCAGCATCACATCGAGATGGAGGTCGAGGACACCGCGACGACGGTGACACTGCACCGCGCCGCGATCAGCACGGCGACACCGCCCGCGTCCCCGGCATCGCGCACGATGCCCTGGGCGATCCGCACCGCGCTGGCCGTCGAACCGCGCGGCGGGACGCTGCACGTCTTCTATCCGCCCGTCGCCCGTCTCGAACATTTTATCGAGCTCACCGAGGCCATCGAGGACGTCGCCGCGACGCTCAACGTCAAGGTCGTTCTCGAAGGCTACGCGCCGCCGGAGGATCACCGCGTCAACGTCGTGAAGGTCACGCCCGACCCCGGCGTCATCGAGGTCAACACGCATCCGTCGCGCAGCTGGACGGAACTGGTTCACCGCACGACCGTGCTCTACGACGAGGCGCGGCTCTCGCGCCTGGGCGCCGAGAAGTTCATGGTCGACGGCCGGCACACCGGCACGGGCGGCGGGAACCACATCGTCCTCGGAGGCCCGACACCCGCCGAGTCGCCGCTGCTCCGCAAGCCCGACCTGTTGCGCAGCCTTCTGACATTCTGGAACAACCACCCGTCGCTCAGCTACCTCTTCAGCGGCACATTCATCGGCCCGACGAGCCAGGCCCCGCGTCTCGACGAGAGCCGGCCCGAAGCGCTTTATGAACTGGAGATCGCATTCTCCGAGCTGCCCGAGCGCAACGGTCAGGAACCTCACACTCCGCCGTGGCTCGTGGACCGCATCTTCCGCCACCTGCTGACGGACGTGACGGGCAACACGCACCGCGCCGAGTTCTGCATCGACAAGCTCTATTCGCCGGACAGCCCGACGGGCCGGCTCGGTCTGCTGGAGATGCGCTCGCTGGAGATGCCGCCGCATTCGCAGATGAGCCTCGCGCAGCTTCTGATCATCCGCGCGGCCGTCGCCTGGTTCTGGCGTCACCCGTACAAGATGCCGCTGATCCGCTGGGGCACGGCGCTGCACGACAAGTTCCTGCTGCCGCACTTCGTCGAGCAGGACATGCGGCAGGTCGTCGCGGAGCTGAACACCGCGGGATATCCGCTCAAGGCGGAGTGGTTCCTGCCGCACATGGAGTTCCGCTTCCCCCACGTCGGCGAGGTTCAGTACGACGGCGTGTCGCTGGAGCTTCGCAACGCGATCGAGCCTTGGAACGTGCTGGGCGAGGAGCCGGCCGGCGGCGCGACGGTGCGCTACGTCGATTCATCGGTCGAGAAGCTGCAGATCAAGGCCAATGGGCTGATCAACGAGCGGTACGTGATCGCGTGCAACGGCCGCCGCGTGCCGATGACGAGCACGGGCGTGCCGGGCGAAGCGGTGGGCGGCGTGCGATTCCGCGCGTGGCAGCCGGCGCACTGCCTGCACCCGACGATCGGCGTGCACCATCCGCTGGTGTTCGATGTGATCGATTCGTGGAACGGCCGGTCGCTGGGCGGCTGCACGTACCACGTCGCGCACCCCGGCGGGCGCAGCTACGACACGACGCCGGTCAATGCGAAGGAAGCCGAGTCGCGGCGTCGCGCCCGGTTCGATGCGTTCGGTCACACGCCGGGTCCGGTCACTGTTCCGGTCGCTGAGCCGAATCCTCTTTATCCCCACACGCTCGATCTCCGCCGGCCGCACTGACCGCGGGGCGTTGACTCGTTAACATACGCATCCTCCGGGCCACGATTACTTCGACGCCGCGAGTCGCAGCGCTTATGACCGAGCCTCACGAGTCTTCGACCCACGATCCCGCGTCAGCCGTGCTGGGCGGTTACCGGCCTATGGCCGATTCGTACGATGAGGCGGTGGACGCATCGGGGCAGTGGCGTCCGGCGTGGCAGCCATTCATCACGAAACTCGAAGAGATGGGCGCGGCGGACCTGGGCGCGAAGTGGCAGCAGGCACAGCGCCTGATCCGCGAGAACGGCGTGACGTACAACGCCTTCGGCGATCCGAGCGGCATGGATCGGCCGTGGGAACTGGACCCGATCCCGTTCATCATCGGCAGCGACGAGTGGCGGGAACTTCAGCGCGGATTGATCCAGCGCGCGAAGCTGCTGGAGATGATCCTCGCCGATATTTACGGCCCGCAGCAGCTGCTTCATGAGGGGATTCTGCCGCCGGCGCTGGTGTTCGGGCAGACGCAGTTTCTGCGGTCGTGTCACAAGCTCAATCCACCGGGCGGCCGCCATCTGCCGCTTTACAGCGCGGATTTGGGTCGCGGACCGGATGGGAAGTGGTGTGTCCTGGCGGACCGGACCGAGGCGATGATCGGCGCGGGCTACGCGCTGGAGAATCGGCTGGCGGTGTCGCGGGCGCTGCCCAACAAGTTCCGCGACTGCGGCGTAGCGCGGCTGGCCGAATACTTCGCCAAGCTGCGCGAGATGCTCGTCCGCCTCTCGCCGCGCAAGGAAAATCCACGCATCGTCCTGCTCAGCTCCGGCCCGCTCGACCCGACTTATTTCGAGCACGTCTATCTCGCGCGTTACCTCGGGTTCACGCTCGTCGAGGGCGCCGACCTGACGGTCCGCGATGCGCACGTGTCGCTCAAGACGCTCCGCGGGCTTTACCCGGTGGACGTGATCCTGCGGCGTGTCGCATCGGACCTGTGCGACCCGCTGGAGTTTGATGGCAGCTCGACGCAGGGCGTGGCGGGGCTGATGCGCGCGGTCCGGGCCGGGCAGGTGATGCTCGGCAATCCGCTGGGCACGGCGATCGTTGAGTCGCCGGGGTTCAAGGCTTTCATGCCGCAGGCGTGTCGCCGGCTGCTGGGCGAGGAACTGATGCTGCCGAGCATCCCAACGTGGTGGTGCGGCGATGAGCGGCAGCGGGTGCATGTCGCGGAGCGCATGAGCGAACTGGCGATCCACTCCGCGGACAACGGCTCGGCGGAATGGTCATCGCCGGACCTCGGCGGCGAGGAGCGCGAGAAGCTGCGGAGCCGCATGCTCCAGGAGCCGCACCGTTTCGTGGCGCAGGAGCGCATGCGACTCTCGACGGCGCCGGCGTGGAACGGCCAGAACGTGGCGCACCGCCACATCATGTTCCGCGCCTACCTCTCGGCGACGGAGGAGGACTCGTTCGAGGCGATGCCCGGCGGGCTGACGCTGGCGCGCAGCGCATCGGACCCCGCCGTGGCGCTGACGCAGCGCGGTGAGGGGAGCAAGGACACGTGGGTGCTTTCGGACGGGCCGGTGAGCAGCTTCAGCCTGATGCGCCCGCCGACGGCGCCGGTATCAATCATCCGCGGCGGCTACTACCTGCCCAGCCGCGTGGCCGACAATCTTTTCTGGCTCGGTCGCTACGCGGAACGTGCCGAGGGACAGACGCGGCTGCTGCGCATCCTGCTGGGGTATCTGGCTGACGATTCGGTGGATGTCTACGCCGAGGAGATCGCGACGGTGATGCGCGGCCTGGCGTCGGTGTTCCTGCTCGACAAAGCGGCGACGGCGCGGATCAACGTGCCCAGCCCGGAGATTCCGCTGCGTGAGGTGATCTTCGACGTCCGTCAGCCCTCGAGC
>JAYVTU010000036.1:0-2982 GCA_043788485.1 Planctomycetota bacterium
GCAGTGCATGGACATGGGCGAGTGGTATCGCAAGCTCGCCGACACGGAGTACGTCGCGAAGCTCCCGCTGCTCGCCCGCGCCGGCGGGTATTACCAGCGCTACCTCGAACTGCACACCGCCGCGGACCTGGAACGCACGAAAGCGACGCTCGCGCTCAAGAGCATCAAACAGACGCTCGACGCCGCGAAGGTGGAGATCCGCCCGCTGGGTCTCGCGGCCGCTCCCGCCTCGTCATCCACGAATCCCGTCACGCCCTCCTCCGCCGCCGAGCCGCGCATCGGCGAGTGGTTCGACCTGCTCAAGCTCGTTGATCCGGCGCGCGACGCCGTCACCGGCACGTGGCAGCGTGATGACGCCGGCCTGGCCAACACCGATCGCGACAACCGCCCGCGCATCACGCTGCCCATCCTCCCCGCAGGCGATTACGACCTGCGGGTCACCTTCGTCCGCCACTCCGGCGGCAGCGATGTCAGCGTCATGTTCCCTGTCGGCGCCGGCCAGACGCAACTCGTCCTCGGCGGGTGGGGCGGCAACGACATCAGCGGCCTGCAGGTCATCGATGGCGCCCCCGTCAGCATCAACGCCACCACGACGCACTACCTTCTCGAAAACGGCGTGACCTACACCGCCGACATCCATGTCCGCCTCCGCGACCAGGACGCCGACATCCAGATCGAAGTGAATCAGAAACCTTTCCTCCGCTGGTCCGGCAGGCAGGCATCGCTCGCGTTGTACAGGGACTGGAATTTTCCCAACACCCAGACTCCCGGCCTCGCCGTCGACAACGGTGTGACCGCGTTGTTCTCCACCGCCAAGCTCCGCTTGCTCACCGGCAAGGCGACGCTGTTCAGCAAACCCGCCGCAGTCGCCACCCCCGGCGAGTGGACCGACCTGCTCAAGGGCGTCGATCCCGTCCGCGACGCCGTCAAGGGCACGTGGTCGCTGTCGGTCGCCGGCCAGCTTTCGGCAAGTGGCGATGCGATCCTTGCGCTGCCGGGGGCCAATACGTCGGCCTACGAAATGGAAGCATCGTTCATCCGCACCGAGGGCGATGACGGCGTAATGTTCGCATTTCCCGCGGGCACGGGCAGAGGCCAGTTGTTTTTCAGTGCCGAGCACGGCGGGGTGAGCAAGCTGGCCGCTCAAGACCACGGCAACTTCGCGAACACGGCCACCGTCCGTCCAGGAAAGATCGAAAACAATCACACCTACCAATTGCGCATCCGTGTGGTCCCCGATCTCGCCAACGTCGCCGTGACCATCGAGCTTGACGGCAAGCCTTACTCGAAATATCTCGGGCCGCAATCCAGCCTGATTCAGTTCCCCTCATGGTCGCTGCCCCAGAACAAAGTCTTCGGCTTCGGTGTCCAGACTCCCTGTCGCCTCGTCGTTACCGCGATGCGGACGCGGCCGCTGACGGCCGACTCTGCTCCCGCTCCCGCCGCCACCGGCGAGTGGACCGACCTGCTCAAGGGGATCGATCCCGAGCGTGACAAGGGCAACGGCGTCTGGAATCTGACCGCGGCCGGATTGACGAATGTGGGCCCCGACTTCGTTCAAGTCTTCGGTCTGCCGGGCCAAACCACGGCGGCTTACGAAATGGACGTGAAGTTCACCCGCATCGCCGGCGACAACACGATCTTGCTCGCATTCCCCGCCGGCTCCGCCAAGGCGCAGTTCTTCCTGAGCGAATGGCACGGCAAGTACAGCGCCCTGGCCATGGTCAACGACGATACAAGCAAAAGACAAAATCAATCCAACGTCCAGCCCGGCACGATCGAGAACAACCATCCCTATCTCGTGCATCTCCGTGTGATACCCGACGGCGCGGATGTGGACATCACCATCGAGCTCGACGGCAAACCCTATTCTCACTATCGAGGTCCGCAGGCGAACCTGGTCGTCGCCAACAACTGGCTCATTTCGACAGGCAGGGTGTTCGGCCTGGGTGCCGCGCTTCCCTCCCGAGTCATCTTCTCCGCCGTGCGGATGCGACCGCTCAACGCCGCGGCGGATGCCGGCGAGTGGACCGACCTGCTCAAAACCGCCGACCCCGCGCGTAACGCCGTCAAGGGCATGTGGAAACTCGAAGACGGCAAGCTCTTTTCCAACGAATTCTCGCCGCACGACCGCATCACCTTCGGCGGCGATATCCGCGGCCCCTACGAACTCCAGGCCCGCTTCACACGCAACTCCGGCGACGGCGACATCGCCTTTTTCTTCCCCGTCGGCTCCGCCCGCGCCCACCTCGCTCTCAGCGCCTACGGCGGGGGCTTGAGCGCCCTGAATATCCGCGGCACCGAATTCAACATCTCGCCCGCCGTGGTCAAGCCCGGCAAGCTCGAGAACGGCCACGACTACTCCCTCAACATCCGCGTCGTTCCCGACGGCGCTAATGCCACCATCACCATCACGCTCGACGGCCAGCCTTACCTGACCTGGCGGGGCGCCCAGGCCGATCTCGGCACCCACTACAACTGGCCGCTGCCCGCCGAGAAGCGTTTCGCGGTCGGCACCTACAACTGCACCGCGACGTTCACCGCTCTGCGCTACCGCGCCGCCGATGCCGGCGCGCGCAGCGACGCGGGCAACGGCCAGTGGACCGACCTGCTCAAGCTCGTCGATCTCGACAAGCACGCATTCCACAGCCGCGAATCGTGGTCGCGCGACGCCAGCGGCGCCCTGACGACCGCCTACGGCGATCAGCAGGCGCCAGCCGCGATGTCATGCTCCCGCTCACGCCCGACGGCAGCTACGAATTGCAGGTGAAGTTCACCCGCAACCAAGGCATCGACACCCCCGCGATCTTACTGCCCGTCGGCTCCGCCCACACGCAGTTCCTCTTCAGCGCCTTCGGCGGCCAGTCCACCGGCTTCGCCATCATCAACGGTGTCTACGTCACCGGACAGGACGATTCACTTAGGGTCCGCCCCGGCAAGCTCACCAACGGGCAGGAATACACCGCCGACTTCCGCGTCGTC
>JAYVTU010000037.1:0-14926 GCA_043788485.1 Planctomycetota bacterium
AAGCCGTGACCACCCGCCCTCCCGCGGTGAAAGACCTGTATGTGTCCCCAAAACACAACCAGTAGTAATCACTTGAGTCAAGCAGCTACCCAGAAAACAAAATGCGGGGTGTCCGGCACCGTTTCCGATCAAGGCAACGTCCAGTCTTCCACACGAAGGTTGGGTACTTTGCGAAAATCACGGAGATTTCGAGACAGAAGCAGCGCGTCATGGGTCAGCGCGATGGCGGCGATGCGGATATCCATGGTTCCGAGACGGAGTTTGGATTTTTGCAGATGAGCGGCGATTGCCGCAGCGGCGGAATCAAATTCGGCGATCGGGATTTTTCGATAGTTAAGGACGTGCTGACGCAGGTGGGAATAAGCCTGTGCCAGTTGCTGCGGACTGCGCGCGGCATTGACGGAAGCAAGCCGGCCGCGCGATTGTTCTTCGTAGGTGATGACGGATGTGACGACGGGCTGCGGAGGATCAAGCTGTGCGATGCGTGCACGGAGTCGGAGGTACTCCGGTGAATCGGGCAATTCCATCAACGAAAACACATCGGTGTCGAGAATGATCATTCCGTGGCGGCTTTCCGCGAGCGCGGCGTGGACGGCCGCCGGGACTTGCGCCATTGCCGGCCCAGGCGAGCCGCGCGGCGGTAGGTCGCGTTGTCGGTGAAGGTGCCATGGATCTCGTCAATCCACGCATTGACGTCCGGCGCGGGGGGAGATTTGACCTGCCCGGCAAGAGCGGCCAGTTTCTTTTCGATGTTCGCCAGTCGTCGTTCAAGCTGCGCGCGAGTCATGGGAAACACTCCGGATCGTGGCATCACTTTAGCATCGGTCTTCGGCATGATCCAGATGCAGCAGGAAAGGCGCCAAGCGCCGTCCGATAGGCGTGCGCTACTTTCTGCCCGCCAGCAGCCGTGCGCTTGTTTCGCGGATCAGGTTTTCCACGTCGCGCACGCGCTCGATGCCGATGAAACCCTTGTCGCCGAGGAGCTGCTCGAATTTCAGGTCGCCGGTGCCGTCGGCGTGTTCGGTGCGGAGGAGCACGGCGAGGTGCTCGTAGATGTGGCTCTCGATGTTGAAACTCGGCAGGCCGATGAAGCCGAGCATTCGGCCGGCGATGAGGATGACGCGCTGGTCGGTGATGGCGTAAACGACGCGGCGGGCCTGGCGGTGGATCGCGATAGGATGGCACATCAGCGCGAGACCGATGAGAAACATGGACCCGCCGAAAATGATGAAAAACAATCGGACTTCACGCCAGTCGCGCCCGACCCAGCAGACATAGAGCGAGAGCGAGGTGAGGGCGAAGCCGACCAGCACGTGCATATAGACCTGACGGCGGAACAACCGCGGCAGCGGTTGGCCGGACCAGAGCAGCTTCTCATCGGCCCGCAACTCCGACCGCAACCGCTCCTCAATTTGGGGCGGCAGAATGGACGGCTCAAACGGCGTCATGGCGGCGATTGTAACTGTTCGACAAGCGGCATTGTGAACGCGTGGCATGGGGTGCATAGACAGGATTGTGCGCGGGGTATGGGGTGTCTATTGAGGAAACAATACCGAACATTTACCTAACAAACGTGCGATTCATCTTTCGTCGCTGCCGCGGTCGTGCGTGCCGGATTTTGGTGTTTGGGGTCGTTTCGGCGCGCAATGTTTTTGGTCCTCCCCATAGGGCGACGCGACGGGATTGTGCGCACCGGCGCAAGTGCTTGCAACGTCACGCCGGAAAATTTTTGCGAAAATTTTGGCGCGTAAAAAAGGCGGTCGCACGGGGTGCGCGCCGCCTTGTCGTCTCGTCTTTTGGTTGTGCGTCTCACGGCGCACAAACGTGCCGCGTGTGGCATCAACGATCGAATTGAGCGTCGAAGGCGATCTTCGACCGGGCGAAGTCCAGTTCACGGACGTACGCGCAGGCCTCTTCGGCGCCGTGCTCGCGGTCCATGCGGCTGTCTTCCCATTCGACCGAGAGCGGGCCGGCGTAGTTGACATCGTTGAGGGCGCAGATGATCTGCTCGAAGTCGGTGTCGCCGCGGCCCGGAGAGCGGAAGTCCCAGAAACGGCCGGGGTCGGCGAAGGTCGTGTGCCCGCCGAAAACGCCGACGGTGCCGTCGCCCTTGCCCCACCATGCGTCCTTGATGTGGACGTGGAAGATGCGCGGGCCGAACGTGCGGATGAATTTGACGTAGTCGACGCCCTGATAGCCGAGGTGCGAGGGGTCGTAGTTGAAGCCGAAGCGTTTGTGATTCTTGACGGCGGCCAGGGCCCGCACCGCGGAGGCGATGTCGAACGCGATCTCGGTGGGGTGAACCTCGAGGGCGAAGTTCACATCGGCCTTGTCGAACGCATTGAGGATCGGCGTCCAGCGCTTGGCGAAATCGTCGAAGCCCTTCTGCCAGTAGGCCTGCGATGTGGGGGGGAAGGCGTAGATCGAGTGCCAGATGGAGGAGCCGGTGAAACCATTGACGACGGCGGGGAAGGGATCTTTGCCCTTGCGATTCGGGTTGGCGTTGATGAGGGCGCGGCAGGCCTTGGCCGTGTCGATCATGCGGGCCGCAGCGCGTTTGCGGACGCCCTCGGGCTCGCCGTTGCCCCAAATCTCGGGCGGGAGGATGAGCTTGTGCCGCTCATCGATGAGATCGCAGACGGCCTGGCCGACGAGGTGGTTGGACACCGCGAAGGCGGTCAGGCCGTTGTCCATCAGCACTTCCCATTTGTTCTTGCAGTAGTTCTTGTCCTTGAGGGCCTGGACGACGTCGAAGTGATCGCCCCAGCAGGCGAGTTCGATGCCGTCGTAGCCGAACTCCGCGGCCTTCTGGCAGATGGTCTCAAACGGAAGGTCGGCCCATTGACCGGTGAAAAGCGTGATGGATCGCGACATGCTCCTGCCTCCTTTAATGTCGAGTGGATGAACGGGAGGGATATGATCGGCAGGAAGCCCGGGGCTGTCAAAGGGAACGCGGATTGCGGATTTTGCAGCGGGGATTACAGTCTGCGACCTATGCACCTTTTCCCCGCAATCGATCTGCTCGGTGGCCGCGTCGTCCGACTCCTGCGCGGCGACTATGGCCAGAAGACCACCTACGACGCCGACCCCCTGGACCAGGCCCTCGCGTTCCAGAAGGCCGGGGCGACGTGGCTGCACGTCGTCGATCTCGACGGGGCGAAGTCCGGAAAGCCCGACAACCTGTCGATCATCGCCCGGGTCTGCGGGGCGACGAAGCTCAAGATCGAAGTCGGCGGCGGCATCCGTGACGATGCGACGATCGCCGCGCTGCTCGGCGCCGGGGCGGAGCGCGTGATCCTCGGCACGGCGGCGCTTCGCAATTGGGAGTGGTTCGCCGCGGCCGTGCAGCGCAACCCCGGCCGAATCGTGCTGGGCCTCGATGCGCGCGAGGGCAAGCTCGCGCTGGCCGGGTGGCGGGAGCAGACGGACGTGACCGCCCTCGACATCGCCCGCAAGGTCAGCGACTGGCCTCTCGCCGCGATCGTCTACACCGACATCGCCACCGATGGCACGCTGCAAGGGCCCAACGTCGAAGAGACGCGCAAGATCGCCGAGGTGACGCGCATCCCGATCGTCGCCAGCGGCGGCGTCGGCACACTCGATCACCTCCGCGCCCTCCGCAAACTGCCGCTCCAAGGCGCAATCGTTGGCCGGGCGCTGTACGACAACGCGTTCACGATCGACGAAGCGCTCGCGGCGTATGAAGGCACGAAATAAAGTCGCATTTTTCTTGCCCAAGGGGGTGTCGGGGGAGGCGGCCAGCCTCCCCTGACGCAAGTGCGTTAGAATGCCGTCACGCATGCACTCCATCTTCGACGAACGCCGCTACCTCATTCCTTTCCGCACCGCGCTGCTGCCGCAGATTTTCACGGACGTGCTGGTGATCGGCGCGGGCGTGGCGGGCCTCCGCGCCGCTGTCGCCGCGGCACAACACAGCGATGTGATCATCCTCACCAAGGGCGGCGATGAGAGCTCCAACACCGCCTTCGCCCAAGGCGGCATCGCGGCCGTGATGGACGCCGGCGACACGACCGATGACCACGTCCGCAACACGCTCGACGCCGGCGCCGGCCTCTGCGATGAGCCGACCGTGCGCCACATCATCGACGCAGGCCCGCGCTGCATCCGCGAACTGATCGACATGGGCATGGCGTTCGACCTCGATTCGTCGGGCCAGCTTCAGCTCGGCCGCGAGGGCGGGCACACCGCCAGCCGCATCCTCCACGCCGACGGCGATGCGACCGGCTGGGCCTTGGCCCGCACGCTGCTGCGTGTCGCACGCCACACCGACCGCGTCCGCATGTTCCAAAATTGTTTCGCCCTGGACCTGCTCACCGAGTCCGGCCCGGGCTCCCGCTGCCTCGGCGCGATTACGCATCACCCGAAATACGGCCTGCAAGTCATTTGGGCCAAGGCGACGATCCTCGCCTCCGGCGGCTGCGGCCAGGTCTACCGCGAAACAACCAATCCCCCCGTCGCAACCGGCGACGGCCTGGCAATGGCGTTCCGCGCCGGGGCTGAGCTCGCCGATGTCGAGTTCATGCAGTTCCACCCGACCACGCTCTACATCGCCGGTGCCTCGCGTGCTCTCATCACCGAGGCCGTGCGCGGCGAGGGTGCATTCCTCGTCAACCGCGGCGGCGAACGCTTCATGAAGGGCGAGCACGAGCTGGCCGAGCTCGCCCCGCGCGACATCGTGACGCGCGCGATCGTCCGCCAGGTCGCCGCCGGGTCCGATGTCTTCATCGATGCCCGGCACATCGGCTCCAAACGCTTCGCCGAGCGTTTCCCGGGCATCACCGCGCTGCTCAAGAAGTTTGAGCTCGACGCCGGCAAGGATCTCATCCCGATCCGCCCCGCGGCGCACTATATGATCGGCGGCGTCTGGGCCGATGCCGAGACGCGAACGAATATCGAGGGCTTGTACGCCGCCGGCGAAGGCGCATGCACCGGGTTGCACGGTGCGAACCGACTCGCGTCCAACAGCCTGCTCGAAGGCCTCGTCAGCGGTGTCGAGGCCGGGCAAGTGTGCCGCGAGATGCTCGACAAATCGCCGCGCCTTCCCGCCAAGATCGTCTCCGACATCCCGCTCTCTGATCGCTCCGAGCTCGACCTGGCCGACGTGCGTTCCACGCTGCGCAGCGTGATGTGGCGCCACATGGGCATCGAGCGCGATGGGCCCCGCCTCACCGAGGTCGCCGAGATGTTCGACTTCTGGGCCCGCTACACGATGGACAAGATCTTTGACGACCGCGGCGGCTGGGAGGTGCAGAACCTTTTGGTCACGGGGGCGCTCATGACGCGCGGCGCCCGCTGGCGCACCGAATCGCGCGGCACACACTACCGCACCGATTACCCCGCCGCCGATCCGAAGCTGCGCGTGCACGCCACATGGAAGCTCGGCCGAAAAGAACCGCTTATCATGCCCGTGCGAGACGCAGCCCCCACCGCTCCCGCAACACCTGCAGCCGCCCGCAAATGATTGATACGCACTGCCACCTGACGTTCCCCGAATTGCACAGCAGGCTCACCGACGTCCTGCGCGGCGCCGCCGATGCGGGCGTGGACCGTATGATCACCGTCGGCACCACGCCCGATGATGCGCTCCGCGCCGCGACAATCGCCGTGAACCACCCGAATGTCTATTTCGCTGTGGGCATCCACCCGCACTATGGCCCGAAAGTCCCGCCGGAGGACCGCACGCGCATCGTCGAGATCGCGCGGCACCCGCGCTGCGTCGCGGTCGGCGAGATGGGCGTCGATTATCACTACGACGATCCGCCGCGTGCCGAGCAACACCAAATCTTCGCGACCCAGCTCGATCTCGTGCGTTTCTACGGCATCGACAAGCCGATCATCATCCACTGCCGCAAGGCTGTGGACGACACGCTCCGCATCATCCGCGACTCGGGGCTCGGGTTCGACCGCTTCGTGTTCCACTGCGTGACCGAGCCCCCCGCCGAGGCCCGGAAGATCATCGACGCCGGCGCGATGCTCAGCTTCACCGGCATCGTCACGTACAAGAACGCCGCGGAGGTGCAGGAATCCGCGAAACTCGTGCCGCTCGATCGGATCATGGTCGAGACCGATGCGCCGTTCCTCGCCCCCGAGCCGCACCGCAAAGTTCGGCCGAACGAGCCGAAGTTCGTCGTCCACACCGCGCGATTCCTCGCCGAGCTTCGCGGAATGTCGTTCGAGGCCTTCAACGAATTGACCGACGCAAACGCCAAGCGATTCTTCGGCATTTAACTCCCGCGGGAAATCACGAAATGAAAATCATCATCACCGGCGCCAGCAAAGGCATCGGCCGCGGCATCGCCGAGGTGCTCGCCGAGTCGGGCCACGACGTCGGCCTCATCGCGCGCGACGCAGCAGCGCTGCGTGAGCTGCAATCACAGCTCTCCGCGAAAGGTGTAAAAGTCGCCGTCGCCGCCGCTGATCTTCGCAACCACGACGCGACTGCCGCGGCGATCGCGCACCTCATCGCCGAACTCGGAGGCGTCGATGCGCTAATCAACAACGCTGGCGTCATCCTCCGCAAGCCCGCCGATGAGATCACCGTCGACGAGTGGCAGACGATGATGGAGACGAACATCAACGGCGTGTTCTACGCCACACGCAACGTCCTGCCGCACCTCAAACGTCAGCGGCGCGGGCACATCGTCAACATCTCCTCCATCTCCGGCTGCAATCCGCTCCCGGGCGGCAGCGGGTATGCCGCGAGCAAGTATGCCGTCACCGGTTTCAGCGAATCATTGCTCGGCGAGGTCCGCCAGCACGGCATCAAGGTCACGACCATCTTCCCCGGCTCCGTCGATACCGAATCGCACCAGCAGAACTTCGGCGGGACGGACCGCACCTGGAAGATCCAGCCGCGCGACATCGGCAAGTCCGTGCTGCATGCGCTCGAGTCCCCGGATCACATCACCGTCAGCCGCATCGAAGTGCGCCCGCTACGACCGCCGACGAAATGATTATTTACGCCTACTTCGGCGCGATCTTCCACAGCGGCTCACCCTTACCCTCACTCGTCAGGTAGAGAGTCACGCCATCGGCACCGTAGCAGATGCCCTCGCCCTGCTTCCGTGCGGGCATGACCAATACACGCGGCCTCTCGGCAAAAGCCTGCGCCCACGTCTGCCCTTCGGCCCGGTGGAATTCGAACGCCGAGCCGTACGTGACGAGAATCGCCTTGCGGCCGTCCGGCGAAACATCGGCTCCGGTCACGGTGACGATCCCCAGCTTCGCGATCCGCGTCGCGGTCTTGACACCCGGCTCTTTCGAGAGCGGCAGCGTGTAGACGCCGCATTCACCGAGATATTCCTTGGTAATCAGCACGATCGTCTGGTCAATTGGGTCGACGAAGACCGCCTCGCAATCGTGGGCGCCGTCGGGATATTTGAACTGCATCGTCAGCGTGGGCTTGAGCGTCCCGTGCTGCGCACGTTTCGCGACATCGACCTCCGGCTCGGGCGCGAAATAAAGCATGTGTGAGTCACGCTTCCGGTGATTGTCGCCGGTGTCGCAGAGCACGAGGTGATCCACGCCATCAATCTTCACTGCCGCGATGTCTTCCCAATCGTGCGGGCGCAGACCGGGGATCTCCCAGGTGCCCAGGTCCTCGCCCTTCTCGTTGAGCGCGAAGAATCGCGCCGTGTCGCCGGAGTCGTTGTGCGACCAGAGCACTTTCGGATTCCGCCGGCCGAGGACGATCCCGCTGCTCTCGATGAGTTCGGGGTTCTGCAGCGGCCCGCACTTCACCGCATCGCCATAACGCACCAGCGGTGTCCCCGCCGGTTCGGCGGCGACGGCTACCGCGACGCCGATCGCCACGATCACCAGTGATCGGAGGAAGCTGTTCATTTTGCCCACTTCCATCGCATGAGATTCACACGCACCTGTGCCCACGGATTTTTGAAACTCGGGACATCGAGGATCGTCACGCGTTTGAGGCCGGGGTCCGCTTCGATCCATTGCGAGCCACCGATATAGGCGAGTGTATGCACGCCATCGGCGGTGACCGCGACATCGCCCGGCTTCAGTCCCCGCGACTGCGCTTCCTCAAGCGTCTGCGATTCAAACAGGGGTGTCATGCGTCCCGCATAACCTTCGGTGAACTGCCGGGCCGACGTATCGTTCCACCAGAGCCCGATCGATTCGCGCACCAGATGGGGATTGAGCGAGGTGACGCCTTCGCGGAACAGGGCATCGATCGCGCCGCGGCGGATCAGGCCGGAGCAATCGACGCCCGAGCGGCTTTCACCGCCCCAGAAATAGGGTGATCCTTCAAAGGATTTCATGGCCGCGATATTACGCTCGCGGAAGCGCTCGGGATCGATCTCGCCGCCCACGGGCAACAACAGAAAAATTGCGACGACAGAAGTGATCGTCAACCATGTGTATCGAACCGCTCGCCACCGCCAGACGATCGCCCCGCCGACGATCCACACCATTGCCGCAGCGCCGAGGCCAGCGCCGCGTGACAGGCGTGTCGGTGCGGGATCAAAAAGAAGCAGAGCACCGCCGGCGACGGCGATCAGCCACACCGCAAGCAGAATGCGATTGAACGCGGGCCACTTCATTCGGTCGCTCAGCGTGAGGCTTCGTCTTCAAAAAGGTCGCCGACGTTTTCGAGGTTGAGCGTGACGCCCAATCGCTGCGCCGCCTTCGGCGTGAGCTGCCGGCCGCGGCGGGTGCGGGCGAGGAGGCCGAGTTGCAGCAGGTAAGGCTCGACCATGTCTTCGAGCGTGCCGGCGTCTTCGCTGAGTGTGGCGGCGACGGCTTCGAGGCCGACGGGGCCGCCGCGGTAGATGCCGGCGAGCGTGCTCATGTACTGGCGGTCAAGTTCATCGAGGCCCAGTTCGTCGATGCCCTCGAGCTTGAGGGCTTCGTTGACAGTGGTCGCATCGAACTTGCCGGCGCGGCGCATCTGGGCGAAGTCGCGGACACGTCGGAGCAGCCGATTCGCCACGCGCGGCGTCCCCCGCGAACGGTCGGCGATGATCGACAGCGAATCGATGCCCGCCCCGCCGACGCCCAGCAGCTTCGCGCTGCGCTGCAGGATCGAGAGCAGGTCGGCGTGGCTGTAGAACTCGAGGTGGTGCGTGATGCCGAAGCGGCTGCGCATGGGGCCGGAGAGCAGGCCGGCGCGGGTCGTGGCGCCGATGAGGGTGAACGGCTGGAGCGGGAGCGTGATCGTCTTGGCGTGCATGCCGGAGTCGACGACGAAATCGACCTTGAAATCCTCCATCGCGGAGTAAAGATACTCTTCGAGCGCAACGGGCAGGCGGTGGATCTCGTCGATGAAGAGGACATCGTGCTTCTGGAGTTTCGTCAGCGTGCCGACAAGGTCGGAGCCCTTGGTGAGGGCAGGGCCGGAGGTGACGGAGAGGTGCGTGCCGAGCTCGTTGGCGATGACGTGAGCGAGCGTGGTTTTGCCCAGGCCGGGCGGGCCGTGGAGCAGGACGTGCTCCATGGCTTCGCTGCGCTGCTTGCTGGCGCCCAGCGCGATGCGGAGCTTTTCGAGAAGTGTGGGCTGGCCGACGTATTCGTCGATGTGCTGCGGGCGGAGCGATAGCGTCAATTGCTCCTCGACTTCACTCGTCGCTTCAGCGGAGATGATGCGGGTCTTGGCCATGGGGGAGAGTGTAACAAGGCAGAGGTCATAGGTCAGAGATCAGAGGTCAATGGAAAAGTACGGGAACTCAGCCGGGCGTCGGATCGGTTTCGGGCGGGAGGATTCCGAGTTCGCGGTAAATGGGGCGGATCTGGTTGCGGAGTTTGGGGAGACGTGCGAGGAAGATGAGGCCGCCGAGGGCGGTGGCGGAGCCGATGATCATGAGTGTGGTTTGCGGGCCGAGGCGGTGGGAGAGCGCACCGCCGAGGAGGCTGCCGATCGGCGCCATGCCGATGAAGGCCATGGCGAAAAAGGCCATAACGCGGCCGCGGTGCTGATCGGGGGTAACGGTCTGGATGATGGTGTTGGTCGCGGCCATCTGGATGACCATTCCCGCGGAGCCGGTGAGACGGAGGAGCATGGCGAGCCAGAGGTGGTGCGTGTGGCCGAAGAAGAACATGCTGACGCCAAGGACCAGCGCGCCGCCGGCGATGAGCCGGCCGAGGCCGAGGACGGAGGGGCGACCGGCGAGGTGGATGGCGCCCATGAGCGCGCCGAGGCCGGACGCGGCCATGAGGTAGCCGAAGATGTGAGCACTGGTGTCCGGCGTGCCGAGGACCTCGGCGGCGAAGACGGGCATGAGGACAACGTACGCGGTGCCGGTGATGCTCGAGAGCGTGAGCAGGAACATGAGGTCGCGGACGGGCGGGAAGCCGAAGGCGTAGGCGAAGCCCTCGCGGAAATGGGCGAGAGCGCCGGCGGCGTGCCTGGGCTGCGGCGGCTGGGGCGCGATGCGCATCATCATGAGTGATGCGATGACCGCGAGGAAGCTCAGGCCATTGAGCAGGAAGCAGACGCCCGCTCCGGCGACGCCGATGAGCAGGCCGCCGACGGCGGGACCGATGAGACGCGCGAGGTTGACCAGCGAGCTGTTGAGCGCGATGGCGTTGCCGAGGTCCTCGCGCGTGTCGAGCATCTGGAATAGAAAGGCCTGTCGCACGGGGATGTCAAACGCACTGATCGTGCCCATGACGGTCGAGAGCGCGACGATCTGCCAGACCTGGATGTCGCCCGAAAAGCTGAGCGCGGCGAGGGCGAAGGCCTGCAGCATGGCCAGCGTCTGCGTGAGGATGACGAGGCGGTGGCGATTGGTGCGGTCACTGACGAAACCAGCAACCGGGCCGAGCAGGAGGACGGGGATCTGGCCGACGAATCCGACGAGGCCGAGCATGAGATCGGAGCGCGTGATCTGGTACGTCAACCACGGCAGCGCGAGTTGCTGGAGCCAGGTGCCAACGAGGGAGATGCCCTGCCCGACGAGGAAGAGGCGGAAATTGCGGTGGCGCAGGGCGCGGAGGGTGTTGGCGTTGACGGGGTTCAGTCGCTGCAGGATGGCCATAAGCGGTAGCGACGGAAATGCGTCAGACCGTTTCCGTCTGCATCTCAAGCGCGACGAGATCGTCGTAGGTTTCGCGGCGGCGGATGATGGTGGCCTGATCGTCGGAGATGAGGACCTCGGCGGGGCGCGGCATGGCGTTGTAGTTGCTGGCCATGACCATGCCGTAGGCGCCGGCGGTGAAGATGCACAACAGGTCGCCGCGCGTCACGGGGGGCAGGGCGCGTTCCTTGGCGAGGATGTCGCCGGTCTCGCAGATCGGGCCGACGATGTCGGCGGTGTCGAGGCCGGGCATGTGGGAATCCATCTGCCGGCCGCGGTCCTTGGGCTCGTGCTGGGGGGCGACCTGCGTGGGCCAGATGAAGTGAAACGCGTCGTACATCGTCGGGCGGACGAGGTGGTGCATGCCGGAATCGACGATGATGAATTTTTTCTTGCCGCCGGCCTTGAGGTACTGGACGCGGGTCAGGAGCACGCCGGCGTTGGCGGCGATGGTGCGCCCGGGCTCGAGGATGATGCGCAGGTTCTTGTCGCGGAGAAGCGGGACGATGGCGGCGGCGTAGGCGTCGTAGGCCGGTGACTTGCCGGATTCATAATCCGCGGGGTAGCCGCCGCCGATGTCGAGGGTGTCGATCGTGTAGCCGGCGGCGCGGAGGTCGTCGATCAGAGCGACGGCCTTGGTGATCGCGGCGACGTAGGGTTCAGGACTATAGATCGGCGAGCCGATGTGGAGATGGATGGCGGAGAGGCGGCAGTTCTTGTCCTTGCCGTAGTGCTCGAAGAATCGGCGGGCGCGGTCGATGTCCACGCCGAACTTCGTTTCCTTTTTGCCGGTGCTGGTCTTGGCGTGGGTATTCGGATCGGCGACGTCGGGATTGACGCGGAGAGCCGCCTGTGTCACGGCTCCCATGGAGCGCGCAATCAGACTGATGTTCTCGAATTCGGCTTCGGACTCGATGTTGAACCAGCCGATGCCCGCCTCAATCGCGGCGCGGATCTCATCATCGGTCTTGCCGACGCCGGCGTAGACGACCTTCTCCATGGGCACACCGGCGAGCTGGGCGCGGTGAAGCTCCCCGCCGCTGACAACATCCATGCCCGCCCCGCGGTCGCTGAGCAGCTTGATGAGATGCACGTTGCCGCAGCTCTTGATCGAGTAGCAGATCAGCGGATCGAGCTCGGCGAAAGCCTTATTGAGCAGGTCATAGTGATGCTCGAAGGTTTTCTGCGAGTAGACGTAAACGGGCGTACCGACTTTTTGAGCCAGCTCGTCGAGGTTGACGTCTTCGCAGAACAATTGACCGTCGCGGTATCGGAACCAATCCATGTGTGTCCATCCATCGTTGGTGAGTGCCCCATTGTACGGAGGTCCGGCCCGGTCCGCGCGGTTCTTGCGGAGATGCGTTGCGATCGTCAAACTTTGAAATGGCATTGACACGGCACCGCGGCTCACGTTAGACTCGAAACCGGCAACCTAACAAAACACAAACCGATTCAGGAGGTCGCCCATGGCCGGCAACATGTACAGCGGATGGATCGAAAAAATGGAGGAATTCTTCAATCGCTCGACACGGCCGCTGACGGAGAAGGATTCAACGTTCACGCCGGTGCCGGAGCTTTACACGGTGAGCCAGCTCGTCGATCACGTGGCGCAGACGATCGACTGGTTCGCCGACGCGGCGTTTGAAGGCAAGGGCTTCAGCATGGATTTTGAGGCTCACCAGAAGGCGGTGCGGCAGGTGACGTCGCTGGCGGCGGCCCGAGCGCATCTGGCGAAGGCCTTCGCACGGGTCAAGAAACTCGCCGCGGCGACGTCGATGGAGCAGATGAGCAAGCCCGTCGTCCCCGCCGATTCGATGATCATGCCCGGCGCGACGCCCGTGATGATCCTCAGCGCGATGGAGGAGCACACGGCTCATCATCGCGGGGCGCTGAGCGTTTACAGCCGCCTGCGCGGACATGTGCCGCCGATGCCTTACATGGAGATGTGAGGCGTATGAGGTCCATTTCCCGCTCGGGCGCTTTGCCGCTAAAATCGCGGGACTATGCCGCTTTCGCTCGATACGAATATTGACATGGACGCCGTGGTCGCCGGCCGGGCTCGCCTGACCGCCGCGCAGGCCCTGCACCTGTTCCACACCGCGTCGCTGCACGATCTGGGCGAGTGGGCCACCGCTGTCGCCAACCGCATCCATGACCCGAAGCTCCGCACGTTCGTCATCGACCGCAACGTCAACTACACCAACGTCTGCTCCGCCAACTGCACCTTCTGCGCGTTCTACCGCAAAGAAGGCGACACCGACGCCTACGTACTCACCGATGCGCAACTCCACGCGAAACTGCAGGAGCTCAGCGACATCGGCGGCACGCAGGTTCTGCTGCAAGGCGGCATGCACCCCGATCTCAAGATCGAGTTCTACGAGGACATGCTCTCGAAGATGCGTCAGAAGTTCCCGGGCATCCATCTACATGCCTTCAGCCCGCCGGAGTTCGTCGAGTTTGTCGCGGTGTTCGACATTGAGGGATTTCCGACACCCGGCGCCGGCCGCTCCGATGAGCTGCCCGATGATGTGTGGACCGCAAAGCTCGAGGTGATCCTTCGCCGGCTCATGAAGGCGGGGCTTGCGAGCATCCCCGGCGGCGGCGGCGAGATCTTCGCGGATCATGTCCGCGGCCGCATCGGCCTCGGCAAGGCGACCGGCAAGCAGTGGCTCAACGTGATGCGCGCGGCTCACCGGCTGGGCATGAACACGTCGAGCACGATGATGTTCGGCCACATCGAGGGCTACGCCGACCGCATCATGCACATGCAGTCGATCCGCGATGCGCAGGATCAGGCGATCGCCGGCGGCTGGCCGGGGCGATACATGAGCTTTATCACGTGGCCGTTCCAGCCGGACAACACGTCGCTTGGCCGGCTGCCGCGCTGGGATCCGGATTCGGGTGAGCCGTTCCCCGGCGATGTGCTGGCCAACGCGGTGTTCGACGGCAAAGTTGATTCATCGGACAAGGCGGCGTGCCGCGCGACGGCGCCCGATGCGAACCGTCGCCTGCGGCTCAGCGGCTCCAGCGATTATCTGCGCACGCAGGCCATCGCCCGTCTCTTCCTCGACAACATCCACTCGATCGGCTCATCGTGGGTCACCATGGGCCCGAAGATCGGCCAGCTCGCGCTCTTCTTCGGCGCCAATGACATGGGCAGCGTGATGATGGAGGAGAACGTCGTCAGCTCCGCCGGCACGACGTACTGCCTCAATGAGGCCTCGATCTGCCGCCTCGTCCGCGACGCCGGCTTCGTCCCCGCGCAGCGCGACAATGCGTATCGCATCCTCAAAACGCACGACACCGATGGCCCCGACCTGCACGTCACCGACTGGTCCGCCCACCGCCCTGCCCAATCCGCCTTCGCCGCCCCGCAGCCGTCCGAGGGTGTCACGGCAACGGCGGTAAAACTGACGGTCGGCGCCGGCGAGGGCGAGCATGAATAGCACCGTGGTGGCCGGGAAGTTTTTCGGCCGATATGTTGCGATGATGGTTCGCCAAAGACTTCTGCTTGCTGCGGTGTGCGCCTCACTCATCGCCCTCACCCCGTTGCCCGCCTCGGCCGGGGCAGCGGCATACCTCAAGAACGAGGATGCCTGGTTCGCCACCGACGAAGCGAAGCGCATCGCCTCCAACATCCTTTCGTACCAATCGGACCTCGGCGGATGGCCCAAGAACATCGATACCGCCGCCGCCCCGTTCGCCGGCGACCGCAAAGAAATCCATCCGACATTCGACAACTCGGCGACCACCGATGAATTGCGCTTCCTGGCCCTAATGGCATTAAGTTAACCGCAACTCTGCGCCGCGGCGTGCGTTACGGTGATTTGCGCGAAACAAGGCCTCCCGAGATGATGGTGTTGCGAAGCAAC
>JAYVTU010000038.1:0-55680 GCA_043788485.1 Planctomycetota bacterium
GTACTCCTTGGCCCGTGTCGGGCCGATTGGGGGTTGTGATGAACACCCAGAGTACGCCGCCTTTTTCACGATCTCATCCACAACTTTCGGTTATAGCCCCTGTTAAACCGGAGCCCTGCAAAAGATCAGCAATATGGCGCGTGGTATTCGGAATAGCCTTCGCAATCAGCTTTTTCGCTAACACCAATCTCGGTTGATATGGTGACCTAATCTGACGAAGGTGATTCGAAAAACAGATTTGCCGTACACGTTCACGAGTCATTCCAAATTCATCGCCCACCACCGCCAGGCTTTCCCCACGCGCGCAATTAAAGCCAAAATATTTACGAACAATGAGGGCATTTCGAGTTCCTTCAACGTATCCACGAACGGCAATCGCCTCTTCCTCTATCGTGAGTCGCTGTGAGTTATTGATCACATCTTGTATCTGATCGAGACACTCTAGCAGCCCGTGGCGGAAGTCGTGTTCCGGGCGGGTTCATGCGGCTTGCGTGTTCCACGTTGCGGCATGAGTTTTGGGGCGCAGGCTTGCTTGAAGAGCCTCGAACGGGCGTAGCGTGGCTTGGGCCCACGCCAAGAGCGTCGGGGCGAGCGACAAGACGGTTCCGCGCAGACCCTGGAGGCCGCGCGGGGTGCCGGCGGGGAGCAGGCGGCGCATCAGCACGCCGAGGTTGAAGCCCGCGACGTGCAGGAGCAGACGCTTGAGGATGTTTTCACGGCCCCGCAGGTGCGTGCGGCGCATCGCGCCGGTCTCGTAACAGTGTGCGAACGAGCGCTCGACCAGCTCGCCGCGCGATCGCAGCAGTTCCTTGCCGCGCTCGCCGGCGATGCGGCGCCGGTTGGCGTACACCGCGTCGCACGCCTCGGGCTTGCCATCCCAGTCACGCCGCCCGCGGTCGGGCTCGCTGGCGTAGCTGCGGATCCGCATCTCCGACAGGTCCGTCATCGTGGCGTTGGAGTGGTAGCCCTTGTCGGTCACGACCTCACGCATCCAATCCCCGCTGATCGCCTCGGCGGTGTGCGCATCGCCGGCCAGCGCCGCCAGTTGCTCCGTCGCCTCCAGGATCGTCGGCATCAGCGTCGCCGTGTCCCCCGCGTCGGCCGGCGGGAGCGTCACCGCCACCACCGCGCCGCTGCCCATGTCCACCGCGTGCTCCGCCTTGTGCGCCAGGTGCGTCGTGCCGTCCTTCATCTTGGCGATCTTCGCGTCGGGGTCGTGCGGGTTCTGCCAGTCGTCGTTCGAGGCCTTGTTCTTCCGCTTCCGGTCGAGCTTCGCCAGGTCCTCGCGCGTCGGCGTCGCGATCCCCGATTCCTGCGCCAGCTTCGTGAGGTACTGATCGTAGCTCGCCCCGCTGTCCCGACGCACGATCGAACGCATCGCCGCGTTGGCCTCGAGGTTTGTCGCGTCGATCCCGATCGTCTTGCCGTCGATCACGCCATGCACCGCCAGCAGCTTGAGCATCCACGTGAAGACCCGCGCGTGAGTCTCCAGGTCGATCAGCCGACGCGTCCTCGAGAGCGTCGAGTGGTCCGGCGTCTTCTCGTCCAGCGCAACCCCCAAGAAGCTCCGCAGGCTCAGCGAGTCGGCCGTACGCCACGCGATCCCACGCTCCGAGTCGATCCCCTCCAGATACCCCACCAACTGGCACCGGAAGTAAACCCCCGGAGCCAGGCTCGGCCGGCCCATCGCCTCGGCGTAAAACACCCGGCAAACCTCCTCCACCCACGCGTCGAACCCGTGGGCCGAAAACAACGCGTTGACCTTCTGGTAATACGGATGCCCCGCCGACTCCGGCAGCGCCGACGCCACAACGAACAGCGGCCCCTGAGTCTCCGACAAACGCTTGCCCATCGCCATGTCCGGTCCTCCGTGACGTGAAACTCCTTCTATAGCGCCCGCACGACAACAACGCAAGAAATGGCCACTTATCCACAGCGGCGGAGAGACTTTTGCCACGGGCTGCTAGGTGTCTAACTGTTGGTGAATGCCGCACTCCGTCTATCAATGCTTGGACGTCTCCACATTTTGCTGAACGTAATATCGCTCTAAAGCGAGGATCTCTGTCGGTCAATTGATCTGCCGTGCAATACGCTTCAATAGACCGTTCCACTATTTCTATACGCTCAACACGAATCGCGGGGTCATTTTCGCCGTCGTGCCGCTCACGCTTCGGCAAGGCCAACACTTTCTCTAGGAAATCGATAAGCGAGGTAAAACCAAAACTCGGTAACTCTACCAGATCACGGATTTGCAGACGGCAGAGCAATTTTGCATTATGATGCAACCCAGCATTGCGTAAACAATTTAATGTACGAACACTAAAACCAATCGATTCAATGTCGATATCTTGCGGAATATGTGGCAAAGAAAGATGCTTAATGTCCTCTAAGATGCGGCCATATTTACGTAATCGTGCAAGTGTTGTTCTGTCCGCTGCTCTGTTGCGGCATAAATCCGTAGTGTCAACTCCCGTCGTTATCTCAAGCACAACGGTCAGGTAATCAATAAGTGATAAATATCCAAAATTGCGGATTTTGATAAGGCGACCAATGGTGACCCCATCGGTCGCGTTGGAATTGCCAAAAAGGTTGACGGACTTTAAGCAATTGCGAGTGCGTACGCTAAACCCGGCGTTGTTTATGTCGACCGAAGGGGGAAGGACCGGTACGTGGAGCGACAATAGTTCTGGAGGGATTATTCGCGACTTTAATAGCTGCGCAAGTGCGTCATACCCCGCCGTGTTTGTGCCAACATTCCGCATAATTATTCTGGCCAACGATGTCGGGAAATATTACGTCACGCTATAGAGCAAGGCGGCGCGTCGGCCCATTCGGTTGATGGTCTCGCGAATCTCTGAAACAGGCTCGGTCATATCAAGAAATTCGTCATTCTCTGCCAGTTCGTATGCTAATGCGATTGCGTATTCGGAAAATGCCACTTCGTAGGCTAGACGACGGAACACCAAGTCCGTTGTTGGCCCGTCTCCCTTTGCGGCGCTGATCTGTGGATGATCCATATTCACATAAATGACTCGTTCTTCACGAACATATTTTGCCCTATGTTCAAGTTCTCCGAGATTATCGAATCTCACTTGGAAGCCACCACGATTGGCCTTGCGCTTCTTTATTCCGGCAATTGGAAGACCGCGACGCTCTCCTGCCTCGGTTTCTTCGAGCGCAGTTGCAGCAGCTGGTTGTTCCGATCGGTTTTCGCCTTGCGATTTCTCACCACCTGTATTTTCTTGCGCAACGGGATTGCCTGGCAAACCTTCAGGCGCTTCAGACAAAAGCGTGTCGCCATTATCTGATGCAACTGCTTCGCTCTGATCGCGCCCTTTCCCGCCATGAGCACCTGTTCGCGGGATTCGCTGGCGGAAGGCACCAAAATCTTCATTGATGAGTTCCGCGATCTTGTCGCCCTGCTCCTGAAGTCGACGAAGCTCAGTCTCTTGGCGACGCGCTTGATCGGCACGAACAAGTTCACGCCGCAGGCAATCGACTTCACGCCCAATAAACGCAATCAAACTCTGAACTATCGGATTCCCGCGATTGAGTTGCATCGACCGACTCATATCGAACGCTGAAATCGGCTGATTATCGTCGTCAAGGGAGGCGACTTCGATTTCCCCAAAAATGTGGTTCGAAAGGGGTTGCCCCTCGGCACCGGCGAGGGTTGATTCGAGCCAAACACCGTTCGAATAAATTGAAACACCCTGTAGTTCGGCATCTAGCGGGGCGCGGGCAATGATCCGCAGGAGCGCCGGCGCGACCTGCTCGCCGAGTTTCTCCGCGATGCGGCGGACGTAATCATCGTCGGTGAACGCGACCAAAAGCCAGACGGCAAATGGCCTGGGAAGAAAGGTGCGGAGGTTGTCGCCAAGCGTTTAGCCGAGGCGTGGGGCCGACCTGTCCGCTGGGCATTGCCGCCCGAAGGCTCAAAAGACCTCCGCGCATGGTTGGTCCAGCACGACGCGCACGACACCGACGAACTGCGGAGGGCGCTGCTGTGAGTCACCTACGATTAACATCTACAACCGTTGAGCCGCCGCCGACGTTCTCCCTCACCGACACCGGCAACGCGGAGCGGTTCGCGCATCAGCACCGCGACCGCGTGAGATACGTCAAGCCGTGGAAAACGTGGCTCGTCTGGACCGGCGTCCGCTGGCAGAAGGATGAAACCGGCGAGGTGGAGCGGCTTGCGAAAGAGGTCTTGAGGTCGATCTACGACGAGGCCGCGAAAGGGGAGGACGCCGAGAAACGCACCAAGCTGGCGACGTGGGCCAAGGCAAGCGAACACGCCAACCGCCGGGCGGCAATGCTAACGCTCGCACGGTCAGAGAACGGCATCGCCATCGCGCCGGCGGACCTCGACCGCGACCTCTGGCTCTTGAACACCATCACCGGCACGATCGACCTGCGCACTGGCGATCTGCATGTTCACGATCCGCGCGACCTCATCACAAAACTATCGCCGGTCGAGTATGACCCGGACGCGACGTGTCCGATCTATGACACCTTTCTCCGCCGCATCATGGAGGGCGATGATTCCCTCACCGAGTACGTCGAGAGGTTCATCGGCTACTCCCTCACCGGAGATATCCGGCATCACCATCTACCCATCGGCTGGGGCGGCGGCGCGAACGGCAAGAGCAGCCTCTTTGACACCGCGCTATTCATCTTCGGCGACTACGCCGCACCCGCGCCCGATTCCCTCCTCACGTCGCGCTCGCACGATGAACACCCGACAGAGATTGCGGGTTTGCAGGGTCTACGGCTCATCATCGCCAGCGAAACGGAGGAAGGCCGCAAGCTCAAGGTTGCGATGGTGAAGAAATTGACCGGCGATGCGATTCTCACCGGACGATTCATGCGCGGCGACTTCTTCAACTTCCCGCGCACCCACAAAACGATCCTCGTCACGAATTGCAGGCCGCGAGTCTCAGAAGATTCAACCGCGATATGGCGACGGCTGCGGCTGATCCCGTTCACCGTCACGATCCCACCGGCGGAACAGGACAAGAGCCTGCCCGACAAGCTCAAGGCCGAAGCGCCGGGCATCCTCGCGCGATGGGTCCGGGCTTGTCTCCGATGGCAGGCCGCAGGTCTGGACCTGGCCGAACCCGAAGCCGTGACGACGGCAACAGACGATTATCGTGGCAATGAGGACGTTCTCGCCGACTTCATAGCATCGAGCTGCATCATCGGCGATGGTTACAGGGCGACCCGGCGCGACGTTTGGCAGGCATATCAAGCGTGGGCGGAGTGCGAGCGTCTGAAGCACCCGCTGGGCCAGCACACGCTTTACGAGCGCATCCGCCGCGTCGAGGGCGTGACAGAGGCCAAGGTCGGCGAAGAACGGGAACGCGGGTTTAACGGCATCGGTATCGCGTTGGGAGGGCTTGACCATGTTTAATCGGGACACCCGGACACCTTTGGGACAGGCATTTCCGGTTAAGCGCCTTATCACCTCCTTTGTAGAGACTAACCGGAAAGAGGTGTCCCAAAGCTGTCCCACTGTCCCGCCCGAACGCTTCACCCTCACCATCGAGGCCGTGGCTGATCCGCTACGTCGCCCTGCGGCGATACGGCTGCGGTTGGCACTCAAGCACCTGCTCCGCGTCCAGCGGCTCCGCTGCACGGCAATAGCGCCGGCGTTGACTTCTGCGGCGTCCGAAGATTCTGGACATACTGACAGGCCGGACGATTCAGGCGACGACCTGGGCCATCGTGGGGCGATTGTCACACAGGCTGACCCGTCACCATCCACCAAGGAACGCAAACGATGAGCGATCTCATTTCACCGTCACCAAACGGACTTAACGGCGACCGGCGACCCGATGGCACATTCGCCAAGGGCAACGCCGGCGGACGTGGCAATCCCTACGCGCTGAAGATCGCGCGGTTCCGAACCGCGATCATCGAAGCCATCACCGAGGACGACATCAAGGAGATCATCGCGGAGCTAGTCGCGCAGGCCAAGGCCGGGAGCCTGCCCGCGATCAAAGAGCTATTGGACCGTCTTGTCGGGCGCGCCGTGCCGTTGACGATCTCGACCGATTCAGAGGGCGACATTCAGGAGGTGCGCGTCATGCGTTTGGAGTTCGACGAATGACCCGACAGAGGCGGTTTTAGCGTCCGCTTTCCGCTGGCCGGTAGCATATAGGTAGCATAAGCAACAAAAAACCCCCGCAGCGTGGCGAGGGTTTTGTGCGTTTTAGCCTATTTTTGTAGGCTTTTTCGTTAAGCTGGGGTACTAGGATTTGAACCTAGACTAGCTGATCCAGAGTCAGCTGTGCTACCGTTACACCATACCCCAGTGGGAGGGAACCGGGATTTTAACGCAGAGGCCGCGGAGTACGCAGAGGGGATCCGCTTTTCTGTTTGAATCAGCCGATTCATCTCTGCGGAGCTTTGCGGGCTCTGCGTTGAGTTCTTTTCCGAAGCCTTTAGATCGGCTGCGGGGGCTTTCGGGCGTTAGTAAGGTTTAGGCCGGGCGGGGGCGGCGGTCAAGCGCGGCGTGAAAACGCGGGCGCTCGGGCCGGGGCCGGAGTCCGGCCGGGGCTCTTACTTCTTGGCGGCGGCCAGGGCGTTGAGGCGCTTGGCGAGGCGGCTCTTGCGGCGGGCGGCGGTTTTCTTGTGGATCGTGCCGGTCGCGGCGGTCTTGTCGAGCAGGCGAGCGGTGGCGCGGTAGGTCTCGGCGCTCTTGGCTTTGTCGCCCGTGGCGACGGTTTCCAGGAAGTCCTTGACCTGGCCCTTGACCGTGTCCTTGCGGCGACGGTTGTGGGCGCGGTGCTTTTCGTTCTGACGGATGCGTTTGCGGGCTGAAGCTGAGTGTGCCATCTCGGGCCTTCCGTAATGCGGGGTGCGGAGTGATTAGCTCGGCAATTATGGCGATCGGCGGGCAAAAATCAAGGCGGGCACCCGGGAGAACCCGCCGCTGCGCAGGAGGAGGCAACCGCCAAGGCGCAAAGACGCCAAGGGGGAACGCCAAGGAAGAGGATGAAATATTTTGTTCCAAGGCGTGATGAGGGCTTTTTCGGATATCACCATCAATCCAAATCCCCTTCTTCTTGGCGTCTTCCTTTGCGTCTTTGCGCCTTGGCGGTTGCATTTTCTGGATTGTCGTTGAGTGCGATTCGCGACGTTGAGTCGATACAATCAGGGCATGAGGCGGATGCGATTCATATTGAGTGTGGTGGTGGCGGTGGCGCCGGTGGGCGTGGCGGTGGCGGCGGATCAGCCGGGGCCGGTCAGGCCGGTGGAGCAGATCATTGAGGATGTGGACCCGCTGCAGCGGAGCCTGCGGCGGCTTGAGCCGGGGATCGGGGCGAGCGGGATCGATTCCGATTCGCATGTGTATCAATCGAGCACGCCGGGCGGGGATCCGACGCAATTTTATTACATCAGGCCTGGCGTGATCGCGCAGTACAACCGGTCGGATTATGTGACGGTCGAGAAGCGTGGGCAGCAGAAGACGTATCAGCTGGTGGGGCCGAATACGGTTTATCTGCTGGGCGGATTGCCGCGAGCGACGGGCGATGCGGAGACGCAGGTGCCGAGCCCGCAGATGGTGCAGGCGCGGATCACGGGGCGCGTCGATGATGCGGGGACGAAGGCGGGGGACGGGGACGACGCCGGCCCGGGGATCGCGCAGCAATGGCAGGCGTATCAGCGGTTCCGTGAGTCGCAGCGCCGTGCGGTGCTGGGGGCGCTGGATCGTGCCGCGAAACAGCCGGAAGCCAAGCCGCAGACGGCACCCGCAACGCCGACGCCGGCCGCGAAGCCTTGAAGGCCGGGCCGATGGCGTTACGATCTGCGCATGGCGAAGGCCCCGATCAATTCGCATTCGACGGCTGTCGAAGATTACATCAAGCACATCTGGAAATTGCTGTCGGCGGGGCGTCGCGCGACGACGATGGCGATCGCGGAGCGCATGCAGCTTGGGCGCGGGACGGTGACAGGGATGCTGCAGTATCTGGCGGGGCGCGGGCTGGTGGAGTACGAGCCGTATCGCGGCGTTCGGCTGACCGATGCGGGGACGAAGCTGGCGCTGCGGATCGTGCGGCGACACCGGCTCATCGAGCTGTTCCTGGTCAAGACGCTGGGCCTGGGCTGGGAGCAGGTGCACCGCGACGCGGAGCGGATGGAGCACGCGGTATCCGATGAGCTCATCGAGCGCATCGACGAATTTTTGGGCCACCCCGTGACCGATCCGCACGGTGCTCCGATTCCCAGTGCGACCGGCCGCGTGGCGCAGCAGCATTTCCCGTCGCTGGCGGAATTGAAGGCGGGGCAGACGGGGATCGTGCGGCGAGTCTCGGATCACGAGCCGCAGTTCTTCAAGTATCTGGGCGATGCGGGGATCACGCTGGAGAAATCGCTGCGGGTTATTGCGGTTGAGCCGCTCGGTGCGATGCGTTTGAAGATTGGGAGCCGCGAGGTGCAGCTACCGCGCGAGGCTACGGAGCGGATATTTGTTTCGGTGAAGTGAGTTTTTTGGGTGCCACGGCCAGCGAGTCTTCGAGTCGGCCGTGTCCCCGCGTCGATCGTCAAGGCACACGGCCGACTCCGCAGAGCCTGCGCTGGCCGTGGCACCCGAAGCAGGTCTAATCGAACCATGCGTGCAGTTGCTCGACGGTGACGCCAGCGAGGCTCGGCACGACGCGGTCGGCGAGGCTCAGCTGCGACGCGGCGAGGGAGCCGGCGACGCCGAGGGTACGCAGGCCCGCGCCTTTGGCGGAGGTGAGGCCGGCGGGGGTGTCCTCGATGGCGAGACACGCAGCGGGGGGGAGGCCGAGCTTCCTGACGGCCAGGCCGTAGCTCTCGGGGTCGGGCTTGGAGCGCTTGACCTGATCAGCTGTGACGACGGCGCGGAAGAGCTTGGGCACCTGCCCGCGGTCGAGCGCGGGAAGGATGAGATCGATGTCGTGCTGCAGGGCGCCTGAGCAGAGGGCGATGGGCATCACAGCGCCGGCGGCGAGGATCAGTTCCACAGCGCCGGGCAATGGGCGGACGCCCTCGGCGCAGATATCCGCAAACGCCTTGGCCTTGGCGAGGACGAAATCGGGCAGTTTCGCGGCGTCGAAGGGCAGGTTGAAATCGCGGGCGACGACACGGAAGAAGTCGCGATCGTCGTAGCCGATGTAGTCGGTGATGTAGCGGGCGTAGTCGAAATGGACGCCGAGCGGCTCGACGACCTTGAGGAACGCGCGGTAGTGCAGCGGTTCGCTGTCCACGATGATGCCGTCGAAATCGAAGACGATGGCTTGGAGCATAGGGGCAAGAGTTTAGCGGGCGGAGTGCAAACTCGAAACCGGCGTGAGCGGCGATTGCGGTGCGCGGGCCATTTGGACGATATAAAGGTGACTATGGACCTCATCCTTCTCGACGATAATCTGGCGGACCTGCGGCCCCTGTGCGATTTGCGGGCGAGCTTCGAGCTGCGCACCGGGGCGCTGACGACATCGGAGCGGCTCGTGTCACAGGTCGGCATGCACGCCGCGGCTCTGTGGGTCCGCGCGGAGATGGCGGAGCTGATCGCATCGCGTCACAGCGAGCCGGTTAACAAACTGCCGGGTGGCGGGCCGTTTCTCGTGGTCAACGGGCGGTGTGCGCGGCTCACGATCGAGACGCCGACCGTGGTCAACACGGCGGTGGTTGATTCGGCGGGCGCGGTGATCGCGGCGCTGCTCGATCGCGCAACGGCGGAGACGATGCTTGCGTCGGGTTTCAACCTGCCGGGCAGTGTGCGGACGACGACTGTGAAAGGCGCGCCGCTGCTGATGCATCCGTGGCACGTGCTGGAGCAGGCCGCCGCGAATCTTGATCACGATCTGTCGATCCTCGCGCGGCGTCTGCATCAGCTGGAGATCGAGCCGGCGCCTCGCGTGACGATCGTCGGCAAGCATCGCGTGATGATCGGCAAGGACACGGTCGTGCACCCGCATGTCGTTTTCGACACGAGCGACGGGCCGATCTGCATCGACGACCGCGCGGTGGTGCGATCCATGTCCGTGATGGTCGGCCCCGGTTACATCGGCCGCGATTCGATCGTCGTCAACCACGCGCACATCCGCGGGCACAACATCATCGGCCCGTGGTGCAAGGTCGGCGGCGAGGTCAATTCGTGCCTTTTTCAGGGCTACGCGAACAAGGCGCACTCGGGCTACCTCGGCAACAGCTTTGTCGGCGAGTGGGTGAACCTCGGGGCGGACACCGTCACGAGCAACCTCAAAAACACCTACGGCGAGGTGCGCATGCAACTCGACGCCGGTGTGGAGCTGCGCACCGGGATGCAGTTCCTGGGCACGATCTTCGGCGACCACGGCAAGACATCAATCGGCACGCGCATGCTCACGGGGTCCGTGATGCACACGGGCGCGATGCTCGCTACGAGCGGATTTCCGCCCAAGTGCATCGCGCCGTTCGCGTTCATCACGGAGAAGGGCGAGGAGAAATATCAGCTCGACAAGTTTTTCGGCGTGGCCGAGGCGGTGATGAAACGGCGGGGGATGACGGTGACACCGCAGTTGAAGGCACGTCTTGAGGCGTTGCACGGAAAATAGAACGGGGGAAATTAATCATTTGCCATTAATCATTTTTCATTTGTCATTTCGGAACGAGACAGATCGCGCGGTCCCTCTGAAATGGTCAATGAAAAATGATTAATGACAAATGATTAATTGCTTCACTCACACCCCGAGACGTTCACGCACGAACTGCGCCCGCAGTTCGCGGCGCTGAGGGCCTTCGACGGGCTGATTGGCCATCATCTGGATGTGACCGGGTTGTGTTAGGAGCATGAGTTCGTTGATCGTCTGCAGTTTCACGCCATCAATGCGTTTTAGGCTCACGCCCATGCGCAGCGTGCTGAGCAGCGTCATCGCCTCCTCGCTGGAGAGCAGGCGGGCTTCGCGGAGGATCGCCCAGGCGCGGAAGACGCGGTCGTCGAGCACGGCGGGGCGCTGGTCGGCCAGCGCGGAGCGGGCACGGCGTTCATACTCGATCATCTGCGGGATCACGGCGTCCTGGAAATCCGCGAGGATCTGCCGCTCGCTGCGGCCCAGCGTGGTCTGGTTCGAGACCTGGTAGAGATCGCCGACGGGCTCGGTGCCTTCGCCGAAGAAGCCGCGCACGGCCAGATGCATGTCCTTGCACGCACGGCGGAGTTTCTCGATCTCGCCGGTGAGCTTGAGCGCCGGCAGGTGGAGCATGACCGAGACGCGGATGCCGGTGCCGACGTTGGTGGGGCAGGCGGTGAGGTAGCCGAGCTTGGGGTTGAAGGCGAAATCCATGCGGGATTCGAGGCCGTCGTCGATGCGGTTGGCGTGCTGGTAGGCGTCTTCGAGCTGCAGGCCGGGGCGGAGGACCTGCAGGCGGAGGTGATCCTCTTCGTTGACCATGATGGCGATGGATTCGTCTTCGTTGAGCACGAGGGCGCGGGCGCTGCTGCCTTGGCTGTGCTGGCGTGAAATGAGGTGTCGCTCGACGTAGAGCTGCTTGTCGAGGGCCTGGGCATCGGTCAGGTCGATCCAGCGCGTGGTCGGCCCGAGCTCCGACTCGGCGATTTTCGCCCGGCAGGTGCGCATCAGCTCGCGCCGCTGCGGAGCGCTGGCACGGCTCAAGAATGGATAACCCGCGAGATTGCGTGCGAGGCGCACACGAGATGAGATCACGACATCCGCCTGCGGCGCCGGTTCGGCGAGCCAGGCGCTGCAACGCGGCGGGGGTGTGCGAAACATGCTCATGCCTTCTCCGACTCGGCCTGGCTCAAGGCGTCGCGCAGGTTCGCTGCTCTTTCATACTGCTCCGCGGCGACCGCTTCCTCAAGCTCGCGCCGGAGCTGCATCAGCCGATGCTGCCGCATCTCGTCGAGTCCGGCGTGCATCGGCACTTTGCCCATGTGCTGGGCCGAACCCTCGTGTGCGCGTTCCAGCAGCGGTTCAAGCGAACTGGCAAAAGCGCGGTAGCATTCCGCGCAGCCGAGCAATCCCGTCTTGCGGAACTGTTCGTACGTCAGGCCGCACGCCTCGCAGCTCAGCGGCGCCGCGGCGGTCGTGTCACCGGTGTTGGGTTTGAGGACAAATTTCTCGAGCAACTCGCTGATCGGCGCCTGGTTCACCTTGACCGCGACGCCCTCCTCGACGGCGTGCGCCTCGCAGAGATGCTTCTCGACCTTCTTGCCGCCTCGGATCTCGATGAGGTGGACCGTCGCCTGGTTGTCGCATTGATCACATTTCATGGCCCATCCCGCTCGCTCTGTCACACACTCGCCGCATTGTATGAACCGCCGCCGATGCGAACCAGCCCGGATTCGGCGGGCTCCCGTGAGCGATTTCGCCTGCCAGGCAATGATCGCGTCAACGGGAATTGGCCGCTCAACGGTGGTCATCGGCCGGGTTGTCTGCGCTCGCCCAAAATTTATTGGACAGTGCCTCGTAGCCCGGCGAGACGTATCACAACTATACGCGACAAATTCGATAAATGCCCAAATTAAGTGGGTTTGTGAACCGATATTTATTTACAGCAAATTCGTTGCCAAATTCCGCGTCCGGCCTTGTCCCGGGGCGTTCCTCGTGTACCCTATCCGGTGAGGCAGGCACGCGGAAAAAGGGGAATCCCCGATCGCCAGCCCTGCCCGAAGCGGCCCGGCCGCGGCCTCGTTTGAACGACTAACCGATTGACCGACTGAACGGATGGCTCATGCGGATCGATGCCGGACAACACATGCGGATGTCGCAGCAGATGAAGCTGTCGCCGCGCATGATCCAGTCGATGGAGATCCTCCAGCTCCCGTCGATGGCGCTCGAGGAACGCATCGAGCAGGAGCTCGAATCCAATCCGGTGCTCGAGCTCGAAGAGGCGACGGTCGAGAACGACGCCCCGCCCAAGATGGACGACGACGCCAAGCCGCTGGTCGTCTCCGATTCGCAGAACGATTCGGCCGACGATTTCCGCCGCGCCAACGAGATGACCGAGCAGTACTCCGAGGACTGGGCGCAGAACACGACCGAGTCGGCCGAGTTCCACACGCCGATGCGCCGCAACGATGGCGAGCGCGACGCCAAGATGGACGCGATGGCCAACGCTGCCGCGCGCACCGAGAGCCTCGTCGAGCAGATGCTCGATCAGTGGCGCTACGTGGACGTCGATCCCGAGCTCCGAAAAGCCGGCGACCACATCATCACGTTCATCGACGACGACGGCTACATCCGCGTCGATTATGAAACCATCCGAAGCGCCGCGAGCGCTCCTCCGGGCCTGACCGATGAGGTGATCGAGGCCGCGATCCTCGAGATCCAGCACCGCCTCGAACCGGCGGGCATCGGCGCTCGCACGCTGCAGGAGTGCCTGCTCCTTCAGCTCGACGCGACCGCCGACGAAGGCCCGGTCGATGAGGAGCACCGCACAGCCCGCACGCTGGTCGCCGACCATCTCAAGGACATCGAGATGAACCGTCTGCCGCGCATCGCCCGGACGACGGGGCTGACGGTCGATCAGATCAACGCGGGGATGAAGCGGCTCCGCAGGCTCGATCCGCGACCGGGTCGCCGGCTCGCGCCCGAGAGGCCGCAGACGGTCGTGCCCGATGTGATCGTCGAATACGATTCGGTCAATGACCGCTACATTGCCGCACTGGCGCGCGGCCGGCAGTCAGCACTGCGCATCAACCCCGTCTACAAAGAGCTCGGCGCCGACAAGACGCAGGACAAGACGACGCGGCAGTACCTCGCCGGCCACGTGTCGAATGCCCGCTGGCTTATTGACGCGATCCAGCAGCGGAACTCGACGCTGCTCCGCGTGGTCAATGTCGTCATCGAAGCGCAGCGCGAGTTCCTGGACCATGGCCCGCAGCACCTCAAGCCGCTGCCGATGATCCTCGTGGCCGATCAGCTCGGCATCCACGTCGGCACGGTGAGCCGGGCGGTCGCCGAGAAATACATGCAGACGCCGCGCGGCATCTTCCCGCTGCGAATGTTCTTCTCCGGCGGCACCGAGAGCAGCAGCGGCGAGGAGATGAGCTGGGCGGCCGTGCAGGCGAAGCTCAAGCAGATCGTCGACGCCGAGGACCCGATGAACCCGTGGTCCGACGACCAGCTCGTCGAGCAGCTCAAAGCCGCGGGCATCGAGATCGCGCGGCGCACCGTCGCGAAGTACCGCCAGCAGATGAGCATCGCCCCGGCGCGGCGTCGCAAGAAGTTCTGATTCGTTCCGGGTGCCATGGCCCGCTCATCTTCGAGTCGGCCATGTTCCCGCGTTGTGTGCCAAGAGACACGGCCGACTCCGCAGAGCCTGCGCTGGCCGTGGCACCCAAGCCAATAAAAAACCCCCGCACGGGCCGGGGGTTGGTGGAGCGTTTCAATCCGACGCGTCGTGCGGTCAGACGCTTTCGGTGATCGTCGTCTCGGTCTCGATCGGGGCGGGTTCGGCGTGGCCGTCGAGGAAGCCCAGGAGCTTGCGGGCGCGGACGGGGTGCTGGAGCTTGCGGAGCGCCTTGGCTTCGACCTGGCGGACGCGTTCGCGGGTGACCTTGAAGATGCGGCCGACCTCTTCGAGGGTGTAGGTGTAGCCGTCGCCGATGCCGTAGCGGAGCTTGATGATCTCGCGCTCGCGGTAGGTCAGCGTCTTGAGCACGGCTTCGATGCGGTCGCGGAGCATCTGCTGCGTGGCGGAGTCGGTGGGGGACTCGGCGCGATCGTCTTCGATGAAGTCGCCGAAGTAGCTGTCCTCGGACTCGCCGACGGGGCGGTCGAGCGAGATGGGATGGCGGCTGATCTTGAGGACGCGGCGGACCTCGCCGATCGGCATCTTGGCCTTCTCGGCGATCTCCTCGACGCTGGGCTCGCGGTTGAGGTCCTGCACGAGCAGCTTGCTGATGTTGCGCAGCTTGCTCATCGTCTCGATCATGTGCACGGGGATGCGGATCGTGCGGGCGTGATCGGCGATAGCGCGGGTGATGGCCTGGCGGATCCACCATGTGGCGTACGTCGAGAACTTGTAGCCACGCTTGTATTCGTACTTGTCCACGGCGCGCATCAGGCCCGTGTTGCCCTCCTGGATGATGTCGAGGAAGGAGAGGCCGCGGTTGCGGTACTTCTTGGCGATGGAGACGACGAGGCGGAGGTTGCCGCCGCTCAGGTCGCGCTTGGCCTGCTCGTACTCGTCGAACACGATGGTGATGTCGGCGACGCGCTGAGCGAGTTCATCGGGCGATTCCATCATGAGGCCGCGGAGGCCTTCGAGCTCCTCGCGCATGACCATGAGGTCTTCGGGGTCGAAGCTCTCAGGATCGACCTGCGCGGCGGCCAGGTCGGTCTGCAGAGTCTGCATCTTCTCGGTGATGGAGCGGAGCTTCTTGAGCAGGGGCTGGACCTTGGACGTGCGGAGGCTCAGCTCTTCGACGAGCGTGGCCATCTTGCGGCGGCGGCGCTTGATCTGGTCGTCGAGGCGCTCCTTGGCGGCCTTGGCCATGCGGCCGCCGCCGGTGAGCTTGACCCAATCCTCGCGGTTGAGGTCGAGCAGGCGACGAACGGTCTTGAGGTTCGTCGGGATTCGCGCGGAGATTTTTTCCTTCGCGTTGAGTTCGTTGGTGGCGATCTTCATCGTGCGGTCGAACGGCAGGTCGCCGGACTCGACGAGCTCGAGGGTATCGACGGCCTGCTGGACGCAGTAGTCGTTCTCGAGCAGGCGGCGGCGGAAGATCATGCGCGTCAGCTCGATCTTCTTGGCCAGGTAAATTTCGCGATCGCGCGTCAGCAGGCTGATCTCGCCCATCTGGGTGAGGTACATGCGGACCGGATCGTCGATGCGGCGGCTTGCGGCTTCGTCGAGCGCGGCGGAGAGGGCTTCCTTGAAGTCCTCTTCGGTCACCTCTTCGATCGGAGCCTCGCCCTCGGCGAGCGGCATCGGCTTCTCGTCAACGGCGAACTTCACCTTCATCTCAATGGGCTTGCGGCCGCACGTCTCGACCATGCGGATCTTGAGATCGGCGAAGCGCACGAGCAACTCATCGACGCGGTCCGGCTCGACCCAGTTGTCGGGCAGGTATGTCACAAGTTCGTCATAGGTCAGCGTGCCGGCCTTGACGCCTTTTTCTTCCAGTTCGAGCACAGAGGGGTGCATGTCGGCGATCACGGTAAGGCTCCGAATCGAGTGCTTGGCGAAGTCCGTTTGGCCAGAGCAGGTTTCCAATCGTTCATACTTGCCGCACAGCGTTGGGCTGTTTGGCGGTCCCTGCCCCGTGACGCACGGGGAAGGGTCGGGCGTCGGTCACCCGATCAACCGGGGGCGATCCATTCCCCTCGGCGTCTTGGCCCGCAGATGGGCCAAGGCTTGCTGCGCCCAAGCCGCGCGATCGTCGTCGGCGGTGGGGCGCTGCAGTTGTTTGTATTCATCGGCGGCGCGGCGACCGGCCAGCGCAGCGGTGCATTCATGGAGTAACGCGGTGAGCTTCGCTTCATTGCCGGCGGTCAGTTGGTCCACTTCGGTCTGGATCTGCGCGGCGCAGCGGATGAGCCGCTCATCCTGCAGGGCATCACGGAGGTCGGAGGCGTGGAACTGGTCGAGGGCGCGGCCGGCGGCGTCGGCGTCGAGCATCCACTCGTAGAGCGGAGCGTAGACGGCGTGGGCGGCGACATCGGTGAAGTCACCGGGGACAACGGCTTCGCTGAGCGGCTGGCCGCCGGGCATGGTGGCGTGGAAGAAAGCGGGGCGGATGAGGAGGCAGCCGAGGATGTGGCGCTCGGCGATGACGAAGGCATTTTTGCCGGAGCTGAGGTCGATGTTGACGGGGGCGGCGGGGGCGTCGGACGATGTGTCGGCGGGGGCAACTGTGGGAGACTGAGCCGTGCGCGGCGCCGGGATCTTGCGGACCTCTTCGGCGACGGCGGCGGGGCTCATGCCCAGCAGTTCGCCGAGCCGCGCGAATACCAGACCATACCGGCCCCGGTCCATCTGGCGGAGTCCCAGTTGGACGAGGTTACGGAGGTAGTCGTCAGTGATGCGCTGGCGGCCGGTCATCGTGTCCTGCGTGTTGAAGTTGGCGGCGAGGCGGTGGAAGGCGAAGGTCATCGCGTCGGTGGCGGAATCGATGGCCGATTGCCACGCCGCTGGGCCATTATCATTGGCGAGCAATTCCGCCGGGTCCAGTCCGCCGGGCAAAACTGCGATGGAAATATCGAGCGTCTCGTTGAAGAAGACCTGGAGGGCGCGGTCCGCCGCTTTCTGGCCCGCTTCATCGCCGTCGAACACCAGCACGACGCGGTCGCAGTAGCGGCGGAGCAGCGTCGCATGATCAGCGGTGAGTGCAGTGCCCAGTGTCGCGACGACGTTGCGGATCCCCGCCTGGTGGCACGCGATCACATCGGTGTATCCCTCGACGATCACCGCGGTGCGGCTGTCGATGATGGGCTTCTGCGCCTGGTGCAGGCCGAAGAGCGTCGCGGACTTGTTGAACAGCGGCGTCTCGGGGCTGTTGAGATACTTCGCGTCGGAATTATTTTCGATGGTCGGATTCGGCATCGTGCGACCGCCGAAGGCGATCGGACGATTGATGTTGTCGAGGATCGGGAACACGAGGCGGTGACGCAGCTTGTCGTAGCAGCCGTCGGCGTTCTGCCGCTTGGCGATCAGGCCCGCTTGGATGAACGCCGCCTGGTCCCAGCGATTGGCCGCGACGGCCTGCGACAGCGCATCCCACGCATCGGGGGCGTAGCCGATCTGGAACGCTTCGACCATCGCTTCATCTATGCCGCGCTCTGCGACGTACTGCCGCGCCGCTGCGCCGGCGTCCTGATGCTTGAAACGCTCACGGTAGAACTTGAGCGCCAATTTATTGGCTTCGAGAATCCGCTGGCGCGGCGACGGAGCATCGGGATCGCCGCCGCTGCCGCCGCCGTATTTCGGGATGGGGATCCCGCCGCGCTCCGCGAGGAACTTGATCGCCTCGGGGAACGCCATCTTGTGATAATTCATCACGAAACTGAACACATCGCCGCCGGCGCCGCACGCGAAGCAGTGGTAAATCTGCTTGGCAGGGACGACATTCATCGACGGATTTTTATCATCGTGGAAAGGACAGAGCCCGACGAACTCGCGGCCCCGCGGCTTAAGCGAGACGTGCTCCCCGACGAGGCGCACAATATCCGTGGCCTCATGCACCCGGCGTTTGAAATCGTCACGATCCAAATTTAGACCCCAGGCGCAGCAGTAAGCATGCAGCTCCACCTCGTGCCGGTCCCGGTCCGGTCACGAAAGAGAACTGAGTTGAAGGTCGGTTGCTGCGCCCAGGAACACCCAAAATGGGATTAAGTCCTGAAAGCGTTGAACCTTCGGTAGCCACTAAAAGATAGCACCACAGGGGTCAGAGTCAAACTTGATGTGGAAAAATTTCTCACGATTCTGTCGAATTTTCCCGGCTTGACCGCTAAGGTCCAGACCGCTAAGGTCTACCCTTCATCGAAGCCCGCTGGCGAATTGGAGTCGCCGGGGGTACGCAAGCCGCTTTTGACCAGCGGGCCGACCGGCCCGGGCACCTGAAATGATGCCAGAAAAAAAGGACAAGTGCGGCGTTTTCGGCGTCTGGGGGACGCCGGATAGCGCGCAACGCGCTTATTACGCCCTCTTCGCCCAGCAGCACCGCGGCCAGGAATCGGCCGGCATCGCCGTCACCGATGGCCATATCCTCAATTCCCACGTCGGAATGGGCCTCGTCAGCGAGGTTTTCAATCCCCGTATCCTCGCCCAGCTCACTGGCAAGGCCGCCATCGGCCACAACCGCTACTCCACCACGGGCTCCTCCAAGGTGTGCAACGCACAGCCCCTCCTCCAGGAATTTTCCGCGGGCCAGGTAGCCATTGCCCACAACGGCAATCTCGTCAACGCCGGCCTGCTCCGCCAGCATTTCGAAAACGAAGGCCACATCTTCCACACGACCACCGACACCGAGGTCGTGCTCCACCTCCTCGCCGCTCCCAATCACGCCCGCAAGCACGATCCGCTCTACCACGCCCTCCAGCACCTGCAGGGCGCCTACAGCCTCGTGCTGCTCTATAAGGACCGCATCGAAGCCGTGCGCGATCCCTGGGGCTTCCGTCCGCTCGTCCTCGGCCGCACCGATGAGGGCTGCTACTGCGTGGCCTCCGAATCCGTCGCGCTCGATGCGATCTCTGCCACGTTCATACGCGAGATCGAGCCCGGCGAGATCGTGACCATCAGCGACGCCGGCATCACCAGCCGCCGCTTCGCCGAGCCGCAGCAGCTCGCCCACTGTGTCTTCGAACACGTCTACTTCGCCAATCCGTCGAGCAAAGTCTTCGGCGACACCGTCCAGATCGTCCGCGAAAAGCTCGGCGAGCAGATGGCCCGCGAAGCCCCGGTCGATGCCGACTTCGTGATGCCCATGCCCGACTCCGGCCGATCCGCCGCGATGGGCTACGCCCGCTACAGCAAGCTCCCGCTCCGCGAGGGCATCGTGCCCAACCGCTACGTCGGCCGGACATTCATCCAGCCCACGCAGGCGCAGCGGAACCTCGCCGTGCAGCTCAAGCTCAACGTCGTCGAGGAAGTCGTCCGCGGAAAGCGCATGATCGTCGTCGACGATTCCATCGTCCGCGGCACCACGACGCGCGGCAAGATGGCCCAGCTCCGTAAAGCCGGCGCCAAGGAAATCCACTTCCGCATCTCCTGCCCGCCCATCCGCAACCCCTGCTTCTTCGGCGTCGATTTCCCCGATCCGTCGCAGCTCATCGCCAACAACCGAAGCGTGGACGAGATCCGCGAATACCTCGGCGTGGACAGCCTGCATTTCCTCTCCCTCGAAGGCATGCTCTCGTGCGTCAGCAAGCCGGCGAACAACTACTGCACCGCCTGCTACTCCGGCAAGTACCCGCTCGACGTCTCGCACCCGATCACCAAACTCGACCTCGAGCGGCATCAGCAGAAGCTGTTTACCTGACATCGGTAACCCATACTTCGTGTCTCACAATTACGGTTTTCCGGGTACTTGTCAGATGAAGCGTGTAACCGATATTCACAAAAAGATTCGCGTGTATCACGGTGACTTGGATAAAGATCCGAACCATCGTTATCGATCATGGGAGCATTGCTTCAATTATTTTCGCAGCGTTACTCCTGCAGAACTCCCCAAACAGCGTGACCACGCCGCACTTCAACTAGGTTTTTATCTTGCAAGCTGGGGAATGTATCGTGGTTCGAGTTTTTTACTCCAACATTCCTACGCAGTTCATTTGGATGTAGTCGATAGCCTCGCGGCACCGCAATATTTTCCACTTTGGAGGAGTGATCTTGGCTCAAGGACCGAAGACATCTCGCTCGTGCCCTTGATACTTGAATCCGCGACAGCAATCAGAAAAGCCTATCAACGATTCCATGAGCCGACGGACACTCTAGTGACAAAAGTAATGCTGGGTACGATTGCATGCTTGCCCGCGTGTGACCGATATTTCATCAACGGATTCAAGCTGGCGGGACTCCCATACTCGTCGGTCAATGCAAAATTTGTTAAACGAGTATTGGAGTTTTGCAACGACAATTTAGTCGATTTGCAATCTGAGCAGAGGCGAATCGAATCGGCAACAGGGATCTGTTATCCGTTAATGAAGATGGTCGATATTTATTTCTGGCAAATTGGCTACGAAGCAGATATTCGCGCAGGCGAATCTGCGACAAAATAATTTTTGCGATAACTACTTCACCGGCTTCGCCGTCAGCGCCGCGGCGGATTCGGGGGCGAGGGTGAATGTCTTGCCGCCGAGTTGCGCGATTGCGTCGACTTGCGGGGGTGTCCACACCTTGAGCGTCTGGCTCTTGCCGGTGGCGGTGAAGGTCAGAGTCGCGTTCGGTTCGCCGGTGGCGCGGGAGGGATCGACGAAACGCACCGCCTGCAGGGTTGCGAGCGTGTTGTAGAGCGCGGCGGCCTTCTCTTCGTCCAGCGTGCCGGCGTCGATCGTGAACTTGCCGCTCTTGTCACGCTTGAGTGTCCATTCCGCTGCCTTGACCGCGCTGATCTGGTCAGGTTCCAGCTTGAGGACGACCTTGTCGCGCAGCTCGGCGTTGACGGCTGCGATCACCGTCGGTTCGATCTCAAAGGATTTGTCGACACCGGCGATGGTGGCGGCATGGAGCGCGGCGTGGAACACGATTGAATAAGCCTTGCCGTCGGTCAGTTTCAATTCGATGGTCGGATCATTCGGTCCCTTCGCGGGCGTCTCGCTGAGCCACTTCGTGGCGCGGAGCGGCGTGATGGAGGCCAGGAGCTGTGCGAACGCTTCGCGGTCCGTGCCTTCGAGATTCCAGTCACCGGCCTTGGTGACTTCGGGCTTCTTGGGCTCGGCGCCCGGCAGTGGCGGGCCCGCGGCTTCCGGGGCCTGACGGACGAACTCGTAGGTCGCCGCGTAGATGCCCGGGCGCGTGAGCTTGATCGACGCGATCGCATCGGGCATCGCGTCGATGACGTTGCGGTTACGGTAGGTCAGTGCGGGTTCGAGCGCGGCGAGCAGTTCGATGCGGTTGACGATGTAGCCGGTGGTTTCATTGCCGCGCACGACGAGCAGCTTGTCCTTGTCTTTGTCACCCGTGCCGGCAGGACGGATGACGAGAACCTCGGGCTCGGCCTGGTTTACGGCCATCGTGACCGTCGCCAGCGGCGCGGCGAGCGGTTCCTTGAGCGCCACGTAGCTCACAGCCCTGACCTTGCAGATCGAATCGACGAGCGCGTCAAGCTGCGCGGCGTCGAGCGTGAAACTCGGCTTGGGGTCGCCGAACACCCACTTGCCCTGATCAAGCGTGAAATGAATCTTGCCCGCGGCATCGGGGCGGTCGAGCGTGATTTCCTTGATGTCGGTGCGCGACGCGGCGGTGATGGATGGATCGCGCAGGTCATCGGGCTTCTTCTGGAACTTCTCGACGTCCGCCTTGCGCAGTGCGAAGACGACCGGCGCATCGTCCCACATCGCGAAGAAGGCGGTGTTGTCCAGGTCCGTCGCGGCTCCGATCGCCAGCTTGTGCGTGACGGTCTTTTCGACAACGTCGTTTGTGTGTTCGAGTGCTTTCGAGATGTCTTTGCCCAGCTTGCTGTCGTCGGGTTTGGCGTCTGTCTTCGGTGGTATGGGTGTAGTTTCGACGGTCTCGGTCGTCAGCACGATCGCCGGCTTGTCGAGGCCGAATTGTGAAAGGCTCGCGGGATTGTCCTCGACGAAGCGGTCGATCGACGCAGCCCCCAGAGCGCTGACGAGCATCGCGACGGCGTTGCGGTCGGCCCGGCCGGTGACCGGCTCGGTGAGCGTCCAGCGGTTGTCCTTGCTGACGAGCGTGACGGTCGAGCCGCCCTGCGTGAGCGTGACGCGGCGCGTGCTGCCGACGGTGACGACGGGCAGCGCCTGGCTGCGCAGCTCGCTGATCTTTTTGGAGAGCATTTCGTGGAGGCGGTCGTCCACGATGTAGATGGTGGACGCCTCGGTGACGGGGCCGAGCGTGGCGTAAGCGCGACCGGCGGCGGTGCGGCTGCCGAGCGTGAGGATCGTCTTTGTCACGCCATCGCCTTCGAGGGTCAGCGTTGCCTTCGGCGGGGCGAGGCCCATCTCGTCCAGTTTGAGCTTCTTGTCGGCGGGCTTGAAGGTGCTGCTGTAACGCAGGCCCGCGGCGGCCGCGAGGATGTCGCTGACCTGGTAGGACTGCATGGCGAAGTGGACGGGGGCGGTCTGATTCCATTCGCCGGCGTGCTTGTCTTCGCGTTCGACGACAGCCTCGGGTTCGCCATCGCGCGAAAGTCGCATCAGCTTCACCTTGTCCTGCGGCAGAGCGCCGGCGGCAAAGAGCGGCTGACCGATCGTGGGCTGCGACGGATCATCGGTGTCGCCGATCGGCGTCTTCGCCGGGTTCATTTCGTAGAGGACAAAATAAGTCACAATCCCGGCGGCGATCAGAAGGACGAGGAGAGTTGTCTTGGTGTTCATGTCGAAGAATCCGTTTCGAGTCGTAAAACAAAGTCTCGGGTCTTGCGTCTTGCGTCTCGCGTTTCGGATTGGCGTCTCAACGCGAGACGCTGGACCCGAGACGCGAGACTTCTCATTTGCGGCGGATCGTCCAGACGATGGTGCCCATGGCAAGCATGGCCAGCGGCATGCCGAGGAGCACGGCCCACCAGATGGCCTTGAGAGCCGGCGGCGAGACCGCGCCGATGCGGCGGACATCGCGGCTGCGCGAGCCGGGGGCGATGAGGTCATCGAGACCGGCGAGCCAGTAGACGCTGTTGACGAAGAGTTCGGCGTTGGCGGGATACGCGGAGTAGAGGGGCTGGCCGAACATGTCGGTGGGGCCGGAGCGGGTGAGTGCATCGACGCCCCAGATGAAGTCGCTGATGACGACGATGCGCTGATCGCCCTTGGCGACGGCGGCGGCGATGGTGAAAGGGCCGGCGGGATCGGCGGGGTCGCGCTTGGTGCCGGGCGTGGGAGCGAAGACGCCGTTGCGCTGGCTGAAGGTGAACTCGTTGTCGGACCATGTCTCGGCGTTGGTCCTGGCGAGGGGCCAGATCTGCACGCCCTCGGGCGGCTTGGCGGGGATGTCGATGGGCAGGCCTTGAATGCTGATGCCGCGGAGTCCGCCGACGGCCTTGCTGATCGGGTGCGTGTCGGGCCAGTTGTCGAGCGTGATCTGGCTGGTGGCCTGTGTTCGTGCGCCCTGGCCGGGCGGAGCGGCAAGGACGAGCCGCGTGGTCTGCACATTGACGCCGAAGGGCTTGAGCATCTCGACGATCGGCTCGGGCTGACCGAGGCTCATCATCGAGCTGGGGAGCGTGAAGATCATGATGGGCTGGCCCGCGTCGAGCTGTTCCTTCACGGCCCCCGCGACGGCGGCAGAGGCGGGATTGAAGGGCTGCTGGGGCGACGCGGGGGGCGGCGGCAGAGCGATGAAGATCATCTTCTGACCGGGCTCCGCGACGGGCTTGGGCTGCGGACGGCTCGGACCATTGGGCCCCATGCCTCCGCCGCCCGGCTGCCACTCAACAACCTCGAAGTTCATCTTGCGGAGGACGCTGGCGACATTGTCATACGACATCGGTGCGCCGGGTTCGAGAACGGCAGCCTGGAAGGGATTGATGAAGACGATCTTGGTGTGATGCTTGAGCTTGAGACGGAGCAGGGCGCCCGTGATCGCCTCTTCGCCCTTGTAACCCTGCTCGGGCTGGACTTCGTTCTTGTCCCGGTTGGCTTGGAGGAAGAAGACTTCGTTGAGGCCGAGCACGACCACGCCGCGGTCGCCGTCTGCCGAGGCGGACTTCGTGTCAGCAGCGGCGGCGGCCTTCGGGTCCTCCGCGGCCTGCTTTTCAGCGGGGAGGTCGAGCGAGATCACGATGCTGTTGCCCGCCTCGATCTTGGCGCGGACATCTTCGTAGCCCTTGGTTTCGATCTTGTTGAGCTTGGTGATCTGTTCGCTGAGTGACTTCTGCTTCTTCTGATATTCAGCCTGGAACCCGAGGAGCAGTTCCTTGACGGGGGCGGAGACGCCATCGGCATCGGCGAGCTCACCGCACGCGGTGGCGGCCTTGCCGAGGGTGGCGGCGAGGGTCGCAAGCGGAGCCGCGGCTTCGCCGCGGGCGGTGGCGAAGTCGGGCAGCTTCTGCTTGAGGACGTCGTCGATCTTGGTCTGGGCTTCGGTGAGCTTGAGTTGCTGCGGGGCGCGGGTGAAGAAGCGCGAAAGGCCGATGAAGAGATCGGCGATCTGCTGATCCTGGTTGCTGACCTTGGAGGTGGCATCGGAGAGGGCGGTCGCTTGTGCAGCGGTGAATTGCCGGACGGAGTCGTAGGCCAGTTTCGCCTGAGAGAGTTCGGCCTTGGCCTGCGTGACCTGCCCGGAGTAACGCTCCAGCAGCTTGGCGGAGAATTTCTCGAAGTGCTCCTTGTCGGTCGTCGGGTCGATCTGATCGAGGAGGATGTGCGCGGAGCGGCTCTTGTACTCGGCCAGCAGGTCCTCGATGCGGTTGAACATCTGCGAACTTTCGGAATCCTTGGCGTAAAGGAGCGTGATCTGCACGTCCTGATCGAGACGCTTGATCACAGCCCGCGTCTGCGGGCTGAGCGAATACTGCCGCGTGGAGGTCAGGTCGTAACGCACCCAGTCGGCGGCGCGGCCCTTGGTCCACTCGGGCAGACGCTTGGCGACGATCCAGTTGACGAAGATGACGATGACCAGCGTGGCGGCGATCATCACGGCGACGTTCGAGCCGTACTTGAACCAGCGGAGTTTCTGTGATTCGCCTTGGGATTCTTTGTCGGACATGGTGGCCTCGGATTAAGAATCGTTGCGTGTGTTGTGGACTCGGAGCACCCTCACCCGGCTCGCGGACTCGCCACCCTCTCCCCGGGGGAGAGGGACGGAGTCACCGCCATTTGCGGCTTTCGAGCAGCTTCACGGCCATCACCAGGAAGAGGAAGATGCCGCTGATGAAGTAGACGAGTCGGCTGAGGTCGAAGAGTCCCTTGGAGAAGTCTTCGAACTGCTTGAGGATGTTGATGAAGCTCAGGGCATCGCGCCAGGAGGCATTGATATTGGGTTCGAGCAGGAAGGGGAAAATTGTGAAGAAGAGGATGATGATGATGGTGAGGATGCTGGCGATGATCTGGTTCTTGGTCATGGCGGAAGCGAAGACACCGATCGCGACGTAGACGCCGCCGACGAGCAGCAGGCCGAGGTAGCCGGAGAAGATCGGGCCGTAGTCGGGTTCGCTCCATGTGGCGAGGAGGACGACGTAGACGAGCGTCATCGCGAGCAGGGCGGCGAAGAACATCAGGCCGCCGAGCCATTTGCCAAGGATGACCTGGACGTCGCCGACGGGGCTGGTCATGAGCGTTTCGATGGTTCCGCTGCGGAGCTCTTCGGAGACGAGCCGCATGCTGATGGCCGGCAGGATGGGGATGAGGGCCCAGACCATGCCGACGAAAAACCCGCGGAGCGACGCCGGCTCGCCGGGTGCGAAGGAGGTATTGAGGAAGATGAACCCGCCGAGGATCGCGAAGACGCAGAGGACCACGTAGGCGATGGGCGAGTAGAAGAAGCTGAAGAGTTCGCGGCGTGCGATCGTCCACATATTGACCATGGCGTGTGATTCCGGGGGATTTCGTGTCTGGAGCCTGCGGGGTGACGGATTCGTTGCGGTGGGAGCCGACCCGAGGGAACTGTGCTACGCCGCTTTTCCGGCGGCGCCGCTGGTGACCTGAATGAAGAATTCTTCGAGGCTCGCCGTTTCGTGGCGCATCTCGCGGAGGGGCCAGCGGTTTTCCATCACGGCGTCACCGAGCAGTTCGCGGATGTCGTGGCCGTGCTGTTTGGCGGTGACGAAGGCGCTGCACCAGCCGTCGCTGGTTGTGACGCTCACCTGCCCGACGTGCGGCAGGGCGCCGAGGATGCGCTGCACGTCCTCTGCTTTCGCCTTGACCTCGACGATCACGCGGCTGGCCTGCCGCACCTTGCTCTTGAGCTCATCGGGGCTGCCCGAGGCGACGACGCGGCCCTGTGCGATGATCACCGCGCGGTGACAGGTCTTTTCAACCTCGGGCAAAATGTGCGTCGAGAGCAGGATCGTTTTCGTCTGCCCCAGGCTCTTGATGAGCTTGCGGATCTCGGTGATCTGCGAAGGATCGAGGCCCTCGGTCGGCTCGTCGAGGATGAGGACCGGCGGATCGTGCAGCAGAGCCTGCGCCAGGCCGACGCGCTGCTTGTTGCCCTTGGAGAGGTTGCCGATGGTGCGGTGGATGATCTGGGTCAGGCCGCAGGAATCGGTGAGGTCGGCGATGCGTTTGTTGCGAGCGGTGCGATTGAGGCCGTGCAGCCTGCCGAAGAAATGGAGCTGCTCGCTGACGCGCATCTCGGGGTAGAGCGGCGAGGTCTCGGGGAGGTAGCCGATGCTTCGGCGGGCTTCGAGGGAATCGGTCAGGACGTTGTGGCCGTTGACCGTCGCGGCACCGCTGGTGGCGGGCATGAAGCCGGTGAGGATGCGGAGCGTGGTGGTTTTCCCCGCGCCGTTGGGGCCGAGGATGCCGACGATCTGTCCGGCTTCGACGTCGAGGTTCAGGTGATCAACGGCAAGCCGGCTGCCGTAGTATTTGACAAGCTTCTGGATGTGGATCATGCCTCTGTCCTTGGTAAATACCCGAATCGCCTCGTCACGGGTCGTTAAACGTGCCGCATTGGGTGGACGATGTCAAGGGGGCCAATTGACATCCCGCCAAAGCGGCAATAGCTTTGTTACGCAGAAGTTGGATACCGGTTCGGTGGTTCATGCCCCGGCACGCTCGACGGGATTGCTATGCCCAATGAAGGCTTGATCAGCGACGCGACGGCCATCGGTCGCATCATTGTGGACCAGAACCTCGCCTCGGCGGGGGAGCTAGAGGAAGCTGTGCGCCGCTGGAAGACCGAAGGCGGCGAGCTCACGCAGGTCCTCGTCGCCCAGCGCGTGATTACCTCCGGCCAGCTCAAGCGCGTCCGCGCCCTGCTCGATCAGCGCCAGAACGCCGGCGAAATCCCCGGTTACGAAATCCTCAGCAAGCTCGGCGAAGGCGCGATGGCCACCGTCTACAAGGCCAAGCAGATCAGCCTCGATCGCACCGTCGCCATCAAGATTCTCCCCAAAGCGAAGATGTCCGACCCGGCGTTCGTCGAGCGTTTCTACGCCGAGGGCCGCGCCGCCGCGAAGCTCAATGCGACGAACATCGTGCAGGCTTTTGACGTCGGTCAGGCCGGCGACAACCACTATTTCGTGATGGAGTACGTCGAGGGCCACACCGTCTTCGACACGCTCCAGCAGCAGGGCCGCTACAAGGAAAAAGATGCGCTGCGGCTCATCATCCAGATCGCCGAGGCGCTGCGTCACGCGCATGAGAAGGGCTTCATCCACCGCGACGTCAAGCCCAAAAACATCATGATCACGCACGATGGCGTGGCGAAGCTCGCGGACATGGGGCTCGCGCGCCAGGTCAGTGACAAGGAAGCCGCCGAAGCCGAGGCCGGCAAGGCCTACGGCACGCCGTTCTACATCAGCCCCGAACAGATCCGCGGCTCGGTCGATGTCGATTACCGCTGCGATATTTATGGGCTTGGCGCGACCTTCTACCACATGGTCACCGGCCGCGTCCCCTTCGATGCGCCCAATCCCTCGGCCGTGATGCACAAGCATCTCAAGACACCGCTCACGCCGCCCGACCACATCAACCCGAATCTCTCCGCGGGTGTCAGCGAGATCATCGAAGTGATGATGTCTAAAGACCGCGATGAGCGCTATGCCTCGGCCAAGGATCTGCTGGAGGACCTTCGGGCCGTCGAACAGGGCAACGCCCCGCTGCACGCCCGCCGCAAGTTCAGCATCTCCTCGCTTGCCTCGATCGAGAGCAGCAGCGGCACGCACACCGACAGCGAAACCGCCAGTCACACCGCGCCGCCGCTGACCGAGCAACCGATCTTCTGGATCGCCGTCGGCTCGGGACTGTTGAACGTGGTCTTTTTCCTCTGGCTGATTTTCCGCTAATCCCTCTCCCTCGGGGAGAGGGTGGCGAGTCCGCGAGCCGGGTGAGGGCGTGTTGGGATTAGATCGTGCGTGACGCTCGCCGTTTTTTCGCACAAAGAAATGCTCCGACCGTTATCATGTCAGCGACGGACGAGTTTGAGAAAACCAATTCGAAAAGGATGACGCCATGCCCACGACCAAAGGCCTCCAATCCATCATCGCCACCGGCACCAAGCTCTGGCTCGATTCCATCGACCCGCAGCTCGTCGCCGTCAACCGCGCCCTCGGCGCCACCGGCGCGACCTCCAATCCCATCATCATCTCTGACATCCTCAAGACCGGCCGATTCGACAAGCAGATCGGCCAGTTCATGGACAAAGGCCTCGATGACACCGCCATCGCCTGGGCGATGACCGATCAGCTCGTCGCGCAGGCCCAGCAGGTCTTCCTCCCCGTCTGGGAACAGACCAAGGGCAACGATGGCTACGTCAGTTTCGAACTCGATCCGCTTCTCGAAGACCGTCAACTCGGCCCTTCTCACGCCGAGCGCGTCAAGAAATACATTCAGCAGGGCGTCGCCGCCGCCGCCGGCCACAAGAACCGCATGATCAAGGTGCCCGCCACCGCCGCGGGCCTCGAAGCCATCGAGGAACTCGCCGCGCAGGGCATCACGCTGAACGTCACGCTCATCTTCTCCGAGCGGCAGTACAAGATCGCGCGAGAGAATGTCTGGCGCGGCGCGCAGCGTCGTAAGAACGGCACCGCCGCGTTCAAGAGCGTGTACTCCATCTTCGTCTCACGCGTCGATGTGTACACCGAGAAGCACGTGCCGACGCTCAGCCCCGCCGCGCAGGGCCTCGTCGGCATCGTCAACGTCAAGCTCCTCTGGAAAATGAATCAGCAGTTCTGGGCCGACAAGAAGCTCCCGCTCCAGCAGGAGATCATCTTCGCGTCCACCGGTACCAAGAAGCCCACCGACTCCGCCGACAAGTATGTCGAAGCCCTCGCCGGCAGCGACATCCAGACCAATCCGCCCGGCACCAACGACGCAGTCGATAAGCTCGGCAAGACCTACACGAAACAGGTCGACAAGATGCCCGCCGATGCGATCGTCAAGGAGATCGCCGAGAAGGTGGACCAGAAGAAGCTTGAGGAAGTCCTAATGGACGAGGGCACCGCGAAATTCGCCGACCCCTTCAAGTCGCTGATCAAGACCATCGGCGAGAAACGCGCCGCCCTCGCCGGCGCCAAGTGATCCCTCTCCCCCGGGGAGAGGGTGGCGAGTCCGCGAGCCGGGTGAGGGCGTGCGGGTGTTGAACGTGCGCTAGTACACGCCCAAGATGCAAAGCCTTGCTTCTTGCTCGCGTCACGCACCTGTCGTATTCAAGAGCACCCTCACCCCAACCCTCTCCCCGAGGGAGAGGGGGCCGGAACCGGACCTGCCCCATGTACGACGACTACCCCGACGACGAAAAGCCCAAGCGCGGCAACCACGTGCTGGCCATCGCCGCGATCGTCGTCTTCTCCATCATCTTCTGGTCCGCCTCGCGCACCGGCCCCAATGACCTCGGCTGGCCCACCGATTTCGCACAGGCAAAAGCCCGCGCCGCCGCCGAGCACAAGCCGATCCTCGTGCTCTTTTCGGCCAGCTGGTGCCCGCCGTGCCAGAAGATGAAGCAGTACACCTGGCCTGATCCCAAGCTCAAAGATCTCGTTGCCTCACGCTTCGTCCCCGTCTATCTCGATGTGGACCGCCACGAGATTGCCACGATCGCGCAACAGTTTGGCGTCAGCGGCATCCCCCACGTCAACGTCGCCGACAGCAACGGCAAACCCCTTGAAAACGCCAGCGTCGTCGGCTTCCGCTCCGCTTCCGAGATGCTCGGATTCCTCGGGCGTTACGCTGCGAATTGATTGCCTTGCCGCTTGCGGCACAGCGCTCCGATTTCACTTCACCTCAAACACAAACTCAATCTCCACCGTCGCATCGAGCGGCAGGGCGTTGACGCCGACCGCAGCGCGGGCATGCCGGCCCGCTTCGCCCAGCACCGCCACGAGGAACTCGCTCGCGCCGTTGGCGACTTTTGGCTGATCGCCGAAGCCGTTGGCGCACTGCACGAACACCGCGATACGCACCACGCGCACTAGCTTCGACCAGTCGCCGCCGATCTGATCCTTGAGGATCGCCAGGCCGTTGAGCGCGCACTGCTTCGCCGCCGCCTGCGCATCGGCCAGCGCTTTGACGGGCCCCGACGCGATCAGCGCCCCGTCGCGCAGCGGCACCTGCCCGCTGACAAAGATCAGGTTCCCCGTCCGCACCGCCGGCACGTAAGCCGCGATCGGCTTGGGAGCCGGAGGAAGCGTGAAGCCCAGTTCCGCCAGTTTCGCATCGACGTTGATCATCTGCCGTCTCCTTGAAATCCGCCGCTTACTTTCCAATCGCCGTCAGCAACGCATCAATAGTGTAAATGCTGTCGAGCTTCGTGGGCTGTTCCTTCCCGGGTTTGTAGATCGCCGAGAGCGGGATTCCCTGCACGCCCAGATCGGCGAGTTTCGCCCAGCCCGCCTCGTTGCTCTTGGATGTCAGGTCCACGCGCATCGGCACGATGTCCTTGGCCGAGAGCCGCGCGATGACCTGCGCATCGCTCAGAACCTTCAGCTCCAGCGCCTTGCAGGTCAGGCACCAGTCGGCGGTGAATTCGAGGACGACCGTCTTGCCGCTCGAGCGCGCGGCGTTGAACTTGTCGGGCGTGTAAGCCACCCAGGCGATGTGCGGAGCGGCGTTCTCGCCGGCGATCTCGGTCCCCGCCTCGGCGGGCGTCTGGCTCGTGGCCAGCGACCAGCCGAGGAGGATCGACAAAACGCCGATGAGCGTGATCGCCGTCCGCCAGCCCGGCCGCTTCGTGATGGTCCACGTGCGGTAGATCATCCACACCATGCCGATCGCGATGAGATTCTCGATGACCCACCAGTGGCGCGAGCCCCACACATCGCGCCCCGCCGTGCCGATGAACCACGCGCCGACGGCGAGCATGAAGAAGCCCATCACCTGCTTGATGAGCTCACTGCCGGGACCCGTGCGCGGCATCTTGTCGATCCACTTGGGAAACAGCAGCAGCATGAAGTAGGGCAGCGCCATGCCGGCGCCCATGATCGCGAATGTCGTCCCGCCCATGATCGCGCTCTGCCTCAGCGCCCAGCCCGAAGCCCCGACGAACATCGGGCCGGTGCAGGGCGTCGAGAGGACGGCGGTGAGGATCCCGAACACGAAGGAGCCGTGGAGCGTGTCCTGCCGCGGCGTGATGAAGTAGACGGCCTGCGGGAGCCGGGCGGTGAAAAGCCCGAACATGCCCAGCCCCATGATGACCATGATCAGGCCGACGCCGCCGCCGAATTGCCAGTAGCTGAACTGCTTGCCCCAGACAAATTTCCCAGCGCCGCCGATCAGCCCGAACATCAGCGCCCAGAAGATCAGGAAGCACGCGACGATGCCCAGGCTGAAGAACGCTCCCAGCAGCAGCGTGCGGTGCCGCGACCCGGAGTGCTGCTGCAGGCTGAGCACCTTGATCGGCACGACCGGCAGCACGCAGGGCGTGAAGTTCAGGAGCACGCCCAGCACCAGCGCCAGCAGCCAGATCACCGCGGCGCTGTCGATCTTGAACGCCCGGCCCAGGAATGTGAATTCCGCGCCGCTCTCGGGAGTCGGCGGGGCGGTTGCCGACGGGGCCGCCTTGGGAGTCGCCGCCGGTGAAACGGTCGTCGGCACGGCCGGCGCAACCTTCGCAAACACGCTCGGATCGAATCCCTTGAACAGCTCACCGGTCGTGACCGGCACCGCCTCATCCTTGCCCGCGATGCGGAGCGTTACCTCAGCCGTGCCGTCGTCCTGCCTGAAGCAGACGCGGTCATCGCACGCCTGATAGGTCCACGCCACCTTGAGCTTCAGCTCACCGGGCTGAACCGATTCGGCGATCTGGATCGGCAGGTAGGCAATCAGCCGGCCATCGTAGGTGCCGATCGGCTCCGGGCCGTTGCCCATGTCGAACTGGATGATGTGCGCCTTGGGGTACTGCGGCTTGCCGACCGTCACGCCCTTGGGGGGCTCGACGATCGAAATCTCGGTGGGGATCTGGCTCGAATCCTTGGGCGGCGTGGCCGTTTGAATGTGGTGGCCCTTAGAGATGTCGAGCACCATGGCCAGCGCGATCGTGCCGCCGGGCTGCGCGGCGGCCGAGGACCAGCCCGCCTGCAAATTGACATATTTTTGTTTCGCCAGCGGCTGCAGCGCCGGCTCGGTCGAATCCACCGCAGCCACCGCCGTCACGGCCGCAAACCCGATCAGAAGCGCCACCGCCCATCGCCAGTACGTATTTTTCATCGCGGAATGATACGCTCCCGCGCGCAACATTTGAAGTCAATCGCCCCACGTGTCCGATAAACGATCTACATGGCTGAAGTCCTCGATCAGAATGAAGTCGATGCCCTGCTCGCCGCGATCGGCAGCGGGGAGGTGGACAAATCCAAGTCCGGCGAAGCCGGCGGCGCGCCCGCGTCGAAAATCTTCTCCAACCGCTTGCAGACCGGTGAAGCCCCTGAGGTCCGCCCCTACGACTTCAAACGCCCCGAACGCGTCTCCAAGGATCAGATGCGGTCCCTGGAGCAGCTCCACGACGGCTTCGCCCGGAACTTCGGCGCCGCCGTGTCCAACTTCCTGCGCACCATCGTCGAGGTCAAGGTCGCCAACATCGAGCAGCTGACCTACGCCGAGTTCATCCAGGGCCTGCCCAACCCGACGAGCTTCAACCTCGTCGGCTGCGCCCCGCTCGAAGGCCAGATGTGCCTCGAGATCAGCCCGCTGATCATCTACCCCATCATCGACCGCCTGCTCGGCGGGTCCAACGCCGAGCTCTTCATCCCCCAGCGACCGCTCACGCTCATCGAGCAGCGCCTCGCCTCCAAGATCACTGACCGCGCAATGGCTGCGCTCTCCGAGGCGTGGGTGAACGTGATGCCCATCACGTTCAACATCGCCCAGACCGAGAGCAACCCGCAGCTCGTGCAGATCGTCCCGCCCAATGAAGTGGTTGTCGTCGTGGGCCTCGAGCTCAAGATGGGCAGCCGCGCCGGCACGATGAGCCTCTGCATCCCGTTCAACGTTATCGAGCCGGTGATGGAGAAGCTGTCCAGCCAGGGCTGGGCCGCGTACAAGCGCAACCGTCGCCACGATGATCTGCGTCAGCGACTGACCGGCCGCCTGCACCGCGCTCCGCTCGTCACCTCCGCCGTGCTGGCCGAGACGACCATCACGCTCGGCGACCTGATGAACATGGCCGTCGGCGACGTGATCGTCACCGACAAACCCGCCAGCGCCCCGATCGTCTTCACCGTCGAGGGCAAGAAGAAGTTCCTGGCCAACCTCGGCCAGTTCAAGGGCAGCCGGGCGATCAAAATCACGCGACCGATCACCGCCAAAGACCGCGTCTGATCCGCCTCCCCGCTTGCGGCTTATCGCTCCTTTCTACTTTCGTGACGTACAATTAATCGCGATGTCCGATTCATTCAAAGAAAAACGGCGCGACAATCAGATCCTCGGTGCGATCATCGGGCCTGTTGTCATCGCACACATCGCGTGGGTCACATTTGAAATGTTGCACGACCGCTCCGTCGTTCCTGACTTCCAGATTTATTGGGTTCTTGTGCTCTGGCCGCTAGCGAGCCTTAGCGGAAGATTGCAATTTCTTCGTCGTTCTTTTGCGATATTTTCTTTTTTCTTGGCATGGTCAGTTGTGACCGTTACTTCGATTCCGTTGCAACTCAGTCACCTCACCGGGATGCTGATTTTCATCGCGTTCGGAGGATTACTGTGCACGCGCGAGGTCGATGTTGTCCTCGATGTTATCTTCGAGGTAGTCCGCGATTGAAATGTCGTTGCGACAATCAAAGCCTGCGCACAGGAAATAGCGCCACGGTACATCGCGCGTTGCCGAAGCGGTCGGTGAGTTTGAAGTCGCGGACAACCGGCGGGGCGACGGGGATGCCGCGGTGGAGGCAGCGCATTTCCCAGGCGCTCAGATCGTGCCGGGCGATCTTTTCGGTTTCGTTGAAGAGCACGAGCATCAGGCCGGCGTGGAAGATCAGCGGGTCCTGCGCGAGCTTGCGGATGTCGAGCGAGACGGGGCTCAGCAGTTCCTTGCTGTAGTGCGGGAACGGGCCTTCGCGGGTGAACTGGGCGACGGTCTTGATCTCCAGCCAGTATGCGGCTTCGAGGGGCAGGGCGTCGGCGTCGCCGAAGAGCGTTGATTCGGCTTCGGGATCGACGAGGCCGGTCGCCTTCTCGTACGTGAGTACGATGTCGCAGCGTTTGCCCTCGCTCTTGCGCTTGCGGCCGGTGCGCGCGGACGGATACGTCTGCTCCGGCCAGACGCCGTAGCCGGCGCCGCGCAGCGCGGCGTGGATCAGTGGGTGCATCTTCAGTTCGCTGAGATCATCGATGCCGTAGACGGCCTGCTCGCGGTCCTTCTCCCGAGCCGCGTCATGCAGCGTGTCGGTGATGACGTCGGTGATTTCGGTGACGTTCCAGCGCATGAGACAATGGCTGCAATTGATGCTATAGGAAGGGGAGTTTTTCACCGCGAAGGCGCGAAGGACGCGAAGAAGAGAAAGACATTGTTGAAGTGCAGAAATGAATCGAACGGCAATTCAAACAAATGGGTTTTCTTCTTCGCGTCCTTCGCGCCTTCGCGGTTAATCTTCCTGATTCCGCCGGAATCTGCGGCTATTTAATCTTCCGGCGGCGCGACGACGAGCTTGTGGAACGCCGCGATGAGCTGCGTTGTGATGGGGCCGGGTTTGCCGGAGCCGATGGGGCGGGCGTCGATCTTCGTGACGGGGATGACTTCCGCGCCGGTGCCGGTGAGGAAGCATTCGTCGGCGATGTAGATGTCGTGGCGCGTCATGTCGGGCTCGCGCACCGTGATGCCCGCCTGCCGGGCGAGGTCGATGACGAGGTTGCGTGTCACACCCTCCAGCGCCCCGGCGTGCAGCGGCGGCGTCGAGAGGATGCCGCCCTTGACGATGAAAATATTGTCCGCGGTGCACTCGGCGACGTGGCCGAGGTGATTGAGCATCAACGCCTCGGGAACGCCGGCGCGGATGCCCTCGACCTTGGCCATGATGTTGTTGAGGTAATTCATGCTCTTGACGCGCGGGCTCAGGGCGGCGGGATGGTTGCGGATCGTCGAAGCGGTGACGATCTCCATCCCGGTCGTGTAGAGCTCCGCGGGGTAGAGCTGCATCAGGTCAGCGATGATGAAGACGGTGGCATCTTTGCAGGTGAACGGATTGAGCCCGAGCGGGCCGACGCCTCGCGTCACGCAGAGTCGGATGTACGCGCTGGTGAGATTGTTGGCCCCGATCGCCGCGCGGATGCCAGCCTCGAGCTGCTCAATCGTGTAGGGGATGGTCAGGGCGATGGCACGAGCGGAATCGAAGAGGCGATTGAGGTGGGTGCGCATCTTGAGCACGCGGCCGTTGTAGGCACGGATGCCTTCGAACACGCCGTCGCCGTAGAGCAGGCCGTGGTCGTAGACGCTGACCTTGGCCTGATCGGCGGGGACGAGGGCGCCGTTGAACCAGATCTGTTTGGCAGCCACGGGAGATTCCAATCCAATGATCAAGCCTCAACGCTCAATGAAGCTTTCTTCTCTGAGCATCGAGGCGTTGGTCACTTGAAATAGTTGCGGGTTAGGCGGCCTTCTTGGCGTTCTTGGCCTTCTTGTCCAGGGCGGTCTTGGCCTGGGCGAAGATGGCGTCGAATGCGGCGGGGTCCTGGATGGCCAGTTCGCTGAGCATCTTGCGGTTGAGCACGATGTTGGCCTCTTTGAGGCCGTTGATGAACTGGCTGTAGCGCATGCCGCGCGAACGTACGGCGGCGGTGATGCGGGTGATCCACAGGCCACGGAAATTGCGCTTGCGGGTCTTACGGTCACGGTAGGCGTAGACGCCGGCGCGGACGACGGCTTCCTTGACGCGGCGCCAGAGGCGCGAGCGTGAACCACGGTAGCCCTTGGCGAGCTTGAACCAACGGGCTTTGGACTGACGGGTGGCTGCACCCTTCTTTGCGCGAGGCATGGGACGGATCCTCAAATAGGGACGCGGTTTCGGGACCCCGCCATAACGGGGATTTAGTCGCCCAGTCCGCTGTCGGTGTATTTAGTTTTCAATCAGCCCTGATCGCGGCCGATCAGTTTACGGTTGAGCAGCGCCTGCATCTTACGGGCGATGGTCTTGTCGGCGACGCCGCGGCCGCGCAGCTTCTGGACGTGCTGGCCCGTCTTGCCGCTCATCAGGTGGCCGGCGTTGGGGTGCTTGAACTTGATCTTGCCCTTGCCGGTGATGGTGACCCGCTTGAGCAGGCCTTTGTGAGTCTTGGCGTGACGAGCCATATCGGTAGCCTTTCAGATTGCGTGAGGTCAAACGAGCCCAATAGTGTAACGCGGGCGGCGTTTTGTTCAAGTCACCTCGCCATCGCCAAAAATCCCTGTTCCGCGTTACAGTTACGGCATGACGCGGCTGCCCTTTGATCCCAGCAAGATTCCCGAACCCGACATCGGCGGGCCCGCGCGGCGGGAGCAGAAGCTTTACGGGAAATTCGAGGGCGCCAAGCCGCTGACCGTGACGCAGGTTTGTGAGCTTGTGAAGCGCATTATCTCGGATCGCGCGCCGACGCCGCTGCGTGTTGTCGGCGAGGTCAGCAATTTTTCGGAGCGCGGGCACTGGTATCTGTCGCTCAAGGATGAGCAGAACAGCATTTTGCACTGCGTGGTCTGGGCGACGGCGGTCAAGAAGTGCGCGTTCACGCCGGAGCGCGGGCAGCAGGTCGTGGCGAGCGGGAAGCTGGATTACTACGGGCCGCAGGGGAAACTGCAGCTTTATGTGGATGATCTGCAGCCGGTGGGGCAGGGGGCGCTGGAGATTCGATTTCGCCAGCTCTGCGAGGAACTGCGGGCGCTGGGTTACTTCTCGGAAGAGCGGAAGCGCGCGATGCCGGCGTTCCCGGAGCACATCGCGATTGTGACCAGCGCGAACGGCGCGGCGCTGCACGATGTGATCAAGACCGCGCGGCACCGCTGGCCGGGGGTGAAGCTGAGCGTGATCGATGTGAAGGTTCAGGGCGAGGGGGCGGCGCAGCAGATCGCGCGGGCGGTCGATGCGCTGAGCAAGGGATACAAGGCGCTGGGGATCGACGCGGTGATCCTGACGCGCGGCGGCGGGAGCATGGAGGATCTCTGGGCATTCAACGAGCGGGTCGTGGCCGACGCGGTGTTCCGCTGCGCTGTGCCGATCGCGGTGGGTGTGGGCCATGAGACGGACACGAGCGTCGCGGAACTTGTGGCGGACCTGCGCTGCTCGACGCCGACGCAGGCGGCGGCGCGGCTCGTGCCCGATGCAGAGTCGGAGCGGCACCACGTCGAACAGATGACCGATCGGCTCGGCGGGGCGCTTCGGCGCGTGGCGGAGCGGATGCGTGTGCGGCTGGAGCACCTGGCGTCGCACCGCGTGTTTCGCAGGCCGACGGAGCGCTTCGCGCAGATGCGCACGGAACTGGAGCATCTGCAGCGCAGGCTCGGCGCAGCGGCGGAGCGGCGGGTCGGTCGTGAGCGGCGGAGACTGGATCAGTCACTGCACGCGCTGGCGGCGATCGAGCCGCGGGCGCGGTTGCGCATGGCGCGGCGTGAGATCGATTCGGCGGATGCGGCGCTGCGCGGGGCACTGACGCGGAGCATGGCGAAGCAGACGGCGCGGCTTGAGGCGCTGGCGCGGCAACTCCAGGCGGTCGGGCCGGAGAGCGTGCTGCAGCGCGGGTACAGCTACACAACGGATGCGGCGGGGGGGCTGCTGCGTAGCGTGACACAGACACACGCCGGCCAGCGGATTGTGACGCGTCTGAGTGATGGGCACGTGGAGTCAGATGTGGTGGGCGGCAAGCCGACTGCGCCCGAAGCTCCCGCGGGACCTGCCGCCCCGCCGGTCAAGAAATCGCGGAGTAAGTCGAAGCCTTCAACATCGGATGACACGGGGCTGTTCGGATCGCCGTGAATCGTCGCGCCATGTCGTTCTGCCACGCGTGCAGCGGCATGACGGGGCATTGTCGTTTTGGCAGGCGGGGCGTGAGGGGGATGATTCCGCAAGTGGTTGAAATCGCGAAAAATGCGCGCGCCGGGCGCCGGGCACGGTGTTTGAAGCTTGCCGGGTGGATGATCGGCGTAAAGGCCCGCGTGGGCCGGCGCCAGTCAAAATTTCCATTCCAAGGAGCTCTGCCATGTTGCCCACCGTTCGTCGCAGTGTCCGCAATATCTGGGAAGACCCTTTTGAACTGATGCAGCGCGAGGTCGACCGCATGTTCGGCCGGGGCGGCGTTGCGGCGCCGAGCGCAGCCGGTGAACAGCAACTGGTCGGCGCGTACCCCGTCGACATCCGCGAGGACAATGAGTCGATCTATGTCGATGCGGAAGTTCCGGGCTTCAAGCGTGAAGAGATCCAGGTGACGCTCGAGGACGGGATGCTCTCGATCGCGGCCCAGCGCAAGAGCGAGGAATCGGACGGGAAGCGTGGCGCCCGCCACCTGCATGAACGCCGATTCACCCGCGTCGAGCGCAGCTTTTCGCTGCCCAACAGCGTCGAGCCCTCCAAGGTCGAGGCGACACTCTCCGATGGCGTTCTGCATCTGAAGCTGCAGAAGCGCGAAGAGGTCAAGCCGCACCGCATCGAAGTCAAGTGAATTGGGTGCGGAGTGCCCGCGAAGATTCCTATTCGCGACGGGGCGCCTTGAAAGCGCCCCGTCGCTGTTTTGTCTCAAGCCAAACGTCTGATGGCGGGCTATGCTGGAATGATGGTCTGCGGACTTTTCATTTTGCTGCTGATCGCGTTGGCGGCGGTCGTGACGGTTTGCGCGGTGCTGCTGTCGATTCAATTGGTGAAGCCGCCGCGTCACACGATCGGCGGGGCGGTGGCGCGGGGATTGCCGACGGATCCGAAGGAGGCGGGGGCGGGTGAATTTGAGACGCAGACGATCCGTGATGCGGGTGGTGAGGAGATGGAACTGTGGCTTGTGAAGGGAACGGATCCGGGCGGGCCGACGATGGTTCTGCTGCACGGGTGGGGTGACAGCCGGCTGGGCGAATTGCTGTGGCTGGACCTGCTGACGCCGGTGGCATCGCGGCTCGTGCTTTTTGATTTGCGCGGGCACGGCGAATCGCGGCAGCGGTGGTGCACGTTTGGCGTGGAGGAATTGGGGGATGTGATGCGCGTGATTGACTGGGCGGCGGCGCTGGAGCCGGTGCGGCCGATTGTGTTGATGGGGTATTCGATGGGCGCGTCAATCGCGATGAACGTGGCGGCGGAAGCGGGGGGGAAGGTGGCGGGGGTGATCGCGGAATCACCGTATCGCAAGGTTGTCGATGCGATCGCGGCGGTGCTGCGATTGAATCGGTTGCCGAGCGGGCTCGTGGCGTTTCTTGCGATTGGATTGCTGCGGACGTGGTGGCCCGGGGTTGGAAAAATTAATTCGGTGCGGAGCGCGGGGCGGATGACGCAGCCGCTTTTACTGCTGCACGGATCGCAGGACCAAGTGGTGAGTTCCGCGGAGATCCGGGAGATCGCGGCGGCGGCGGCGCAGGGCGTGTTGTGCGAGGTGGAGGGGGCTGAACATCTTCAGGCGACGACGCTGGACCCGGTGCGGTGCGAGGCGGCGATCGAGGAATTTGTGCGGAGTCTGCTGGCTGGGCGTCGGTAGATGATGCGTCAATTAAAAAAGGCCCGGCCCCACTTTCGTGGGAACCGAGCCCTTCCGGGGGCGATGTTGAACAACCGATGAATCGTACGCGATCGTACCATGCGGCGGCGGTGATGCAAGGGATTTTACATACGTTTAACGTAAAAAATTTTTGGACCGAATTTGTTTTATCTGGCAATCGCTGTTTTCATTTTGGGTTCTCGGTGCGTCGTCGTCAACGCTTTGGTGGGTAATTTTCCGGCCCTCGATTACAATGCGATTTGGAACCGACGCCAACGCGACCATGGAGCTGCTGTGAATAAAGTGCTCGGGGGCATGGAGTTCACACAGGGTCAACCGATCCGGCTGCCGCCGCCGCCCGATCAGTTGCCGGCCCATCGGCTGCGCTTCAACTGCCCCGACCGGCCCGAGGTGATCCACGGCCAGACCGTCCGTCGCGGGCAGTTCCTGATTCAGCCCCTGCGGCAATCCGATTCGTGCCACGTCAGTCCCATTACCGGCACGGTTCGCGCTGTCACGCCGCTGGAGACCGGGGGCTACGTTCTGGAGATCGATCCACCGGGTGAAACGGTTGTGACTTCACTTGAGGTTGCGCCGCCGCGCGGGCGCAAATTGGAGAATTGGTTCGCCGCATTGCGGCAGGTTGGGCCGTGGTCCGATCTCGACGGCGGTGTGGGCCTCATCACGCAGCTCGACGCGGCGCGGAGCCGGCCTGTTGAGACGCTGGTGTGCGTCGGGCTCGACCGCTTTCCGCCGTATCCGAATCGATCGAGCCTGCTGCTCAGTTTTCCGGACGACGCGGTGCTCGGCACGCTGATCCTCGCGGACCTGCTGAATGCCAAGCGCGTCGTCATGCTCGCCGGTCGCGTTCCGGCGATGCTCGGGCGGCTACGATCGAGCTGCCGAAAATATCGGCTGCGGCTTATCGTCGAAAACAATCGTTACCCGTCGGCGCATCCGACGATGATCGCCTACGGGCTCGGCTCATCGCCCGGCGCTTCGCGATTGCTGCCGCAGCGGCACAATCCCGTCGAGCAGGGGCTGATGATGATCAATCCCTGGACCGCGATCCGCATCGGTCGCTGGTTCACGCTCCGCCGTTTCGATCTTGTGCGGCCCGTCTTCGTGGCGCGGCCCGGTCACCGTGCCGATCTTCTTCGCAGCTATTACGCGCTGCCGGGCCAGCCGCTGAGCACGCTCGATCCGACGCTGGCGACGATGGAGGGCGATGGTGATGAGGTCGTGATCGGTGATCCGATGGCCGGACGGCTTCTCAGTCGGCCGCACGTAGTGCCCGGTGAGCACACGCTGCTGACCGTGCTGCCGCCGCGCAAGGCCCCGGTGCCGCAGTCGTGCATCAACTGCGGCTGGTGCCTGGACGTGTGCCCGACGCGGCTCGATCCCGTGACCATGCTCGCTGCGGCGCAGAGCCGGGCGCATGATGCGTGGCTCTGCGAGCAGCTGCCCTGGTGCACCGAGTGCGGGCTGTGCAGCTACGTCTGCCCGTCGGCGATTCCGCTCATGCAGACGTTCGTCCGCGTCCAGCAACAAATGGAATCGAGCGAAACATCAAAGTAGCCGCCGCACATTCCGCTCCGCCATCACCCGACGCCGACGCACTGCCAGCGGTGCCGGTCGCCGCGTTCGGTCCGCCGTGGATCGGTCCCATCCGGCCGCGCAGCCAGTACGAACGGCAGTGGCTCTGGATCAACATCGCCGCGACCATCTCCGCCTTCGCCTACTTCGGCTGGCGGGCGCTGCTGACCGTCGCCATCACCACCGTCATCTGCCTCGCCACCTTCGCCTGCTGCGTCGTCATCGATCGCCTGCTCCGCTCTCGCTGGCAGACCGAGCTGTTCCCCCACACCCTCAACATGGGCATGCTCATCGGGCTCACACTCCCGCTCGTCAACACTCTTTGGATCCCGACCGTCGCCGCGATCCTCACCGGCATCGCCTGCGCTCTCGTCGGCCCGACGCACCGTGTCCGCGTACATCCCGTCGCGCTTGTGCAGGTGCTCCTCGCACTTCTTGCTCCGCAGATGGCCGAGAGCGCGATCCAGGCCGTACTCGCGCCCAATCATGTTTTCACCGGGAGCCTGCAACTTCCCACCACTCCGATCAGCGGGCTCCGCTGGCATCAGACGCACGTCCAGCCGCCGTTTGACGCCATCGCGCGCCCCGATCCCCAGCGCCTCATGCTTCAGCAGCAGCGCGACATGCTCCGACACACCGCCAAAATCCCCGCCATGCTCAAGGACGGCAACCTCCCGCGCATGGGCGATGTCCTCATCGGCGCGACGCCCGGCCCCGTCGGCGTCACCGGCCAGTCGCTCATCATTCTCGCCGGTCTCATGCTCATCTACTTCCGCGTCAGCCGCTGGCCCATGGCGCTGGCCGGGTTCCTCGCCGCCGCCGCGATGCTCGCGCTGCTCCCGCTCCAGGACGTCGGCGGCACGCAGATCTCCGCCGCCGCGTTCGGCGTCATCGGGTGGCGTGTCTCCGTCACGTACATCGGCTATCAGCTCCTCGCCTCGCCGCTGCTGCTCATCCTCCTCGTCATGGCGCCGCTCACCATGCCGCGCACCGGCGTCGGCCGCCTCCTCTACGGAATCCTCCTCGGCGCCGGAATCATCGCCATCCGCTGGTTCGTCCCGCTCGACGGCGTCTCCTACATCCCCCTCATCGCCGCCGGACTGCTGTGCCCGATCCTCGACCGCCTACGCCGCTCACCGTTCGCCGGCCGTGTGGTGTAAAAACGTCGCGCGTCTCGCGTCTTGCGTCTCGGGTCTTGCGTTCAAACGCGAGACCCGAGACGCAAGATCCGAGACCGTTTCACTCAAACTCAATCAACGCCTTGATCACACCCGCCTGCTCCGATGCCGCCAGCGCCTTCTCCGCATCCGCGAGTTTGCACCGCTTGCTGATCAGGCTCAGCACGTCCACCTGCTCCGCCGCGAGCATCGACAGCGCCTCGGGGAACGGCCCGCAGCGCGAGCCCACCAACTGAATCTCGTTGATCACCAGTGGCGAGAGATCCACGCCCTTCTGCTGCGCGACCGTCGTCTTGAGCACGATCCGTCCGCGCGGCCGCACCAGATTCATTGCCAGTTCAAGCCCCGCCGCGGAGCCCGTGCAGTCCACGACGATGTCCTGATCCGCGCGAGCCGTCAGCTCGCCGACCTCGCGGTGCTTGATTCCCCATTTCTCGCAGAGCACCATCTTCGCCGGGTGCTTGCCGATGAGGCGGACCGATGCATTCAGCTTCGCCATCACCTGCGCGACGAGCAGGCCGAGCCGGCCATCGCCGAGCACGGTGATGTAGGGCCGCCCCTCGATGCGGATCTGCTGCAGGATGTTGCACGCCGCGGCGAGTGGCTCGGTGAACACGGCACGGTCGTTATCAAGTCCATCGGGCACGGCGAGCAGGTTCGCCGCCGGCAGCGTGAAACGCTCAGCGAAACATCCGTCGCGCCCCGCAATCCCCAGCACCGTCCGCGCCCGGCAGTGATTCCGCAGCCCGCTCGTGCACATGTCGCACTTGCCGCACACACAGTTGATCGTGCCGACCACTCGCTTTCCCAGCAGCTTTTTCGCCCGCTCATCGCAGTTCTGGCCGAGCTGCTCGACAACGCCGACAAATTCGTGCCCCAGCACACCACGGAACCCCATGTAGCCCTTGCAGATCTCTAGGTCCGTCGAACAGACACCCGCGAGCAGCGGGCGGATCAGCGCCTCGCCGGCCGCGAGTTGCGGGTCTTTGTAACGGGTATCGAGCTTCGGGCGCTGCCCGTCAAACACGAGCGCTTTCAAGGTCGAGCTCCGATTCGGCGTGCCGTTCGTTTCACGGCGGAATGTGCATCTCGAAAAATCATTTCGTCGGCGGTTTGGTGATCGGATACGGCTTAGGCGCCGGCGTTTCACCCGGCGGCGTGGCGGTGGGGCTGTCGCTCGGCGTCGTTTGCGCGGGTTCCTTCACCGTCGCATCCGTCGGCAGCGGCGTCGGGCCGCCCTGTGCCAGCGCGCTGCGCGGCTCCTGCGGAACCGCCACCTTGGGCGTCGTCCAGAACTTCATCTTCTCCAGCGTCGTCGGAGGCCGGATGTATTCCATGTAGGTATACGGCTTCTGCGCCGCGAACGGCTTGTCCACGCCCTCCATCCACGTCAGCCACCTGCCGCCGCCGTCGCCCAGATCGTGGCCGGTCAGCAAGCCCAGCGATTCCATCGCCTGCTGCACCACCGCGTAATCCTCATCATTGAGCGCGCCGATCAGCGCCGGCAAAACACGCGGCTGTGGATACTGCCCCAGCCCGCGCGCCGCCGCCGCCCGCACATCGGGATCCTCATCATCGCGCATCGCCGCGATCAGCGGATCGACCGCCTCATCGCCGTGCAGGCGCTGCAGCATCATCGCCGCTTCCCATCGCACGAAATTATTCTTGTCCTTGAGAGCCTTGAGCCCCGCGGGGATGTCGCTGGCCGATCCGTGCCGGCCCAGCGCACGCAGCGCCGCCGCGCGGACCGTCGGGTCCTCATCGGTGAGTGATGCGAAGTGCTGATAGGTTTTGACGTACGGTGCCTCGCCGCCCCACGTCGCGTTGGACAGCAGGTTGATCGACCGCCGCCGCAGGTCCGCATCGTAGACGTTGAACGCCTGCCGCGCCGTCTCACTCGGCGAGGGCGGCATCATTTCCTTGACGAAGCCGTCAAGCGATTTGCTGGGGTCCGTGCAGCCACCCAGCGCCGCGACTGCAACGCCGGCGCCCAGCACCCACACCGTTACCGTGCATGTCCATTGCCTCATCGCGTGGCTCCATCACCGCCGGGCCGGTGCAAACCGGGAGGCATCCGTGCCAGATCCCTGTGGTCGCCATTGTAAGCGCCGCCGCCCGGAAGGGCACGCGTGGAGCGATTCCTCCCCCCTCTCCCTCTCAGGGAGAGGGCTGGGGTGAGGGTGAATTATTTGAACTCACTGTGCGAACGCGCGCGTAAAACACCCAGCGTTTTCCACGCCTCACCCTCACCCGGCTCGCGGACTCGCCGACCTCTCCCTGGGAGGGAGAGGTGGATGCAGCGTCAACTTGCAGCTTACGGGTGCGCCTTCACATACGCCTCAACCAGCGCTTCGGAGCCGTAGGTCTCGAAATAGACCGTGTTTCCGCCGGGGTAGTAGCGGGGCGTCGTGTCAACGTCGCCGGTCTGCATGTACTTCTGCATCGACGGCACGCTGCCGAAGACGTACGTGTTGCCGTTCTTGCGGGCCTCGAAATAGCCATCGGGCTTGGCGGTCGTGCGGGCCGCGCCGCAGGCGGTCAGGGCGGCGATTCCAGCGAGCAGAGCAATTCGACGGATCATCGGAAGTCTCCTTAAAGTGAAACGGGTTTGTGTGCGGCGTGAAAATTAAGAGCCGCATGTTTGCGTTGCATGAGCCAATCGCGAGCAAACCATGAATCTGCGAACCCATGAGAATGCTTGGTCATTGGTACTATTCTGTAGGCTTTGGTCGACCCGCAAGGATATGAATCAGATGCGCATTTCGTCACAGCCCAATTCCCCCATGATCGCGATTGCCTTGCTCATGGTCTCGGTTCTGTCGTTGTCGCTCTCCGGCTGCTCAAGCGCCTCATCTAGGGCCGCGGCGATCGGGGACGCACGCCTCAAAGCCGATGCGCTCGCCATGCTCGCCAAATGGGAGGCGACTTCGCCCTCGGTTCACTCCATCCCCGAGACATTCTGGCCTGACACTATCCGGAGCCTACATCCGGTGGACGTCTATCCGCACGGGTTCGGCGTCCTCGTCGTCACGTCCAAAAGCAGCCGATACCACTGCGGCGTCTACATCGTCACGGATAATGTGCAGGACGAGGAAACAAACCCATCGAGCGGAAGCGGTCAAAGCTACAGCACTATCGCGACCGGTCTTCACTATGCAGAAGTCAAGATTCGCACGCCCGCTTTCAGGGCGACAGATGACCACGAATGACCGAGGTTGCCCGCTTCAGATTCCCAGTTCACGCTTCACCGCCGTGAACGCCTCGACCGCGAAATCCAGGTCCGCGCGGCTGTGCGCCGCCGAGACCTGCACGCGGATGCGGGCTTTGCCCTGCGGCACGACCGGGAAACTGAAGCCGATCACGTAGACGCCGCGCTGCAGCATCGCGTCGGCCATCTTGCCGGCCAGAGACGCGTCGCCGAGCATGATCGGGACGATCGGATGCTCGCCGGGAACGATGTTGAAGCCCGCGGCGGCGATCGCCTTGCGGAAGTAACGCGTGTTCTCGTGCACCTTGTCACGCAGCTCGGTCGATTTCGAGATCAGGTCGAGCGTCGCAATCGAGGCACCGACGATGGAGGGCGGAAGGGAGTTGCTGAACAGGTACGGCCGCGAGCGCTGGCGGAGCATCTCGATGATCTCGCGTTTGCCGGAGGTGTACCCGCCGCTCGCTCCGCCCAGCGCCTTGCCGAGCGTGCCGGTGATGACATCAATGCGGCCCATCACGCTGTGATGCTCGTGCGTGCCGCGGCCGGTCTTGCCCATGAAGCCGACGGCGTGCGAATCATCGACCATCACTAAGGCCTTGTACTTCTCAGCGAGATCGCAGACGCCCGGCAAATTGGCGATGATGCCGTCCATCGAGAAGACGCCGTCGGTGGCGATCATCTTGAATCGGGCCTTCTTCTCATCGGCCTCGAGCAGGCGGGCTTCGAGGTCGGCCATGTCGTTGTTCTTGTAGCGAAAGCGCTGCGCCTTGCAGAGGCGGACGCCGTCGATGATCGAGGCGTGGTTGAGTTCATCGGAGATGATCGCGTCCTCGGCGCCCAGCACCGTCTCGAAGAGCCCGCCGTTGGCGTCGAAGCAGGAGGAATAGAGGATCGTGTCCTCGGTGCCGAGAAAGGCGCTGATCCGCTGCTCCAGGTCCTTGTGCGGCTGCTGCGTGCCGCAGATGAAGCGCACGGACGCAAGGCCGTAGCCCCATTTGTCGATCGCGTCGTGCGCGGCCTTCATCACCGTCGGATCATCCGCGAGACCCAGGTAATTATTCGCGCACATGTTGAGCACATCGGGCTTGTCGGTCGTCGCGATGTGCGCTTCCTGCGGCGAGGTGATCACGCGCTCACGCTTGTATGTCCCGGCGGCGCGGATGTCGGAGATCTGCTTGTCGAGATGATTCTTGAAGTCGCCGAACATGGCGCGGCCTTTCGTGCGGGGTGCTGTTTGAATTCACCTCTCCCTTCAAGGGAGAGGTCGGCGGTCCTCCGCCGGGTGAGGGTGAGACGTTGAGAGTTCAACGTGTGTTCCGCGCCAGGCGCACGCGGTTCCCGGGTGATTTAACCCTCACCCCAACCCTCTCCCTAGGAGGGAGAGGGGGCCTGAAGGGATCAACCTTCGTTCCACGTGAGGATCACTTTGCCCGACGAACCCGAGCGCATCGCGTCGAAGCCCTTCTGGAAATCGGTGTAGTGGTAGCGGTGCGTGATGACGGGGCTGATGTCCAGGCCCGACTGCAACATCACGGTCATCTTGTACCACGTCTCGTACATCTCCCGGCCGTAGATGCCCTTGATGGTCAGCATGTTGAACACGACGAGGTTCCAGTCGATCGCCATGTCCTTCTCGGGGATACCGAGCATCGCGATCTTCCCGCCGTGCGCCATGTTGGCGAGCATGTCGCGGAAGGCGTGCGGGTTGCCGGACATTTCCAGGCCGACGTCGAAGCCTTCTTTCATGCCCAGGCTCGCCTGCACATCCTTGAGCGTCGTGTTGCGGACATCGACAGCGAGCGTCACGCCCATCTTGCGGGCCAGCTCGATGCGGTAAGGGTTCACATCAGTGATCACGACGAAGCGTGCCCCGGCGTGCCGCGCGACGGCCGCGGCCATGATGCCGATCGGACCGGCGCCGGTGACCAGCACATCTTCGCCGAGCAGGTCGAAGCTCAGCGCGGTGTGCACGGCGTTGCCGAAGGGATCGAAGATCGACTGCACATCACGCGAAATCTCGGTCGTCGAGTCGTGCACCCACACATTGGTCTGCGGCAGGCAGAGCAGCTCTGCGAACGCGCCGGGGCGGTTCACGCCGACGCCCTTCGTATGGGCGCAGAGGTGACGCCGACCGGCGAGGCAGTTTCGGCAGTGCCCGCAGACGACGTGCCCTTCGCCGGAGACGATCATGCCGGGGTGGAAGTCCTTGACATTCGACCCGACCGCGACGATCTCGCCGACAAATTCGTGGCCGACGACCATGGGGACGGGGATCGTCTTCTGCGCCCAGGCGTCCCAGTTGTAGATGTGCACATCGGTCCCGCAGATGCCGGTGCGGAGGACCTTGATGAGGACGTCATTGATGCCGTAGGCGGGTTCCGGAACGTTGTCGAGCCAGAGGCCCACTTCCGATTTCTTTTTGACGAGGGCTTTCATGGGGCGGGATTATAACGCCGCCTTGGCGTCGATGCAGGGAACGGTGATCGCTAAGCCGCAAGCGGCGGGAAGGGGCAATTTCACGATTCGATCGTTGCGAGATCGGCGTCGGGGATCTCGAAGTTGGCGTGGACCTTCTGCACATCGTCGTTATCTTCCAGGGCGTCGATGAGCACCATCATCTTTTTCGCGTTGTCACCGGTGAGCGTGACGGTCGTGCTGGGGACGAAACCGAGCTCGGCGGCGGTAGCCTCGATCTTCGCGGTTTCGAGCGCCTTTTTGACGCCGATGAAGGCGGGGACATCGGTGGTGATCTGCCAGACTTCGCCATCGAGCTTCACGTCCTCGGCGCCGGCTTCGAGGGCGATTTCCATCAGGCGATGTTCGGTCGCGGCGGTGTGGGCAAGCGTGATGATGCCCTTGGCCGCGAAGAGGTAGGAGACGGAACCCGCCGCGCCCATTTTGCCGCCGTTCTTGTCGAAGATGACACGGACATCGCCGGCGGTGCGGTTGCGGTTGTTGGTGAGCACCTCGATGAGCACGGCCGCGCCGCCGGGGCCGTAGCCCTCGTACATCGCGGATTCGTAGTTTTCGCCGGCCAGGTTCCCGGTGCCTTTCTTGACGGCCCCTTCGATGGTGAGCCGCGGCATGTTGGCGGCGCGGGCGTCGTCGATGGCATAGCGCAGCGAGAGATTGCTCTCGGGATCACCGCCGCCTGTTTTCGCGGCGACGATGATGGCGCGGGCGCACTTGGACCAGATCTTGCCCTTGCGGGCGTCGGACTTGGCCTTCTTGTGCTTGATGTTTTTCCAGGCGCTGTGACCGGCCATGAGGAATCTCGGATTATGGGGATGGGGAAAATACGGGGAGCGCTAAGCCGCAAGCGGCAGGACTTATTTGGGCGGCGGCTTGGCGGGGACTTCGGAGGCGATGGGCGCGACGATGGGAGCGTTGCCGGCCTCGACGGCCTTGAGCTTCGCGTCGATGGCGATACGGATCTTTTCCATTTCGGCGCGGCGCTTGGGCTCGAGCTTCGATAGCGACTTGAGCGCCGCCTTCCAGAAATCGGTGGCGCGCTCGTTCTGCTTCAATCGCCAGAGCGTGTCGCCGAGGTGATCGAGGATGACCGGGTCGTCGCCATCCTGCTTGGTGCGTGCTTCCTCGAATCGGCGAAGGGCCTCCTCGAAGCGCCCGAGCTTGTAGTAGACCCAGCCCAGCGAATCGAGATACGCCCCGCGCTCCGGCTCGGCGGCGACGCTCTTGAGCGTCATCTTTTCGGCGTCGAGCAGGTTGCGGTTCTGATCGGCGTAGAGATAGCCGAGGTCGTTGTTGGCGCGGACGTGGTCGGGATCGATCTTGAGCACGGCTTCGAGCGTCTGCTCCGACTTGGGCAGATCGTTGATCGAGTTGTAGATCGAGGATTTAAAGTAGAGGATGTCGGCGGCCTTTTCTGGCTTGTCCTTCATCGCTAGTTCGGCCTGTTCCAGGGCCTTGTCGTATTGAGTGAGACGCTCATACAGCGTGGCGAGCAGGAGACGCTGCGACGCGGTCGGATCGGGCTTGAGGCGGACGCCCTCCTGCACCGCTGTGATCCCCAGCTCGGGCTTGTCCCACTCAACGTAAACCTGCGCAAGCTGGCAGCTGCGTTCGAATGAAGGCTTCTGCCGTTTGAGGTACGTTTCCATGCGGGCGTAGAACGCGGGCATGTGCTCGGTCTTCTGGCACACCTCGCCGAGCAGACGGAGCAGGTTCGCATCCTCGGGCCGTTTGTCGATGCTGTCGTTGACGAGCTTCTCGGCGTCGGCCCAGCGGTCGGTGGCGCCCATCACGCCGGCGAGCGCGGCGAGGGCTTCGATGTCGTCGGGCTTTTCCTTGATGAGCTGCTTGAGCATCTCCTCGGCGCGATCGAAGGCGCGATTCGCGGAGTAGAACTCCGCGGCCTTGAGGCGGGCGATGCGGGAGGTGGGGATCTCGCGCTGCACGCGCTTGAGCAGGACGAGGCGCTGGTTGTAATCGATACGGGGATTGCCCGGATCGTCGTAGAGATCGAAGATCGCGGCGTAGATTTCCTCGCTGGTCGGATCGACGTCGAGCGCGGACCAGAGTGTGCGGTCGGCGGCCTCGAAGTCACGCTTCTCACGCTGGAGGCGGGCCTTGAACAGCGGGTACTTCATGTCGCGGGGCTGCTCGCCCATGAGCTGATCGATGAGGGCGATGGCGTCGTCGAAACGGTTGAGTCCGGCGTAGACCTCGGCGCGTGCGATGCGGAGTTCCGCGGTGGGAGCTGCGGTTCCCTGGGCTTTGGCGACCTGATCGAGGAGAGTGAGCGCTTCCTCGTAGCGGCCGAGGCGGACCTTGAGTCGGACGGTAGCCAATTGCGGTGAGAGGAAGAAGGGATCGGCGGCGAAGGCCTTGTCGTAGGCCTTGGCGGCGGCGTCGGTGCGGCCGGCGGCGGCATTGAGCGCGCCACGGACGTAGAAACCCGCGGCGGAGTCGCGCTCCGATGGCGGCATCTTGTCGAGTAGTGCGAGCATCTCATCGGGATCGGTGCGCGGCGTGGTGAGCACCGCGGCGAACTGATCGGCGGAGCGGGGCTGGCGGCGGATCATCTCGAGCACCACGGCCAGCAACCGATCGCGGTGATTCTCGGTGAGCCGGGTGACGAGCTCCTGGAACACGGCCTCTTCATTGGGCCGGAACTTAAGATGCTCGAGGAGGAAATCGGCGGCCTGATCGTCAGTCAGGAGCTGCGCGACGGCGAGCGCGAGCGTCGGCGGACGACCGGTCTTCTCGTAAACCTGCCGCGCGGAATCGATGAGACGCTTGGGCTTGCCGTTCTGCTCGGCGAGGTACGTCAGGAGCTTGAGCGCACGCGGCGAGGAGGCGGCTTTGCCGAGCCAGTCGATGAGCGTCTGTTCGGCGAGCCGGGGCTGCTTCATTGCCAGCTGCGCGTAGATGCGGTGGGCGACGAGCAACTCCGCGTCGATGATCTGCTGATCCTCGGGATCGATTCCGTCGTACGCGGCCAGGGCCTCGTCGAAACGCGCGAGCCGGCAGCACGCATCGCCGAGCTGGACTTGCACGAGCCCGCGCTGGCGATCAAGGAATGCGAGTTCGCGGTGGAGGCGGGTGGCGCGATCGAAATTCTCCGGCAGGCGGAGATACTGGCGGAACTGATCGATCGCAGCTTCGTCGTAGCCCTGCTGCAGAAGCGCCTGACCGAGGTAGTAGGGCCGCAGGAACGCGACGGCGGGATCGACGTCGTTCTGGTCGAGTTCCGCGGACTGGGCGAGCGTGGCGATCACCTCGTCCCACTGGCCCTTTTGAAACGCGAAACGGCCGAGGAAGAAGAGGCTGTCCACGTCATTGGGTTCGAGACGGACGGCCTGGGCGAGACGGTCGGCGCCCTTGACCTGATTGCCGTAGGTGAAGTAGACCTCGCCAAGTAGTTTGAGAATCTGCGGCGATTTGGGATCGAGGCGCGTGGCCTGTTCGAGTTGCTCGATGGCCTGCCAACGGTCGCCGTCCTGATACGCGGCGCGGCCGAGGACGTAGTGCTTCACCGCGGCGCTGTCGGGTTCGGCGACGTCGGCGTCATCGGCGCGCTTGGGAATTTTCTGCGGGTCGACCGCGACAGGCTTGAGATAGTCGGGACGCGGCGTGCGGAGGATGATCTGGCGATAGGTCAGCTTGGCGTGAGCGAGATCATCGCCGGTGCGTGGCTGAATCTTGATGTTGTCGGCTGTGAGCAGCGACGGCGGGGGGACGGTGAGGTTGAAATCACCGGGGACGTATTTCTTGCCTGGCGCGGGAGCGGTTGCGGTGTTTTCGGCGGCGGCGGCGGGGCCCTGTGTGGCGGGGGCGCAGGCGGAGAGTGTCAACGATAACAGCGCAACAACTGCGACCAGCGTGAACGTGCACGCGGCGTCACCGATTCGCAGCAGAGCGGAAGACCGGCGGACCATACGCGTGACTCCCGTTCGTTCGCTGACGGATCAGTGGATGACCTTGTTGAGCGGGTAGCTGAAAATCCCGGTGGCACCGGCCTTGTGCAGCCGGGGCACGAGCTCGCGCTCGACGCGATCCTCGACGATGATCTCGACAGCGACCCATGCGTTGTCGGCCAGCGAGCTGACGGTCGGCGACTTCTCCGCCGGGAGCATCGCCAGGATCGCCTGCAGCTTCTCACGTGGGGCGTTCATCTTCAGGCCCACCTTCCGGCGGGCTTCGAGGGCGCCGCGCAGGAGCAGCGAGATCGATTCGATCTTATCCCGCTTGACCGGGTCCTTCCACGCGTTGTGGTTGGCGATCAGGCGTGTCGTGGACGACAGGATCTCGTCGATGACGCGGAGATTGTTGGCACGCAGCGACGAGCCGGTCTCGGTGATGTCCACGATGGCATCGACGAGACGGGCCTTGACCTCGGTCGCGCCCCAGCTGAATTCGACCTTCTTGATCTCGATGCCGCGCTGCTCGAAATATTTGCGCGTCGTGTTGACCAGTTCGGTGGCGATGATGCCGCCCTTGAGGTCCTCGGGCTTGCGGACCGGCGACTCTTCGGGGACGGCGAGAACCCACCGCGCCGGGCGGCTGGTCGCTTTGCTATAGGTCAGCTCGGTGACCTCGTGGACGTCGGAGCCATTTTCGACGATCCAGTCGCGGCCTGTGATGCCCAGATCGACCACGCCGTCCTCGACATAGCGGCTCATCTCCTGAGCGCGGAACATGACGCAGGTCATGTCAGGGTCGTCGATCTCGGGGAAGTAGGAGCGATCGTTGACGCGGACGTGGTAGCCGGCGCGTTGGAAGAGGTCGATCGTGGAATCCTGCAGGCTGCCCTTGGGCAGACCGATGCGGAGGCGGTTGTCTTCGGAGCGGCGGATCATGCGGGAACCCTGTGGGGTGACGGGGTGGGCGATTGAGAAATGCTTCAGCGCTTGGCGCGGGCGGGTTTGCCCTTGGGCTTGGAGGGCTTCTTGGCGTTTGACTTAGCGGGCGCCGGTTTTTTCGCGGCGGGCTTCGGTGCAGGCTTGGCCGGCGCCGCGGCGGGTTTGGCCGGAGCGGCGGGGGCTTTGGGTTTGACGATGGTGATGGGCTTGCCGGCGGGCTTGCCGTTGCTGGGCTTGCTGCCGGGAACCGGCGGCGAGCCGGGCGGGCGCATCGCGATCGGCACGGGAGCGGGGACGGGCTTGGGCGGCGGCGGCGGGGCGGGGGCCGGGCCGACCTTGGGGATCGGGCCGGGGATCTGCACCTTGATCGGCTTCTCGACGTAGGCGCGGAGGAGCTGATGCGTCGCGATGCCTTGGTCGGACTTCACGTGGTGTTCGATGAAGCTCTGGATCTCTTCGAGCGTCGCATAAGGCTCGACGACCGAATCATCGACGAGGCGTTTGCGGAGATTGTCATCGACGGGGATGGCGTGGCCCTCGAGATTGAGCAGCACGACCGCGGCGGAGACGTAGGGCACCATGCCCTCGAGCTCGTCGAGGTAGGCGCGGGCGTCACGCTTGGATTTGGAAGCGAGAGGTTCGAGCGCCATCGCGTGTTCGCGGCGGTAGACGGAATTGAGCACGCTCTTGAGCTTGAGGAATCGCTGCTCGGCCAGCGGATAAGTCTGCCCGACGATCTCGATGAGCTCCTCGGGATCACTTACGCGCAATTCGTTGAGATCGACCGTTGCCTTGACGAGGTCCGACAGCGCATGATCAGCCTGGCGGCGTGAGGCGTTCCACGTCAGGAACGCGTGAATGAGCTGCTCGAGGATCGTGCGCTCCGGCGGCGGCGACGGGGTGACCTGCTTCCGCAGTCGGCTCAGCAGGTGGCTCAAACGCTTGGCGTACTGGCTGGCGTTTCTCACGGTTTCTCATCCTCTTGTGGCTCGGAGTCACCGGACTTCGGCTCGGCGGATTCGACGTCCTCGACGGGCGGAATCACCTCGGCGAGGGCGCCGAGAATCTGCGCCTGTTTCTTGAGCGACGGATCGACGTGGAAATGAAGGTGCGGCACGTTGCGCGCCCGCAAGCGCTGGCGGACCTCGGACTGGATATGACCGGCGGCGCTGCGCAGGCCGTGCACGCTGAGCTCCTGCTTCTCGACCGGCAGCACGGAGATGCCGACGCTCGCCTCGCGCATGTCCGGCGAGACGCGGACCTCGGTCACAGAGACCATGCCCGAGATGCGCGGATCGCTCAGGCCCTCGGCGATGATCATGCCGATGGTGCGCTGGAGCGAGGATTCGAGCTGTTGCTTACGGTGACTCATCGTATTTTCAATTTCAGCCTACCGCGATCTTCAATCCCCAATTTCTCAATGTCCGCTGAGCATCTCCATCCGATGTCCGCTGAGCACGAACCTGGGGTTGCTGCGAAGCTGATTCAGTATCCCGTCCAGCACGCTCTGGGCGTGCGAACCGGAGTTTGACACCGTCACGATGCCCAGCACCGCCACCTGGTGCGCCTCGAGCTTGTCCACCTCGGCGATCGCGACGCCGTCGGCGTGGTGCAAACGGTCCTTGAGGCTCATCACCACCCGTCGCTTGTCCTTCAAGCTGACCGAGTCGCCGATGAAGAGCTCGACCTGCAGGACACCGATCACCATACAAGTCTCGGGTCTCGCGTCTCGGGTCCTGCGTTGAAACGCGAGACGCGCAACGCAAGACGCGAGACCGATTCGTTAAGCCAGCGTCGGCTTGACCTGCGTCATGAGGTAGCATTCGAGGACGTCGCCCGCGTGGATGTCGTCGTAGCCCTCGATCTTCATGCCGCATTCCATGCCCGCGCGGACGTCCTTGGCGTCTTCCTTGAAACGCTTGAGCTGTTCGAGCTGGCGGTCGTGTTCGACGACGATGCCGCCGCGCGTGACGCGGATGAGCGCGTTGCGGCGCACCACGCCGTCGGTGACGAGGCAGCCGGCGATCGAGCCGACCTTGGAGACCTTGAAGACCTCG
>JAYVTU010000039.1:0-6327 GCA_043788485.1 Planctomycetota bacterium
CGACGAGCTGCGTCACGATGCTCACGGAACAGGACAGCGATGGCCTGATGCACAAGGCGACCGTCTACGCCGACAAACTCGTCCTCCCGCGCCTGCTGCTCCCGCTCGACGGCCGCGTGCTCATCACCGAGACGTACACCGACCAGGTCTGGTCCTATCGCGACACGAAGCGCGACGGCGTCGCCGACGAGAAGAAGCTCGTCTACCAGGGCCCGGCGATCAAGAGCGGCGGCAACCTCGAGCACCAGGACAGCGGGCTGATCTGGAACCTCGACAACTGGATCTACACCAGCATGGGTCGGCAGCGCATCCGCCTGACCCGTGGCGCGGCGCAGTCGGAGCCGGTCGTCGGCGAATTCGCTCAGTGGGGATTGACGCAGGACGACATGGGCCGCATCTACTACTCGACCGCCGGCGGCGAGAAGCCCGCCTTCGGCTTCCAGATCCCCCACGCCTACGGCAGCCTCAAGCTCCCCGGCGAACTCTCGGCCAACTTCGACGAGCCCTGGCCCATCATCGCCACGCCCGATGTCCAAGGCGGACCCAAACGCCTGCGCCCCGACAACACCCTCAACCACTTCACCGCCTGCTGCGGCCAATCCATCTTCCGAGGCGACAACCTGCCCAAGGACCTCTACGGCGACCTGCTCATCTGCGAGCCCGTCGGTCGGCTCATCCGCCGCGCGAAGGTGAACAACATTGACGGCAAGCTCGTCCTCTCCAACGCCTACGATGCGCAGAAAAAAGAATTCATCGCCTCCACCGACCGCAACTTCCGCCCCATCCACACCGCCACCGGCCCCGATGGCTGCCTCTACATCGTGGACATGTACCGCGGCATCATCCAAGAGGGCAACTGGGTGAAGAACGGCTCGTATCTGCGCGGGCAGGTGATGGCCGCCGGGCTCGAAAAGAACGTCGGACGCGGTCGCATCTGGCGTGTCGTCTGCGAAGAGACGAAGCCCGCCGCCGCTCCGCACATGCTCGATGAAACTCCCGCCCAGCTTGTCACGCACCTCTCGAATCCCAACGGCTGGTGGCGCGACACCGCCCAGAAGATCCTCGTGCTCAAGCGCGATCCGTCCGTCGTTCCAGCGCTCAAGGAGCTCGCCCGCGCCGGTGCCGCCGGGCTCGGACGCATGCACGCCCTCTGGACGCTCGAGGGCATGGATGTGATCGACCGCGACCTGCTTATCGAGAAGCTGAGCGACGCCGATCCGCGCGTCCGCATCGCCGCCGTGCGCATCAGCGAGCGGCTCCTCCGCCAGGGCGATGATGACCTGCTGGCGAAGATCGCGCCGCTGGCCAGTGACACCGATGCGAATGTCGTCGCGCAGGTCGTGCTCTCGGCCGGTTTCAACCGCAACGCCGCCCCCGCCGCCGCGGTGATCGAAAAAGCCAAGAACGCGAAGGTCGCCACCGATCTTCTCGCCGCGTACACCAAGATCAGCACGGACCGCCTCAACGGCGTCAAGGAAGCCAAGCTCACCGCCGGCGCCGCGATCTATCAGTCACTGTGCATCAGTTGCCACGCTCCGAACGGCAAGGGCGTCGACGCCGGCCCCGGCAAGCTCGCACCTCCGCTCGCCGGAGCCGCGATCTCCAACGGCGACAAGACCGCGATGATCAAAGTCGTCCTCCGCGGCTTAACCGGCCCCATCGACGGCAAAACCTACCTCGGCCAGATCATGATCCCGATGAATCAGGAATCGGATCAGTGGATCGCCGACGTGCTGACCGAGGTGCGTCATTCGTGGAACAACAAAGGCGACGCCGTGACCGCCGCGGATGTCGCGAAAGTCCGCGCCGCGACGGAGAACGTCAAAGAGCCGTACACGATTGAGACGCTGATGGGCAAGTGACGGTGCCCTTATTTAGCCGGCGAGCTTGCTCGCCGTCGGCGCGAGGGGCATGTCGCAGTCGGGATGACGCTGGGTCATCTTTTGTCAGCGTGCGATACGTTTGAACCATTCGGCGTTGATCTGCTCGAAGTGTTTCTTGTCATGGGGCAGGTCGGTGTCCTGAAAGATCGCGCGAACGGGGCATTCGTCGACGCACAGGCCGCAGTCGATGCAGACATCGGGGTCGATGTAGAGCTGCTCGGCCTCGGCGAATCCGGGCTCTTCGGAGGTCGGGTGGATGCAATCGACTGGGCAGACGGCGACGCAGGCGGTGTCTTTGACGCCCTTGCACGCGTCGGTGATGACCATGGCCATGAGGATGCTCCTGTTTTTGGGCGCAGAGGACCGCGCACCGTGGTGCGGTGGTTCTGAGGCCGGTGGTGGTTCGGTATTTCTTTTCCGCCGCTTGCGGCTTGGCGCTCCGGGGAGTGCTAAGCCGCAAGCGGCGAGGCGAGGGAAGGATTCATTCGGAATTCGGTCGTGCGTCGCCAGCGAGGCGTTTGCGGAGACGCTCTCGGATTCGCAGGAGGCTGACGCGGACAGCGGTGTCGGTGATTCCCAACGCGCGGCCGATGTCGGCGGCGTCGCGTGATTCTGTGTATCGCATCTCCAACATGCGGCGTGAGACGAGAGGGAGTTGCTCGATGGCAGCACCCAGCATTTCGAGCATGGCGCGGTTGTGGCAGAGTTCGGCGGGTGTTTCGCCACGCTCGATGAGAGCGGCGGCAGTGAGTTCCAGGTAGCGGCGGCTGCGGCGGCGTGAGCGGAAATGTTCCTGCACGACGTGGCGCGCCATGCCGCGCAAGAAGCGCCCGATGTCCGCGGGGTCTTTGACACGGTCGATCCGCGAGAGGGCGCGCAGGAAGACCTCCTGCGAAAGATCCTCGACAGCATCGCGGTCGCGGCTGAGCGCGGCGACGTAGGCGTGAACCATGCGCTCATTGTCGGATGTGGCGATCATCAGGGCGGTCACGGGGAATGGAGAGGTGTCCGTGGCATCGTCATCGATCATTTCGGAGTCGAGTTCGAGTGTGATCATAAGGGATGGCCTTGTGCTCTAATTGAATATGGCGGAAGAGGGGTGGGTGTTACAGGTGATTGAAGAATTTTTGACGGAGCGAGACGGAAGCGCGCACAGACGTGGTACGAAAACCGGACGTCCGGGGGTTTTCCCGGATGCGCGAGGGGCTTGAGTGGGATTCGCAGTCTTAAGGTGTGGAATCGGCGGGGAGTTAAGGCGGGAGGTTTGGCGGGAGCGAGCGAGAAAATGGGGTTGGGGGGAGGGGGTGAAAATGTCCGGACGACGGGTTTGTGCGCACGGGATGAGGCCGCGAGGAGCGCTCCCCTCGGGGACTCGGGTCGCGGCTAAACTGGGATGATTTTGGACCCTGGCTACTTGAGCTTGGTGGCGGTGAAGCTGGTGTGGATATTGGCGGGCCAGCGGTGGGCGGGGCCGAAGCGGCGTTCGTAGTCTTGCCAGAGCTCGAACCAGTAGGCGAGGAACTGGTACGGGGCATAGCGGCGGTAGTGGCGGCGGGCGGCGGCGGTGATGCGGGCGAGGTCGCCACGGACATTGTGGAGGTGGCGGAAGTGGCGGAGCGTCTCGGTGTCGACGGGCAGGCGGTCGTAGCGGCCGAGGCATTGGAGGAGGTTGTTGGCGGCGAAGGGGCCGATGCCGTGGATGGTGATCAGTGCGTCGTACAGCTCATCGGTCGTGCGATCGGGGTGCTCGAACCAGGCGAGGTCGAGGCGGCCGGCGGCGACGTCACGGGCGAGACGGATGATGCGGTCGGCGCGGTAGCCCACCTTGGCGAGGCGTGCGAGGTCGGCGACGGATGTCGCGGCGAGCTGCTGCGGCGAGGGGAACGCGCCGCGGCCGATGTGGTCGCAGAGCAGGCGGTTCATGCGGACGGTGCTGGGCCAGGTGACGTTGCAGCTGGTCATCGTCTTGACGATGTCCTCGAAGAGCGTGGGCGAGCGGAAGAGGCGGTCGAAGCGTGCGGCGGCGGCTTGGGGATGGAGCGCACGCCAAGTGGCGAGATCCTCATCGAGGCGGAGCATGCGGCGGACTTGGGCGCGGAGGAGATTGCGGTCGGCGATGGTGAGCTTGCGGCCCGAGTGGATGAGGAGGCGGCGGCCGCGCTGGCGGAGGGTGAGCGTGACGGCGCGGCCGGAGGTGGTGTGGAGGATGCGGAGGAGATGGGAATCGGCGTGGCGTGGCGCGGGGATCCATTGGTTGGGCGCGAGGATGAAGTAGCCGTAGGAGCAGACGGCGTGGCGGAGGGAGAAGCGTGGCGGGAGCGGGATGGAGAATTGGGGCATGGCGTGGAGAAGTATATGGTGGATGCGGTGCGGCGAGGCGGAGCGCGTTTGAGGTGCTAAGATGGAGTGCGTTGGTCACACGAGGAGCTTGGCATGGCTGTGGCGATGGAACTATCGCGGATCCTGATCAGTGAGACGCAGGATTACCAGGTGATCTATCTCCGCGAGGTGGATGGTGAGCGGACGTTCCCCATTGTGATCGGGCTGTACGAAGCGGCGGCGATCGAGCGGCGGCTGAAGAATCTGCCGGTGAAGCGGCCGCAGACGCATGAGCTGCTAGCCAACACGATCGAGGCGATGGGCGGGAAACTGGTGCGGATCGTGATCAACGACCTGCGCGATCACACATTCTTCGCCCAGTTGGTTATTGAGGTCGATGGGCGCGAGGTTGAGGTGGACAGCAGGCCGTCGGATGCGATCGCGCTGGGGATTGCCAATACTGTTCCGATATTCGTGGCGGAGCATGTGCTGGATGATGCGGCCAGCGAGAACTGAGCGGAGCGGCGGAGTGCGGGAATTGGCGGGACTTTAGCGGGAGTTTGCGGGGTATTTCCCGGTGTTATATGGGCACGATCGACGTAATCGTTACAGACGGACCGCGTGCGGCGCGGGGCGATGAAATGGTGATGCTGCGCGTTAATGTTCGGCCCTTCTCTGCCGATGCTAGGAGTGCGGGCAACCGCGGGAGGCATTACAGATGGGAAAGAATGTCAAAGGTGTTCGGATCGGCGAGCTTCTGGTCAAGCAGGGTGTGCTGACCGAGGAGCAGGTTGAACACATCGTCGCGGAACAGAAGCGGCTCGGTCGCCCGTTCGGGGACCTTGCCGAGAAGCTGTTCCACGTGAGCGCCGAGGCTGTGGAGCGGGCGTGGATCGACCAATATCTGAGCTTCGGCACGGAGATCAATCTCGACCAGCAGGAGATGGACCTGCGCGTGCTGCGGATCCTGAATCGCCGGCAGGCGTGGCAGTTCCGTGTGCTGCCGCTGCGTCACGATGGCGATGAGCTGGTCGCTGCGACGTCGCGCGAGCATCTGAAACGCGCGGTGAACTTCGCGTGGCGGCGGATCGGCGATCCGGTTTACTTCCTGATCGCCAAGCGGCCGCAGCTCGAAGAGTTCCTGATGGAGCATTACCCGTGGCCGGCGGCTCTGGAGTTGCCCGCGGCGGGGTGAACGTAACCCGAAATCCCAATGCTCAAATCCCAATGCTCAATGCTCAATCAAACCAGAGCATTGAGCATTGGTCAGTTCAGGGCATTGAGCATTGAGCGTTCAATGCTATTCGTTGGGGCTCTGGCGCTCGGCCTGAATCTGGGCGTCGCCGATCTCGCACATCTTGAGTGCGCCGGGGCCGAACTTCACGCTGTTCTTGCCCTTCTGTTTGGACTCCATCGCGGCGCGGTCGGCGACGTCGATGAGTTCCTGCGGTGTCGCGCCATCCCAGGGATAGCTGGCCAGGCCGCCGGAGATGGTGAGCGTTCCGGGCGCCTGCTCGCCGAGCTTGGGGAAGCGGTGCTCGCAGATCGCCTTCTGGAAGCGCTTGGCGGCGTTGCGGACGGAATCGGGATGCTCGCTGTTCTCGGTGCGTTTGGGTTCGGCGTCCCAGAAGATGACGGCGAACTCGTCGCCGCCGATGCGTGCGACGACATCATGCTTGCGGACGACGGAGGCCATGAGGCGGGCGGCCTCGCGGAGGATGTCGTCGCCGGCGGGGTGGCCGAAGCGATCGTTGTAGACCTTGAAGTCGTCGATGTCGAAGAGCATGAGCGTGACACGGAAACGCTCGGCCTTGGCGCGGCGGAGCAGTGTATCGAGTGTGCGTGTGAAGTAGCGGCGGTTCCAGACGCCAGTCAGCTCATCTCGCAGCGCCATGTCGTTGAGCGATGCGACGTGTTGATCGAGCGCGAGCCAGCGGGAGAGCCAGGCGGCGTAGTTGGCGAGCTGCGCGGGAGTGTGATGCGGGGAGTGCAGGTAGCCGAGCGGCTGCGCGGCGTAATGGATCGGCGCGACATTGGCGGTGTCCTGCGGCGGATGCTCGGACCATTGCAGGCCGGGCTCGCCGAGGCGCTGGCGCATGAGCTCCAGAGCGAGGTCTTTGATGCT
>JAYVTU010000040.1:0-29828 GCA_043788485.1 Planctomycetota bacterium
TTTTCTCTGAACCGTGGGGCCGGTGCGGTTTGCAACGGCTCGAAAAGTAGCGGGGGCTGGATTCGAACCAGCGACCTCCGGGTTATGAGTGAAAAACACCCGGAGCCCGTAACTTTTTGTGACGCCAGTAACTGGCGATTTCATCGCGAGCTACGCTGCTCGCACCGACCCTCCCACTCTGACCATTTCGACCATATTTTGCAAGCGGTGATGTACGAAATGATGTACAGGAATTCGGCCCGATTTCGACGCGACCTCCGGGGTATTACCCCGACGGCAATCGCGACCACTCCGCTCCCCTCTGACAAACCGGTTTGCAGCGAGGGAGAAAGAAAGTTCCCCGCCCTGGGGCGGGGGAAGGGGCGTGGGGTTCGTTCCATCTCGAAAAAGAGCCTTGACCTTGCGCATGATTATCATATGATAAACGTCATATCAAATAAGGGGTCCTCTTATGGCGCGAGTAGCCGTCACAATCACGCTTCCCGAAGAAATGATCGAAGCCGTCGATTTTATGAGCAAGGATTCTGGCTTTAATCGAAGCCAGCAAATCGAAAGGCTGATTTCCGCGGCGTTCTGCGCTGATGGAGGCGAGGGGTTTTACAAGTCCACAGAGTTGCGCGGCGGCGCAAAAGCGTGCCTAGAAATGCTGCGTGGCCTTGTCGCCGAGAATTCAAGCACCAACTTTGATCTTGATCGGGAATGGATTGTTCGCATTCTCGTCAATGTGAAACCGGGCGAGGTCCCCTACGGCAGCATGTTGTTCTATTCCGATGATGCGACCGCAATGCCGACGCAAGACCCTCGATCGATTCCCGGATCGCGTGTTTTAAGGCGGGAAAGAGACAAGGCCCCAAATGCGAGCACTCTACAAAAAGGAAAAGCGAAACCAAAAGGGGCTGAGAGGCGAAGAGGTGATGTCAAATGAGAATTCATCGCATCAATATTGGGGGGATACTCCGTGCTTTTGTGGCGCTCATCAAGGGAAGTCGCCATCGGCTCTACGAAATCTCGTGGAATCCGCACAAGTTCAGCGCACAAATGCAGGAAGTGAAACCCCCGTTTGACGAGCCGATTTGGAAGATGATCGAAAAGCGGTAATCACAATCTGCCCGCAGCCAGCCAGGTCCCTTTCCGGGGGCGACAGCCAGCCATGGGCGTTCCAGGTGCAAAGCACCAAAGGAGCGTCGTCATGGCTGATTCTGTTTCATCGTCCGGTGTTCCGCCGCTGTTCGGCGGCGGGGAAGCGGGTGCCGCGCCCCGCCGCGGCCCCGCTCCCCGCCGCGACAGCGGCGGTCTTGGCCGCGAAGCGGCCGGTAGTCTTGTTCATGATCGATTAAACGGAAGTTCGCGACTCGTCATCAAGCCGCACCGGTGCCTGTCTTGGGCCTGCCCGAAATGCGGGGTCGCCTACTGGGCGAAAGTCCGCGAGCGGGTCTTGCGGCACTGCAAGCTGTTCCGCAAACCTCGAATGCTGACCTTCACGGTGGACCGTCACGGCACGACAACCGGCAAGGGCTTCGACTCGGGGGAAGCGGCGTTCGAGTACATCGAGGGCAAGAACGGATTGATCCGCCGCTTCCTGCGGCTCATCGGGTTCAAAAAGGCGTTCAAGGTTCTTGCGTTTCATCCTGACGCGCCGGACTGGCCGCACTGGCACCTCGTCGTTGATATCCGCGACCTGGGGCGGTGGGTGGATCTCAAGCGGCTTTGGAAACTCTGGCGGGACGATTGGTCCGTGGGGCGATTCGATCTGCAGCTCGGGCGTAAGTTCGCGACCGCAGCCGATGCGTTCCGATACGCCGCAAGCTATTGCCAACAGCAAGCCGGGATTGTGCCTGACTGGGTCAAGCGTCGGCGACGAGCTCCCCGCTGTTATGAGTTGTACGGCGAACTACGGGATGCCGACCGTGCGGCGAGGGCGGAACAACGGGCCGACCCCGCTCCGGCTGGGGTTGTCGATAACCGCGGCGACGGCGAGCCCGCTACGTCGAAGCGTCGGGCCTCAACGTCAACCGTAAATGAGCGGCTGGGCGGTTGCGGCCATGGTTCCGTCGTCATTAAAGAATGTTACTGGCCTGATGGCGAGACAAGCCGGAGCTTCGCCGGCGTACTGACGGCTCGACCTGGACAGCTGGCGCTCGCGGCGAGGTGCGGCGCCCAGCTCGGCATCCATGTCGAAGTCGTTGACTCCTACGGCACGCAAGAAATCTCCGTGTCGATTGAACTGGGCAACGAGCGGCCCCGCGATGTCGTCGAGCGGCTGCAGCGGAAGTATTCGATTTGGCTGGCAACCAATTACCCGGAGGGCTTCAACGCCCCGCCGCTCGTTGTCGAGCCTGTGGTGTCCGCGGCTGTCGTTAATCAGGCCGAACCGGGTGAGGACATCGAGCCCGACGGCGAATCCCAAAGCGAACCGCAGCCCGCGGCGGAAGGGAGCGGCGATGAAATCCCCTTCTGAAACGGTCGTTGAATCGCCCTACATCGCCCCGAAAGAATTGGCCCGGCGGTGGGCGTGTTCGCGGTCCAGCGTGGACCGGATCGCCCGTCGTGCCAGGCTGACACGTCTCTGCCTCGGCGAGGGCCGCAACGGGATCGTGCGGTATGTGCGAAAGGAGGTCGAAGCCTATGAAACACAACGGCGGGCCTGAGCAGCCCGCCGCGTCTGAATGATCGAATCGTGTTGAGCCGCCCCGGAGACCGCAAGTCCGCCGGGGCGGTTTTTTTGCTCTTGCCTACTGCTCGTTCAGCGCCGGCAGCTTCTTGACGATCTTCATCGTCTCGATGCTCACCCGCACCACGCGCGCGATCAGGTCCACGATGTACCGCGGCTGATGGTGCTCCTTGCACCAGTCGTTGGGGTCGTTGAGGATGCCGCTGTCCTTGTCGCGCGACACCTGGTACCGCTCCATGATCCACTCGATCGCCGGCTTGCCGTTGACGATGTAGTCGTACGCCTCCAGCGGGATCATCGAGATCGTCACGTGGCTGTTGTAGATGATGCGGGTCTTGTCCCACTTGGCCCCCGCCGCCTTCTGCTCGGGCTTGGGGCGCTCGAACCGCATCTTGTCGACCTTGAACTTTTCGTAATCGGCCATCGTCAGAAGGTCCGAGTGCTCGACGACCGGCCACGGCTCGATGGTCTCGTAGTTCAAATGCCATTCCGCCAGCTTTCGGCCTGAATCGCTGAATGAGCGAAAATCCTTCGCTTCCTTCGTCAGCGGGATGCGCGGCAGCATCTTCTTCAAATCCGCGGCGAACCGCGTACGGTACTCGGGGGAATGCAACACGCCGTAGACGTAATAGAAAATGTCTTCCTTGCCCACCTTCGGCCCGTACGCCCCCCGGAACTTTTTGAGGATCGCATCCGTGATCGCGTCCCGACGGCGATAGCCGTCGATGACTTCGCCGTCATTCTTCCCGAGGTCGAGCTCGCCGGAATCGTCGGCGGGCTCATAGATGTACAAGGGGAAGCACTGTCCCTTCGACATCAACTCGTAATCCGGGAGCACGTTGATCGCAACGGCACTGAAATCTTTGGTCGCCCCGGGGCCCATCGCGCAAATCGCGATGTTTGGCGCGGACGGCGTGGGAAAGAGCTTGGTTGTCTGTCCAATGACGTCGTTGAACTTGCGGTCGAAAAAGACATGAGATGCGGTATACGGTCGGTAAAGGCATGTTCGCATCCTCGATCGATCGGCTTTGTATCGAACACCCTTGGCAAGATCGTTCTTCCATGAACGTGACCAAGAAATCTTCTTCGGATCGGTGTCGATAAAGTCGTTCACCGCCGATTCAAGATCATCCGCCCGGTTTCGCGCGTCCGTTGCCTCAAATCCTTTGACCTGCTCATTGAAGAAATCTGTTGTTCGGGAGACGTTGGACAAGATTGCGGATTTCGAGAAGCCCGTGACCCAAACATCGCGGTTGGTTTTGACGCCGTGCGAGTATGTCTCGAATATCGATGACGCCTTTTCGACTTCCTTGTTGCCGATCTCGATAAATTTTTCGAAGCCGGGATCGCGTTGGTTGATCCAGTCTTGGTCTGCGTTCGGCTTGAGTATCGTCCACTTCTTGGCGGATTCTATGCCGGCGATGCTCGCGAAGGTGCTAATGATCTTGAGCTTTTCGTCGCGGTCGAGATAGTCGCCGATGTCGTGGTATTGAAGCGTCGCGGGTGCCTTCTTTGCTGGGTTCTTCACTAATACCGTGATTGCGATGGGTGCCCGACTACCGGAACCGAAGATTTTCCCGCCTTCCTGGCGCGACAGCTCGCCACTTGTCCGCTGGTTCCCACGGAGATTGAAGACGTAGATGCTCGTGAACTCGTCGATCAGCGAAGCGCGAACGCCATCCATCGCGTTTCCGTCGATGTACGATCCGTTCGTGATGAAGCCGACGACACCCTTGTCCTTGATTCGGTCGCTGGCCCAGCGGATCGCGCGAACGTAGCTGTCATAGACGCTGTTCAACAGCGTCGCGTTCGACCTCTCCGCGTAGGTCGCGCGGATACGGTCGTCCAGCGAGTCGTATTTGAGGTTCTTGTTTCCGTCGTTTTCGCTGGTCTGAAGCGCCGAATACGGCGGATTCGCGATGACTACCCGGATCGGGCTGGCCTTCTGCCGTTTCACTCGGGCGGAGTTTTCGGGGAAGGTGCCTTCGAATTGCTGTTGGCCGGATTCGTAGAGTTGGAACGTGTCGGTCAGGCAGATGCCGTCGAAGGGGATGTATTCGTTCTTCGCCGCGCCGGCGCGCAGGCCGTGGAAGGTTTCCTCGATGTTGATGGCGGCGATGTAGTAGGCGAGCAGGACGATCTCGTTGGCGTGCAACTCGTGCTTGTATTTGTGCAGCAGTTTGTCGGGCGGGATGAGTCCGGACTGGAGCAGGCGGACGAGGAACGTGCCGGTGCCGGTGAAGGGGTCGATGATGTGGACGTCTTTTTCGCCCAGGCCGCTGTTGAATTCATCCCGCAACACGTCCTGCACGCTATGGATGATGAAGTCGACGACTTCGACGGGCGTGTAGACGATGCCCAGCCGCTCGGCCATTCGGGGGAAGGCGGTGCGGAAGAATTCGTCGTAGAGCGTCTTGATGACGGTCTGGCGGGCCTCGGCGTTATCGACGCCTTCGACTTTTCTGCGGACGGCTTCGTAAAACTTGTCGAGGGTCTCGGCCTCTTTGCCAATGGCCTGCTCGTCGAGCAGTTGCAGCATCTTCCCCATCGCCTGCGAAACGGGGTTGTGCTGCGTGAACTGGTAGTTGCCGAAGAGCGCGTTGAAGACCGGGCCGGTGATGAGGTGCTGCGCGAGCATCTCGATCGCGTCTTCCTTGCTCACGGCGGGGTTGAGGTTGTGCTGCAGGCCGGTGAGGAATTCGGCGAAGGCTTTGGCATGCTTGCTCTTGGGGTCGTCCAGCAGCGACTTGATGCGCGTGACGTGCCGCTCGGCGATGACGGCCACTTCGGCGGCCCATTTCTCCAGGTACTCGCGCTGGCCGACCTTCATGACCATCTTGGCGTAGATGGCGTCCTTCCACTCGTCGAGGTTGGGGAAGGCGAAAGCGCCTTGGAGTTCGCGCACCTTGGGTTTGGAGTCGCCGTCGTTGTAGCCGCCTTCTTCATCGCCTGCGCCGCCGCCGACGCCGATGACTTGGATGTTGTCGGGGCGCTTTTTGTTGAGTTCGAGCTGGTTGATGGTGGCGTTGAAGCGGTCGTCGTGGGCGCGCAGGGCCTGGAGAACCTGCCAGACGACTTTGTATTTTTCGTTGTCCTTGAGGGCTTCTTCGGGCGTCTTGTCGGCGGGGATGCCGATGGGCAGGATGATGTAGCCGTAGTGCTTGCCCTCGGCGCGGCGCATGACGCGGCCGACGGACTGGACCACATCGATGACGCTGTTGCGCGGGTTGAGGAACAGGACGGCGTCGAGTGCGGGCACATCGACGCCTTCGGACAAACAGCGGGCGTTGGAGAGGATGCGGCAGGTGTTGGCGGGGGATTCAGCCTTGAGCCAATCGAGCAGCACCCCGCGGCGGAGCGCGTCGAACGTGCCATCGACATGGTCCGCTTCGATCCCAAGGGGTTGCAAATCGGGATGGTCGGCCTTGTACGCCTCGACGATCTGCCCGAATTGCTCGACGAACTTCTTCGAATCCTTGATCGAGCGCGAGAAGGCGACGGCCCGGTGCATGGGGTTCACATCGCCCTGAAGATCGACATCGGACTTGGTCGCTTCGAATTTCTTTTCGAGCCCGTTCCAGCATCCGGTGATTTTTGTGGCATCCTCCAGATTCAGTTCGTTGTCTTTGCTGGCGATCTGCTTTTGGAAGGTCTTGCTGACGTACTTTTCATCGACCGCCAGGACGAGCACCTTGTAGTCGGTGAGCAGCGATTTGCCGACGGCTTCGCCGAAGCCCAGGCGGTGAAGCTCTTGGCCGAACTGCGTGGGATCGTCCATCGATGCGATTTCGGCGGAGAGCTCTTTGGCCTTGCTCTTGGCATCGTCGCCGTAGATGCGGGGCGTGGCGGTCATGTAGAGGCGCTTGGTCCCCTTGAGGAAGTCGGCGTCGTGGACCTTGACGAAGGAGGATTCGTCTTCGCCGGTGAGGGTGACGCCGGTGGTTCGGTGGGCTTCGTCACAGATGATGAGGTCGAATGCGGGAAGGCCGGCCTTTTGCGCCTTGGCGACGGCTTCGAGGGATTGGTAAGTCGAGAAGACGACGACGAGGCCGGGCGCGGCGGCGGATTTTTTGGAGAAGAGCGCGAGCTTCCTGTACTGCTCGACGAGCTGCTTGTCGTAGGTCGTCGCGGGATAGGGAAGGTCGTAGATCGTGATCTCGCCGGAGTCGTCGCTGTCTTTGACGCGGCGCTTGCCGATGCTCACATCGGAGCAGACGGCAAGGCTCTGCAGGGGGAGATCGGTTTGCGCGGTCCATTCCTTCAACGTCTGGGCGAGCAGCGACAGCGACGGGACGAGGAAAAGCACGTGCCCGGTCTTGCCTTTGCCGGCGAGTTTGGGGGCGAGGACTTCGGCGATCTTGAGCGCGGTGAAGGTCTTGCCCGTGCCGCAGGCCATGATGAGCTTGCCGCGGTCGGCTTCGGCCAAGCCGCTGACGACGTCGGCGATCGCCGCTTTTTGGTGCGGGCGAATGTCGTTTTTCTTCGTGCGCTTGAGCTTGCCGGGCTTTCTCGTGTCGAAGTGAGACCAGTCGACGGGGCTTTGTTCGAGGTCGGGGATGCCGATGCGGGCGACGGGCTTAGTCTGGTTCAGGGCATCGAGCGCGTTCTTGCCCCATTGGTCGGTGGTGCTGACGATGATTCCCTTGGAAAACAGCGGCTTGCCGAGGGCGGTGAAGTACGAATCGAGGTCGGCTTTGCTGAGCGTGTGTTCGGGGAGGTAGAACTTGCACTGGATGGCGAAATATTCACCGGTGGCGCGGTCTTGTGCGACGAGGTCGATGCCGACGTCGCCGACCTGCCCTTTGAGTGGCCATTCGTTCCACATCCAGACTTCGGAAAAGAGCGAAGCGTAGAGCGGATCGACGCGGAAGAACTGCTGCATCATCCGCTCGAAACGGTCGCCGAGGTCGCGGTTGTTGAGGGCGTCCTCACGGAATTGGGTCAGGATCGAGTCTAGCGTGATATTGCTTGTGGTCATGGTTCCCCGGTCGATCATGTCGCTGGTATTACTGGATTAGGCAATTACTCGAGTCAGAGGAGGCGAGAAATCCACTTCCCCCGCCAACGCCTCCGGCACAATCGCCGCGTAATGCCTTCGGCAAATCTCCGGTGAGTTGCCCATCAGGGTCGCGATCTTGTAGAGGCTGACCCCGGCCTGCGCCAGCTGCGACCCGAACGTGTGCCGATAGTCGAGGCATCCCCACGGCAGGCCCGCGGCGTCGTTGGCCTGGCGGAGGTCGGCGGAGAAGTTGTCGCAGTCCCAACGGCGGCCTTCGGGGCTGGGGAAGTACCACGAGCCGTGCGAGGGCCGGGGGGCGTAGCGGTCGAGGTGTTGGCGCAAGGCCCGACTGATCGGCACGGCCCGGTTGACCTTGGTCTTGGGCTGCCACGAATCATCGCCGACGGTCTTGGCCCGAATTCTCAACATGCCATTGACCCCATGACCCAGCTGCACATCGTCCACGGTGAGCCAGAGGGCTTCCTCACGGCGTAACCCGGCGTAGATGTACAACGCGGCCATTGTCTGTAGCTGGGGCGAATCTCGCAAGGCGTCCAACTGCTCGGCGATCTGCGACAGGGTTAGAAAACCGATCTCCGGAGCCCGCTCCTTGTAGCGCTCGACATCTGCGGCGGGGTTGACGGAGTTGGGCATTCGGATGCCGTGCTGCTTCATGGCCCAGCGGAAAAGCCGATGGAGGATTTCGCGGTAACGGTTGGCGGTCTTGGGGGCGAGGCCGCGGCTGCGAACCTTGGCCGCGATGAAGTCGGCGATGTGGGCGGTGGTGATCGCCTCGAAGCTGACCGCCTCAACGCGGGGGCCGTTGCGACGATCCACGGATTCGACGAGGGGGCGTTTGCGGGCCTTCTCGCTCACGTTACGGCTGGTGACGCGCAGGGCTTCACAGATCGGGCCGAACGCCTCGCGGAGGTAGTAGACGTCCGTCTGGGCGCTCTTGGCGGTCTTGAGCGTGCGGATGTGCTGGACGTAAGCCGTGACGACCTGGGCGATGGCGGTGCGCGTGGGGAGCGGGTTGTCCGCTCCGCGCAGTTGGGCGGATTCAAACTGCCGCAGCTTTTCTTTGGCGAGCTGGAGGGAATCGGTGCGGAGGCTGCTGCGCCGGATTGTCCGGCCTTCGTACCACTGGACGTAATAGGTGCCGCTGCGTTCGATGAGGCTGGCCATGATCGGGACTCCTGCGTTGCCGAGACCTTGCGGGGGTCGGCTGCGGGTCCGTCTCTCTGGGCCACCGATGTACAGTTTGATGTACAAACGGCGATTTTAGGCCAAAGAAAAAGGGACCTGCGAAATCGCAAGTCCCTTTGTCACTGTAAGTAGCGGGGGCTGGATTCGAACCAGCGACCTCCGGGTTATGAGCCCGACGAGCTACCAGGCTGCTCTACCCCGCATCGTGTTGAGCCGGGCATTCTACCGGGCGGGCGCATTGTGTCAATGATTGGCTCTTATTCGATGACATTGTTTCGCAATGCGCTTGCAGTCATCATTCATGGCGGAAGCGAATTCGTCTCTTGTTTCCTCACACGGACTCGTCGAGTCCGTGCGGATGACGTTGAAAAATTCCGCGTCGTCGGTTGTGTTGCGGTGAATAATTTTCGCAGACCAATTTGGTATTTCATGCATCGCGGATAAACCACTGCATGTTGCTCGGTCCAGATTGTGTTCATAACGTGTCAGAGTTGGTCAGCAGTCGCAGTAAGTGGTCAATTTATGCGTTTTAAACGGGGCGATGTGGATCGGCCATGCTGTGTGGCTGACGGCCCATCGTCATGTGAGCATCGCCCGTCAAGTCGCTTCCAACGAGGACTCACCCCACAAATAATTGATCAATGGTATAGTCCCATTCTTTCGATCCAAGGCCGACCCAGATGAATCTTGTCAGTATCGCACTTCGGCGACCGATCACGATCGTGGTAGCCATTATCGCGGTGGTGCTCTGTGGCTGGGTCGCGCTGCAACGCATGCCCCGCGACATCTTCCCGGACGTGGGTGTGCCCGTGCTTTACGTCGCCCAGCCCTTCGGCGGGATGGACCCGGCGCAGATGGAAGGGTTCATCACCAACTATTACGAGTATCACTTCCTCTATATCACCGGCATCGAGCACGTTGAATCCAAGAGCATCCAGGGTGTCGCGCTCATCAAGCTGCAGTTCCACCCCGGTACGAACATGGGCCAGGCGATGGCCGAGACGGTCTCCTATGTGAATCGCTCACGCTCCTTCATGCCCAACGGAACGGTCCCGCCGTTTGTCATGCGGTTCGACGCCGGCAGCGTGCCCGTCGGCAACCTCGTCTTCACCAGCGCGACACGCACGCTCGGCGAGTTGCAGGATGCAGCTCTCTTCAAGGTGCGTCCGCTCTTCGCGACATTGCAGGGTGTCTCCGCGCCGCCGCCGTTTGGCGCCAGCCAGCGAACCATCGTGATCCGCGGCGATCCCGATCGCCTGCGCGCCTACGGCATGAGCCCCGATGAACTGGTCAGCTCTGTCGTTGCGGCCAACACCGTCACACCCTCCGGCAACGTCTACATCGGTGACAAGATGCCGATGGTGCCGACCAACGCGGTCGTCGCCACCACGAAAGACCTGCTGATGCTCCCGTTGCGAGCCGAGGCGACGCGGACTGTGCTGCTGCGTGACGTCGCGACCGTTGAAGACAGCTCTGACATCCAGACCGGTTACGCCCTGGTCAACGGTCGGCGAACGGTCTATATCCCGGTGACGAAACGTGCCGACGCTTCGACGCTCTCTGTTGTCCAGCTCGTCAAGGATAGCCTCGCCAAGTTCCAGGCTGCCGTGCCTGATGACGTGAAGGTCAGCTACGAATTTGATCAGTCGCCTTATGTGAAGCGTGCCATTTCCGGGCTTGTTTTCGAGGGCATGCTCGGTGCTGCGATGACGGGACTGATGGTGCTGCTGTTCCTTCGTGATTGGCGCAGCGCGCTGATCGTCGTCCTCAACATCCCGCTGGCGCTGCTGGCCTCGGTGACGGCGCTGTGGCTCAGCGGGCAGACGATCAACATCATGACGCTCGGCGGACTGGCGCTGGCCGTCGGCATCCTCGTCGACGAGGCGACGGTCAGTGTCGAGAACACACACGCCCACCTCGCCGCCGGCAAGCGTGCCCCGGTCGCGGCGCTCGACGCCGCCAACGAGACCGCCGTCCCGCGACTCTTGGCGATGCTCTGCATCCTGGCGATCTTCATCCCGTCGTTCTTCATGGTCGGCTCGCCCCGCGCGATGTTCACGCCGCTCGCCATGGCCGTCGGCTTCGCCATGATCGCGTCGTACCTGCTCTCCAGCACGCTCGTGCCGATCCTCTCGATCTGGCTGCTCCGAGTCGGTCATCAGGGCCGCGAGAGCACGATGACCAAGTCGCAGAGCGCGTACGCCAAACTCACCGGCAAGCTCGTCGGCCTCCGCTGGGCGCTCGTTCCGGTCTATCTGCTCGGCGCCGCGGTGGTGATTTATTTCGTCGGCTCATCGCTCGGCACGGAGATCTTCCCCGTTGTTGACGCCGGCCAGTTCCAGCTCCGGCTCCGCGCACCGACCGGCACGCGCATCGACAACACCGAAAAAATCGCCCTGAAAACGCTCGACATCATCAAGCAGGACGTCGGCCCGGACAACGTCGAGATCACTCTCGGTTTCGTCGGCGTTCAGCCCGCCACGTACCCCATCAACTCCATCCACCTCTGGACCAGCGGCCCCGGCGAAGCGGTGCTCCAGGTCCAGCTCAAACCCGGCACCGGCGTCGCGATCGAGCCGCTCAAAGAAAAGCTCCGCCAGCAATTGCCCGAGGCGATGCCCGATGTGAAGTTCTCGTTCGAGCCCGGAGACATTGTCAGCCGCGTGATGAGCTTCGGGGCGCAGACGCCGATCGTCGTGGATGTCAGCGGGCCGAGCCTGCCCAACAACCGCGCTTTCGCGCAGAAGATCGCCGACGCCATGAAGCCGATCGCATCGTTGCGTGACCTGCAATTCGCGCAGGCGATCGACTTTCCGACCGTCGGGGTCGCGGTGGATCGTCAGCGTGCGGCGGTGTTGGGGATCAAGACGGCGGACGTCGCGCGATCGGTCGCCGAGGCCACGTCGTCGAGCCGCTACACCACGCCGAACTTCTGGGCCGATCCGAAAACGGGCGTCGGGTATCAGGTGCAGTTTCAGATCCCGCAGGACAAGATGAATTCGCTCGAGCAGATCCGCAACATCTCCCTCGGCAACCACGAGGGTTCGCCGATGCTTCTGCGCAATATCGCCGAGGTCGCGCCGGGCACGGCGATCGGCGAATACGACCGTTACAACATGCAGCGTCTCTCCTCGCTCAACGCCAATCTCTCCGGCGAGGACCTCGGCCACGCTGCGGCCAAGGTGAAAGCCGCAATCGCCTCTCTGGGTGATCCGCCTGCCAAGGTGACCGTCACAATGCGAGGCCAGGTCACCGCGCTCGATCAGATGATCGACGGCATGGAGAGCGGGCTGCTCGTGGCGATCCTCGTCGTGTTCCTCCTGCTTGCGATCAATTTCCAGTCACTTCTGCTCTCGACGACGGTCGTCTCGACGATCCCCGCCGTCATCGCCGGTGTTGCGCTCACGCTCCGCCTCACCGGCACGACGCTCAACGTCCAGTCGCTCATGGGCGCGATCATGGCGGTCGGCGTTGCCGTGGCCAACGCGATTCTGCTCGTGAGCTTCGCCGAGCGGAGCCGGATGGGTGGCGCGACGAGCATCGATGCCGCGATCGAAGGGGCGAGGTCCCGACTCCGCCCGATTCTCATGACGAGTTTCGCGATGATTGCCGGCATGATGCCGATGGCGATCGGTTTTGGCGAGGGCGGGCAGCAGGCCGCGCCGCTCGGCCGGGCCGTGGTGGGGGGCCTCATCGCCGCAACGATCGCCACGCTGCTGATTCTTCCCGCGGTATTTGCGATCGTTATGGGCCGCCGGCCCTCGCTCTCGCCATCGCTCGACCCGTCCGATCCTCAGAGCCGCTATCACGACGCGTCCGCCGCGCGTTCGATTTGATAAGGAGACATCGATGCGTTTTGTACGACCACATCATTTCATCGCGGGCGTGATCTGCGCCGCGATGTGCATTCATTCCGCGCTGGCGCAGCAGGCGCCGCCAGCAACGCCCACGGCCGCCGGCCCGCGCGTCGTCGAAATCCCCGGCACGACCGAAGCCTTCGAGTCCGCCGACCTCTACGCCAAGGTCTCCGGCTATGTTGTGGAGCTTGACGTCGATCTCGGTGACAGTGTGAAAGCCGGCCAGGTGCTTGCGGTCCTCGACGCCCCTGAAATCAAGAAGCAATTGCTCGCCGCTCAGGCGACAACCGCCGCGCGCGAGGCGAACCTCAAACTCGCCGCCGCGGGCGTGCAGCAGGCACAGGCGAAGCTCGACGTGACGAAGCGGCAGCTTCAACCGGTTCAATCGCAGGCCAAACTCAAGGAACAGACCTTCAAGCGCAAGAAGGAACTCTTCGACGCCAAGGCGATCACCGATCAGGATCTCGACGAGACTCAATATCAGCTCGACTCCGCCCAGGCCAACGTCGAGGTGGCCAAATCTCAGGTCACTTCAGCCGCGGCTGACCTCGAAGCCGCGAAAGCAACCGAGACATTCGCGGCTGCGCAGGTCGCGCTTGCCAAGGCCGACACGGAGACCGCCCAGGCGATGGAAGGCTACACGCGGATCGTCGCGCCTTTCGACGGCGTGATCACACGTCGCACGGTGGACCGCGGCGTGCTGGTACAGGCGGCGACGACATCGCGCACTTGGCCGCTCTTTAACATCCAGCGCGTGGACATCATCCGTGTCTTCGCGGACATCCCCGAATCGGAAGCGGTGCACGTCGTCAAAGGGACCGCGGCGACGGTCAAGGCCTTCGGCCAGGACGGCCCGCCCATCGCCACGACCGTGACGCGCATCGCCTCGGCGATCAGCCCCGCGACGCGCACCATGCGCATAGAGATCGACATCCCCAATACCACCGGCAAACTGATGCACGGCATGTTCGTGCAGGTGGCACTGACTCCCGACGTCAAGCCGATCGCCGCCGCCGCGAGGAATTGACGATGCTCAAAAGAATTCAAAAGATGTGCTTCATCGCGGCGGCACTGATGCTCGTCGGTTGTGCTTCGGACAAAGCGATCGAAACCGAGCGGCCGTCCGTCTCGCCGGCGGCTCAAACCGGCGGCGAAGGTATCACGCTCGACGGCAGCGGCATGAAGCCGATGTACACGCAACTGATGGCGATCGATCTGCCGACCGTTGTGCAGGTCGTCGAAGCCAAGAACCTCGACATCCAGCAGGCCCGCCAGCGCGTCGTCGAAGCGGTCGGGCAGGTCGATGCGCGGGTGGGGGCGATCTTCCCGGTGCTGGCCCCCACGGCGATCTTTGAACACGCCGACGGATTTGCGCGTGCCGCGGGCGGCGATCTGGTCCAGGCGAGTTTCAATTCATTTCAGCCCGTGATGGTCGTGCAGTGGGTCGTGAACCCCGGGCGCGTGATCTACGACATCGTCGCGGCCAAGAAGCGGCTCAATGCTTCAAAGCAGGATGAGCAGTCGGTGAAGATGGAATCGCTCCGTGCGGCGGCGAGCCAGTATTACGAGCTGATCCTCACGCAGGCCGAGGTCGCCGCGGCCCGCGAAGCAGTGGTTGAGTCCGAGGAACTGGTGCGCATCAGCAGCGCCCGAAGCAAGGCTGGCGCGGGCGTCCTCGCCGATGAACTGCGGGCACAATCGTCGCTTGCCGGCCGCAGGCAGGATCTGGCCTTGGCGCTCAGCCGTTTCTATCAGGCGTCGGTCGCGCTGTCACTCACGCTGCATCTCGAATCAACCGTGACGCTCGTGCCCAGCGTCGCGCGGCTCGCTCCAACCACGCTTGTCGATGAGAACCGCAAGATCGACGAGTTGATCGATCTGGCGATCCAATACCGCCCGGACCTGCAGAAGGTCAAAGCGTATGTCGAGGCCGCGCATGCTGAGACGAAATCGACCTGGTGGGGCGGTCTCGGTCCAACGGGCCAGGCCAGCTATCTGGGCGGCGGAATCCAGAGCAAGACACCCGCGCAGGATCTGGGCATGAAGGATCAGCAGCGTTTTTCCGCCGCCGCGAGCTGGAACTTCGGGGTCTCGACGTTCGGCAACATCAAGAGCGCCGATGCCCGCGAGCAGCAGGCGATCATCGACGCCGACAAAAAACTGGATCAGGTCCGAGGCCAGCTTGTGCAGGCGATGCAGCTGAGCATCACGCAGAAGCAGCTCATCCCGCTGGCCGAGGAGCAGGTCCGTTCCGCCGAGGAATCGCTGCGTTTGACGCAGAAGAGCCTGCAGTCCGGCACGGTGACGACGCTGGATGTCCTCGATGCGCAAAGCTCGGCCGCGGCGGCGCGGGTGCGCAGCGCCCAGGCAGTCGTACGATATAACCAGGCGCAGATCGATCTGCTCGCATCGCTCGGCCTCATCGAGAGCAAATCGCTGATGACCCCGCAATAGTCACGGCACCATTCATGATCGCGGTGCGGATCGGATGCGGTCAGAGGTGTCATTGCCGAAGTAGATGGCCACGACACCCAGCACGACGCCGGCGGCGAGCAGCGTCTGTTCCTGCAAGTCCTGCGGGATGTAGGGGAGCATGGGCATGAGCTTGCGATTGAGAAGCGCCGCCATCACCAGCACCGCAATCCCCGGGATCAACAGCCAGAAGACACGGCTTCCCGCGCAGCACGCCGAGAAGACGAGCAGCAGTCCCGCCGCCGCCGCCGCGTAACTGCAGAGCACGGCCATCACGTTTTCGGGCACGCCGGGCAGATACAGCGGCATTCGTTGCGTCTTAACATCAACGCTGTTGAGTTCCGCCTTCAACTGCGTCGTGTTGGTTGGCACGTGTAGCAGGTCACGGTCGTGCATCCATTTTCCCGCGATAAGCAGCAGCACGATCCCGATCACCAGACGCACCTTCGGTCCGAGCACGATGTCCAGCGGTTTGACGCGCGGCTTCGACCTGCGGGCAGGCGCACGCTCGCCCGATTCATCCTCATCGCCGTAGACGAGTTTGCTTTTGGCAGGTGTTGCCTTTGCAGAAGCGGCGGCCGAGGATTCAGCCTCACGCGGCGGCACCGCGGGCTTGGCGCGCTCCTCGCGCATTCCCGCCGCCATGCTCACCATCGTCTCCGCCGCCGATTCGGACTTCTTCTTCGCCTCTTCCTCGCTGCGCCCCTCGGCCTTGAGACGCCGCGCCTCGATCTTCTGAATGTGGCGGCGCTGCTTCTCCTCTTCACGCCCCGCGATGCGCTGCTCGATGCGGTCGATCAGGCTATCGCGCCACGCCGCGTGCTTGCGGCGTTTGCGGCCCTCCTCATCCATGCCCCATTTCCGGCGTGCGTCCATCTTCGCCTCGTAACCGAAAAGGCTCTCGTAGAAAGCCTCCCAGTCACGCCCGCTGTAGCGGCAGACGAAGCGCCGCACCGCCTCCTCCTCAAGCCCGCGCAGTCGCATCGTGCGGAGCATCTCCAGAATGGCATCGCGATGTGGTTTGCGTTCCGTGGCGACCATCCGGTCGATCGTCAGATGGAACGCCACGGCGAGGGCGACGGCCACGATGCAGAAGCCGATCCAGATCCAAACCAAGTCAAAGAAATAGAGCACCGCCACTGCCGCAACTCCCACGCCGAGCCACGTGAGCCAGTCCGTGATCCTGCTGCCGAAAATGAATTGCCGCGTCTTGCGGAAGACGAACGTCTTCTGCGTGATGCCGGTGATGACGAAATAGCTCGCAAACGCCAGCACCAGAAGCCCGAATAGGCCTCCGGCCCAGATGGGCGAGGTCAACGCCAGCAGGCCGACCGCGATCAGGCAGCCGAGTGTGAACCCGAGGATCGCCCACTTCCGCAGCTTCGCGTTCGCCGATCCGTTGAATGCCTTGACCGCGTCTTCGAGCCCCTTCACATGTTCTTCGCGCGGCGTGAACGGTCCGGCGCTGATGCCCAGCAGATCCTCCAGCGCCTTGATCACGCCGGTCATGTCCACGTAACGGTCCTCGCGTCGCTTGGCGAGCATCTTCTGCACGATCGCCGACACACTCTTGGGCACGCGCTGGACGATCGTCTCCGGCGGGATCACCGGCGCGGTCGCGTGCTTCGTCATCACCTCGGCGATCGTCGCGCCTTCGAACACGGGCTTGCCGGTGAGCAACACATAGAACGTGCAGCCCAGCGAATAGATGTCGGCCCGCGCATCGACTTTCGCAGCGTCTTGCGCCTGCTCGGGCGCCATGTACGCCGGTGTGCCCATCGCGGATTGCGCGCCGGTGACATCCATTATCGCGCCCGGTGCGCCGCTGCCGCCACCGCCCGATGCCGAGTGGCCGTCGCTTGAGCCCGGAGTTTTAACCAGGCCCAGATCCGCGACCTTCACGATGCCCTCATCGTTGAGCAGCAGATTGTCGGGCTTCACATCGCGGTGGATCATGCCGTGGTCGTGGGCGAATTTCAGGCCTCGCGCCGCCTGCAGGATGTAGCCCGCCGCTTCCTCGACGTCGAGCTTGCCTTTCTCTCGCAGCAGATCGCCGAGCGAGCGGCCCTTGACGAATTCCATGCTGAAAAATTGCGTGCTGCGGTCCTCGCCGACATCGTAGATCTGCACGACATTATGGTGAACGAGCTGCGCCGCGGCGTAGGCCTCGCGCGTGAATCGTGACACGAAGACCGGATCGCTCGCCCATTTTCGGTTCATCGTCTTGACCGCGACGGGGCGGTCGAGCGAGAGTTGCTGCGCAAGATAGACGGCGCCCATGCCACCGCGGCCGAGGATCTTTTCGAGTTCGTAACCGCCGAGGCGGCCGGTGAGGTCGGGCTCGTCGCCGGAGACGGGGGCGGTGGGCTTGGCTTGATGCGACGGTGCGGGGGATTTTGCTTTTGGCGCGGCTGCGGGAGGCGCAACGGGGACCGATGCGGGCGCGGGAGCGGACGCCGGTGCCATTGTGACTTGAGTTTGCTCAACCGGCGCTGGCGCAACTGCAGGCGCAGGTGCGACGGCCGCGACGGGCGGCGCGGATTGCGCCGGTCGCGGTGGAGCGGGCGGCGTCGACACGGGCGCAGCGACGGGTTTGGCGTGTGTCTCGGGGGGGATCGTCGCTTGAGTCTGCTCGGTCACTGCAGGCGCGACGGGCTTAACGGCTTTCGCTGGCGGCGGTGGTGGCGGGGCGGGCGCGGGGGCCGCTTTCGGTGGGATGATCGGCTGCGCCGTCGTGGTGGTGGTCGTCAACACCTCGGGCATGACCGGCTTCATCGTCTCTGCGGTCTTGCCGACCATCATCGGCTCGCCGGCCTCGGCGGGCACGACGAGCGCAAACGACCCCTTGCATTTCTGGCACTTGGGGGCGTACCGGCCGGGCTTGGCGTTGCGGACGTCGATCCGATGATTGCAGTGCGGGCAGCGGATGAGCATATCCGGGCTCTCCTCAAGGCGATGATTACAAAGAGCACACATTCACACACGGCCGCGATACGGAACAGCTTAACCCGAATGGCTTTGCATTGCACCAGCCGGTTTGCGCTACAGGATCGCTTTTGCCTGATTCCCGCACCGCGGCGCGACCTCCGCCCCGGTTTTCAGTAGAATGCTCGGCCACAAGTCTCGAAAGGTTGCGACAGGCATGAACGTGATGATCATCGGCAGCGGCGGACGTGAGCACGCGATCGGCTGGAAGCTCAAGCAAAGCCCCAAATGCGGCTCGCTCTTTTTCGTTCCCGGAAACGCCGGCACGAAACAATACGGCAAGAACGTCAACATCGACTTGGCGAAGATCGACCAGAAGACCGTCGATGCGATCGCCTTTTTCTGCCGCGACAACAAAATCGAGCTCGTCGTCATCGGTCCCGAGGACCCGCTGGCCGCCGGGCTGACCGACAAGCTGCAGGCGTGGGGCGACAAGGATCTCAAGGTGTTCGGTCCCACGATGGACGGCGCCCGGCTCGAGGCGGACAAGGGTTGGTCGAAGCAGATGATGCGCGGCGTCGCTGTGCCAACCGCCGAGGGGCGCATCTTCACGGACTCCGGGCAGGCGATGGCGTATGTGACGGCGCATGAGACGCCGGTCGTCGTCAAGGCTGCGGGCTTGGCGAAGGGCAAGGGCGTGATCGTTACCGATTCGCCCGAGGAAGCGATGGCGGCGGTCAAGCGCGTGATGATCGACAAGGAATTCGGCGACGCGGGCGGCAAGTGCGTTGTCGAGGAGCGGCTCACGGGCCAGGAAGTCTCCGTGCTCGCGCTCGTTGATGGCCACAACATCTACGTCCTCGATCCCGCGCAGGATCACAAACAAGTCGGCGAAGGCGACACCGGCGCCAACACCGGTGGCATGGGCGCCTACACGCCGACGCCGGTCGTCAGTGAAGAGATGCTCCGACAGATCGAGGCCGAAGTGCTCGTGCCCATGGTCGACGGCTTGCGCCGCGAGGGCATCGAATACAAGGGCGTGCTTTACGCCGGCATCATGCTCACGCCCGGCGGCCCGAAGGTGCTCGAATTCAACTGCCGCTTCGGCGACCCCGAGACGCAGGCGATCCTCGCACGTTTCAACGGCGATCTGCTCGACGTGATGCTTGCGGTCGTGGACGGCAAGCTCGATCAGGTCGGCATCGGCTGGGATGAGCGCGTGGCGTGCTGCGTCGTGATCTGCAGCGGCGGCTATCCCGGCGACTACAAGAAGGGGCTGCCGATCAGCGGGCTCGACGAGGCGGCGAAGATGAAGGATGTGCATGTCTTTCATGCCGGCACGACCGAGAAGGACGGCGTGGTGGTCACAGCCGGGGGTCGCGTGATCAACGTGGTCGGGCTCGGGGCGACGATCAAGGAAGCGCGGGATCGTGCGAATGCCGCGTGTGCGAAAATTAAATTCGCCGGGGCGTTCTACCGTCACGACATCGGCGACCGCGTGCTCAAGAAAGGCTGAACCGCAGAGATGGCGACGCGCAAGACCATCAAGACGAAGATGCAGCCCACGGTGGACCGCTACGCCAAATCGCGCGCGGGCCACGAAGCGGCAAAGAGGCTGATGCCCGGCGGCGTCAATTCTCCGGTGCGTGCGTACAAGGCGGTGGGGCGGACGCCGATCATCATCCGCGAAGGCGAGACCTGCCATGTCACCGATCTCGACGGCAACCACTACATCGATTACGTCGGCAGCTACGGCCCGCTGATCGCCGGGCACGCGCATCCCGCCGTCGTTGCCGCCGTGACCAAAGCGATGAGCAACGGCGCAAGCTTCGGCATGCCCACGGAGCTCGAGACGCGCCTCGCCGCCGCGGTGGTCCACGCCGTGCCGAGCATGCAGCTGGTGCGCTTCGTCAGCAGCGGCACCGAGGCGACGATGAGCGCGATCCGTCTGGCGCGCGGCGCGACCGGCCGCGACAAGTGCATCAAATTCATCGGCGGGTACCACGGCCACGCCGACGGCCTGCTCGCCGAGGCCGGCAGCGGCGCGACGACGCTCGGCGTCCCCAGTTCGCCCGGCATCCCCACCGCCGTCGCCGCGCAGACGCTGCTGCTTCCTTACAACGATCTTGCCGCCGCACAATCGCTCTTTGAGAAGCAGGGCGCCGAGATCGCCTGCATCATCGTCGAGCCCGTCGCCGGCAACATGGGCTGCGTCCCGCCCGCCAAGGGTTTCCTCGAAGGACTCCGCAAGCTCTGCGACGCTCATGGCTCACTGCTCATCTTCGACGAGGTGATGACCGGTTTCCGCGTCTCCTACGGCGGAGCTCAATCGATCTTCGGCATCAAGCCCGACCTCACCTGCCTCGGCAAGATCATCGGCGGCGGCCTCCCTTGCGCCGCCTACGGCGGACGCGCCGACCTGATGCGAAAAATGGCGCCCGACGGCCCGATCTATCAGGCCGGAACGCTCAGCGGCAATCCACTCGCCATGGCCGCGGGTCTCGCCACACTTGAACTTCTCCGCGAGCCCGGCGCCTACGTGAAACTCGAGCAGCTCAGCGCGAAACTCGCCGCCGGCTTGACCGCAGCCGCGAAGGCCGCTGGCGTGCCGGTCACCATCAACCGCGTCGGCTCGATGCTCACCGCATTCTTCTCCGTCGCTCCCGTGCGAAACTACGCCGAAGCCACCGCCTGCGACACCGCGGCGTTCAGCCGCTATTTCAATTCAATGCTCGACCAGGGCATCGTCCTCCCGCCCAGCCAGTATGAAGCCCTCTTCGTGAGCCTCGCGCACGACGACGCGGCGATCGACCAGACCGTCGAAGCCGCACGCAAAGCCTTCTCTGTCGCCAAGCCCGTTTGACGCCCCGCGAGCCTTCCGGCCAATCTCCCGGTATAATCCGCCAATCTCATCCGCGGGCGTAGCTCAGTGGTAGAGCGTCAGCCTTCCAAGCTGAACGTCGTGGGTTCGAATCCCATCGCCCGCTTTTATTTTTCGGAGTGAGTTTCTCACCACACTCCACATGCACGTTTCACGCGCCGGCGGAAGAGGATGCGGCGTGGCGCGGGTCGGTGCGGTGGATGATCTCGCTGATGCCGGTCTGGTTGAAGCCCTTGTAGCCATCGTCACGCTGCAGGATTTCAAGGTGCGATCCGATCACGCCCGCGGCGGCGAATTTCGCGGCCTGTTCCGCGGTGATGAGGCCCTCGGCTTTCGCGGCTTCGATTCGCTTCGGATCGACGGCCCAGACCTCCGGCTCCGTGAACGCCTGCTTGAGGTGCGGGAAAAAGGTGAACGGCTTCATCGACGGGAAGCCCGCGGCCTTGAGCTGCTCGCGCGCGGCGTCGAAATCGAACTGGCATTCCAGGTGGTGCATGCCCGCTTCGAGAAACGCCTCGCCGTGCAATCGGCACCACAAACCCACCGTCCCCGCGCGACCGAGCGGCGGCAGCGGCTCGTGCGCAAAATCACCGGCCACCTCATCGGCGTTCAAATCCACATCCGCGAAGACGACGACGCCAGCGCCCCGCTGTTCCAAAACCTGAGCGCCCCAGCCCGCGTCACGCCCGGCGTAAAAACGCTCGCGGCACACCATGCCCAGTTCCTCCAACGCCGCGATGAGCAGGTGGAAACAGCTCCGGCTCGAACGATACGTGTGATGATCGTGATTCGCCCAGCCGAGCCCGAGCCGCTGCTGACGGGCATATTGACACCGCGCCGCGGCGTTGCGGCTCATCCAATACTCCCGCTCGGCGGCGAAAAAACGGTCGGCGGCGAGATCGGTTCCGAGATCCGACTTCGCCGCACGGATCAGTTTCATCGCATGATCGAAGCCGGACTCGCTCGTCGGCAGGTGCCGCGCGCGGCGACGGAACGCTTCGTGATGTTTCAGGATCTGCGCTGTCAGCGCAGCCCTGGTGTGCGGCGCATCGAACCCGCTGACACCGTGACGCTCGATGATCCACGCGTCAGCCGTGTCGCCGCTCCATGCACGCGCCTTGCGCATCATCGACAGCGGTTCGCCGATGATCTCGATGTTTTCAAGCTGTTGCGAAATGAGGAAGTCGGCGACCCATTCCGTCTTGATCGCCAGGCCGGGCCGTGCACTTTTGGGCAGCATGAGCACGGTCGGGAACAGGCCTCGCGGGTGATTCCAGATGACCTGATCGTTGTCGGTGGAGCGCACGAATCCGAGCACCTCGAATCGCCGCTCGATGCCCGGCTTGGCGTGCACGGCAATGTGGTCCACCCAATCCAGTAGCCGCGTGCCGGTCTCGCGCCGCATGCGATCGGCCAGCGCCACCGCCGGGGCGCAGCCCTTGAGCATGCCCTGGAGCAGCTCATCAATGAGCGCCGCGGCCTCGGGCTGCGGGACCCATTCGTAGTTTTCAACGGGTGTGTCGATGCGTGTCATGGTGTGCCTCCGTCAAAGTGCGAATCGGATTCCCTGCGCGAGCGGGAGTTCTGTCGAGTAGTTGACAGTGTTGGTCACGCGGCGCATGTAGGCTTTCCACGAATCGGAGCCCGACTCGCGCCCGCCGCCGGTCTGTTTTTCGCCGCCGAACGCGCCGCCGATCTCGGCCCCGCTCGGGCCGACGTTAACGTTGACGATCCCGCAGTCCGAACCGGCGGCCGAGCAGAAGAGTTCCGCCTCGCGCTGATCGCTGGTGAAAATGGACGATGCGAGCCCTTGCGGCACGGCGTTGTGGATCGCGATCGCCTCGTCGAATGTCTCGTAGCGGATGAGGTAGAGGATCGGCGCGAAAGTTTCCTGCTGCACGATCGGTGCACCGGCGCCAAGCTCGACGAGCGCGGGGCGGACGTAGACGCCGCCGGCGGGGACGCCGTCGGTGAGGCGTTCGCCGCCGTGCACCGTGCCGCCTTGTTGTTTTGCTTGCTTGAGCGCCGCGGCCATCGCATTCGCGGCGTCCTCGCTGATGAGCGGGCCGATGAGCGTCGCGTCGTCGTGCGGATTGCCGATGGGCAGATTGGCGTAGACCTTGAGCAGCCGGTCGCGGAGTTTGTTGGCGATGCTACGGTGCACGATGAGTCTGCGGAGTGTCGTGCAGCGCTGGCCCGCGGTGCCGACGGCGGAGAAGACGATGCCGCGCAGCGCCAGTTCCATATCCGCGCTGGGTGTGACGATCGCACCGTTGTTCCCGCCGAGTTCGAGCAGCGAGCGTCCGAGCCGGCTCGCCACGATCTGTGCGACCGCAGCGCCCATCTTCGTCGAACCGGTCGCCGAGATCAGCGGCACGCCCGGCGACGCGGCCAGCGCCTGGCCCACATCCGCGCTGCCGATGATCAGGCTCACCACGCCATCGGGCACATCGTCCATCTCCTGCGCGACCGACGCGACCAAGCGCTGACACGCCATCGCGCACAGCGGCGTGCGCTCCGACGGCTTCCAGATGATCGGGTCGCCGCACACCAAGCCGATCATCGCGTTCCACGCCCACACCGCGACGGGAAAATTAAACGCGCTGATCACGCCGACCGGCCCGAGCGGATGCCACTGCTCGGTCAGCCGATGCAGCGGCCGCTCGCTGGCGATCGTCAGGCCGTAAAGCTGCCGGCTCAGGCCGACGGCGAAGTCGCAGACGTCAATCATCTCCTGCACCTCGCCCAGCGCCTCCTGCGTGATCTTGCCGACCTCCCAGGTCACGAGCGCCGCGAGGTCCGCCTTGCGGTCCCGCAGTCGCTGACCGATGCGCCGCACGAATTCTCCGCGCCGCGGCGCGGGGATGATGCGCCACTTGGCGAATGCCTCCTGCGCCGCCATCACGATCTCGGGCACGGCCGACGCATCGGCGGCGGGAAACGCCGCGAGCTTCGAGCCGTCGATGGGCGAGCGGATCTCCAGCAGGGCACCGGCTCCGCGCGAGCAGCGGTGGCCCACCGCAACGGCCGGCAGCCCGGCGGGCAGGCCGAATCGATCGAGCAGGGCGGTGATATCGTGTTTCACGGCTTCGCCTCCGCATCGGTGTGGTCCACGCAGAACCGCGAGGAACTCGCTGAATCGTAGTGGCGTCCGAAGCGGTTGCCCAGGAATTGTTGCAGGTCCACCTCTTCCTGCTTCACGAGCCCGCGGCCGGCGAGCTTGCCGGTGGCGTGCATGTCGAGCACGGCACACACCGCGGCGGCGGTCGTGATCTGGATCGCGCTCCACGTCTCGCCGCCGATCACCGCCGGATAAATCTTCCGCGCGTGGCTCGACTGGACGAGCTGTCCCTTCCGCCAGCCCGCGACGGCGACGAAGACGACGACAACGTCCTGAAACGTCACCGGGATCGCGTGCTCCAGGACGTCCTTGAGCAGGTGCCTCCGCTCGCTGAGGCGCAGCTCGTTGACGAGCAGCGCGACCAGATCACGGTGGCCGAGGTAGCGGACGGTTTTGTAGTTGAGCTCCCGGACCTTGCCGTCGAGGGTGTCGCAGAGGGTGCCGAGGCCGCCGGAGGTGTTGAAGGCCTCGTAGTGGACACCGTCGAGCGAGAAATTTTCCAGTCCTTCGAGCGGGAGCACTTCCATGCGCGCGCCCTCATGGATCGATTCGCAGAGGTTGCAGTACTCGTTGATCAGGCCATCGGTGGACCAGGTGAGGTTGTACTTGAGCGCGTTGGTGGGGAACTGCGGCAGGGCTCCGACGCGCATGGCGACGGTGTCGAGCTTGTCGAAGCTGCGGGCAAGGTTCGCGGCGGCGATGGAGACGAACCCGGGCGCGAGGCCGCATTGAGGCATGAAGACCTGCCCGGGCCGCGCGGCGGCGGCGAGCTGCTGCACACGCCGGCTCGTCTGCACATCCTCCGTGAGATCGAAATAGCTCAGGCCGAGTTCCAGCGCCGCCTCGGCGACGGCGGGGTTGTGCGCGAAGCTCAGCGCGGAGATGACGTGCGTGCGATTCACCATCGCGGCGCGGAGCTGCTTCGCGTCGCTGACGTCGAGCTGGCGTGTGGTGATGAGGCGATGCGAACCGATGCGTGCGAGAGCTGCGGGATCGGCATCTGCGACGAGGACATCGTAATCACCGGATGACGACAGGAACCCGGCGATCATCCGGCCGATCTTGCCGGCGCCGAGGAGGAGGACACGGGTTGGTGCATTCCGCGTAATCATGGGAAGCTCGCCAACCCGCGGTCCGCCCGTAAAATGCGGGCCGCCGGTTCACATGCCGCCCATCACGACGCTTCATTGTAGGACGCGAATCAGGCTGTGGCAGAAATGGGAATGCCACCCTATCTGTAATAAATCGTGATGTCCGTTTCTCCGCCTGACACTCATTCACACAGCGACCTATGCGGCCACGCTGCATGGAACTCCGGCGAACGACACAGCTCAGCAGCGGCGGGGGCCGAGTGAGCTATGAATCTCGAAAAGCCTACATGCCCCCGCCGTCTGCTGCATCGTTTTGTTGGACGGCCAGTTCAACGACTGCCTGTCTTCTCACGCTCACGGAACTCGCGCAGCCACTCTCCCATAGCCGCAAAGAATCCATCCAGCGCGTCGCCGAATGCTGAATGCTCAGTGAACTCATGCACCTCATATGTGTTGTACGCTCGGTCGAATATCCCGTCACTGCAGATATCAGAAGAACAAAGGACGAATATCTGCTTGCCCAGCGCGTACGCGAGGCCGGCCTCGAGATGCAACCAACTCGACGTGTACTTTCTATGCACGTCCTCTGATTCCTGCTTCGAGAGTTCTTTGTCCTTGAGGTAATACGCGTGGCTCCGTTCGAGTCCAAGAACTATCACCAGATCGCAAGAGGCGATCTGGCTCGACACTTTTCCGATTGGATCCATCTTGTCGTACGAGACCTGTTTGAGGAACACAGGCTCAACGCCGTATGTGAAAAGACGACGGGAGAAGGCCTCTACGAAGCGAACTTGAGCGTCGACGTGCGGAGTCACGGTCGACACAAATGCCCGAACTCGCTTGTCGATCAACTTGCCCAGAAGTTTGTCAAGTTCGTCTCGACGCCAATGAAGGTGAAAGAGTTCTAGGGGATCTGTTTTTCCCTTCAAATAGGCTCTGGTCGCGAAGCTCGTAATAAATTCCGAGTTGTTCAGTGCCCCATTGACGGGCTGGGTAATCAGAATCGTTCCAGGGTTCGTTAGACTAGAAACCCTTGCAGTTACGTTGATCACGTCGCCGAAGACGTCGTTCTTGTAGCGAAAGATGTCGCCTGCATGGATCGCAACCGTGATCGTGATTGTTGACGCGCCTGAGAGATGCGAGTTGACCTCTTGCGTACTCTGTTGCATCTCAAGGGCCGCACGACAGGCGTGGTCTGGGCCTGGGAAGACTACGAGGAGACCATCGCCGAGGCTCTTCACGATCGAGCCGCCATGGCTGGCAATAATCGGTGCCATGAGGCGGTTGTATTCCTGCAAAAGTAGCAGTCCGTCAAAATCGCCATGCCTTTCAAAAAATGAGGTAGACGCGGTGACATCCGTGAACATGACTGCGCGAGTCTCCCTGCACTCTTCTGCAACACGGCGATTCAGTTCTCGTGCCTGAAGGAGGAATCGCTCAAGATCCCCCTTATTGGGATCAGCCATGCTTCGGCCCCTCAGCTTGCCAGGGTTGTTTGTTGTCCGTCCAACCATGATTCTCCGGCGCATCAACCGCAGAACGCCTGCGGAATTGAGGCCGCTGGGGATCCTATCTACTGATGCTTTCGAGTCGTGTCAATGTTTCAAGGAAAATATTGACAGGAGCGATTCCGGCGCTATTTTGAGTCAATATGAAGCTGCTGGAACGATTTGCGGATGTGGGGAAGCGGCGGCATCTTTCTCCGCTGACGGTCGAATGCTATCAGCGGTGGGTTCGGGATTTTCTTGCGTACTGCAAGGTCGGTCAGCGTTGGCGACCACCGGCGGAGCTGGGAGCGGCGGAAGTCGAGGCGTATCTGACGCATCTGGCGCGGGATCGGAAGCTGTCGGCGTCGAGCCAGAATCAGGCCGTCAATGCGATCGTGTTTCTTTATCATCAGGTGCTGGCTGACGAGCTTGCGGAGGATCACCTGGGGCGGTTCGCGGCGGAGCGGTCGCGGAGGCCGGCGCGGGTGCCGACGGTGCTCAGTGTGTCGGAGGTTCAGCGGTTGATCGGGGCGCTGTAGGCGGGTTCGATGCACGGGCTGATGATTGAATTGCTTTACGGGACGGGGCTTCGCGTGATGGAATGTTGCACGCTTCGTGTGCGTGACATTGATTTTGATCGTGGGCAGGTTGTGGTTCGCGGTGGCAAGGGGGACAAGGACCGTGTGGTGATGCTGCCGGGTTCTCTGCGGGAGCGCCTGGCGGAGCAGGTTGGGCGGGTGCGCTTGCGGCACGGTCGGGATGTGGGCAAGGGCGGCGGGCATGTGCCGCTGCCGGCGTCGCTGGCCAACAAGTGCCCATATGCCGAGCGGGACTGGCGGTGGCAATTTGTGTTTCCGAGCGTGGTTCTGAGGCGTGATGATGGGGGGCTGGGTACGCGATATCACGCCGACCCCGGGGCGGTGGGCCGGACGGTGCGCGAGGCGGCGCGAGCGGCGGGGATCGCCAAGCGTGTCAGCCCGCACACATTCCGCCACAGCTTTGCGACGCACCTGCTGGAGTCTGGGTACGACGTTCGACAGGTTCAGCAGTTGCTGGGGCATCAGTCGTTGGAAACGACGATGATCTACACACACGTGATGAACAAGCCAGCGGTGGCGGTGACAAGCCCGCTGGATCGGTTAGCCGTGGCGGATCGAGCGGTGTGAAGACGCGGGAGGGGAAACACGCCGCACGCGGCGTCGCTAAACGGGGAGGGGTATCGAGTACGGGGCTGGCGCACTTTGTAAATCATCGCGTCCCCCTCACCCGGCGGAGGAACCGCCGACCTCTCCCGCGGGGGGAGAGGTGGGAGGCGCGCACAGACGTGGTGTCAAAACCGGACGTCCGGGGGTTTTCCCGGATGGGTTGTTGCAAGTGGTGGGATTCGAGGGCTTAAGGCGCGGAATCGGGGGGTGGGGGGAGGGGGGGAATGTGTCCGGTCGACGGGTTTGTGCGCACGGATGAGGCGGGGAAAATGCAGCCCTCACCCCGGCCCTCTCCCGGGGGGAGAGGGGGCGGAAGTGACGCGGCCGGTGATGCGGAGCAGTTCGCCGGAGGCGGGGCGGAGATTGAAGGAGGCGCGGTTGTCATTTAGGGGTAGCGGATTCCATTGGCCTGTGGCGCGGTCGAGGATTTCGATGCGGGTGGATTTGTCTGTGGCGGAATCGGCGAGGGTGAAGGAGACGGTCTGGCTGGCGAAGGCGTTGTGGTTAGCGATGTAGATGGCGTCTTGGCCGGTGGGGTAGTTGAAGAAGCCGGCGAGGAATTCGCCGGTGCGGGGCTGGAACCAGAAATCAGCGGGGAAGGGCGCGAGTTGCCAAGGCACGGGGTTCTTGTCTTTGTCCTTGAATTTGTCGCGGGGCTGGTTGTCGTGGGTGCGCGTGGTCGGGGTTGAGAAGACGTGCGTGGGGCGGCCGATCTTGCCGAGGTCGGCGTAGAGGTTCTGGGTTTCCTGGCCGATGCGGATGAGGTGGTAGAAGCGGTGTTTGGGATCGACGTTGCCGGAGGCGTCGAAGGGGCCGCCGATGAACCAGATGGTTACCTTGGTACCGAAAGCGATGGAGGTATTGAGCGACCAGGAGTTCCAGTTGTAGTTGCTGCCCTCTTCCCAGCGGCCGATGTAGCCGTCCTGGGATGGGACGTAGTTGAAGTACCAGCGGAGGTCGGCGAAGTGCCACATGATGCCGCGTTGCCAGGGGTAATCGTAGTAGCCATGGATACCGGGGCGGCTCTTGGGGGCGTTGGCGTTGGAGACGGTGCGTGTGCCGATCCATACGGGGTGAGTGGGGTCCCACTCCTTGAGCATGGCGACGTAGTCGTCGATGGATTTGCCATCGGGGTTGCCGAAGTAGGCGAGGGTTTCGTTCCAGAGGTTGTAGCCCCAGACGGCATCGTCGTTGCGGAGTTTCTCACAGAACGCCTTCACCTTGTCGCGCTGGGCGGGCCTGCGGATGTCGGTCTCGGCGCCGGGCTTCCATGCGAGGACGTCGATCATCATCTTCACGCCATGCTTGCGGCAGAGTTCCAGACGCCAGTCGAGGTAGTTGCAGTGGATGGTGTTGAAGCCGGATCGCTTCATGTTGACGAGCATGTTTTCAAATTCGGCGGGATCGGTGGAGTAGTGGTCGGCTTCGCCGTAGCCTGGAGAGAAGACGAAGGCGAATTCTTTTGGGGCGGCGGTGGCGGAGGAGGCAGAGGACGTGGAGGGGAGATTGCTCGCGGCGTCGATTGCGGGGGTTTGTGGTTTGGATTCGGCGGTGGCATGGGGAGCGGAGCCGAGTTGTGTGCATCCGTTTAGCACGGTGGCCAGCAGGAGCAGCGAGGCGAATCGCATGATCTTCTCCAGAACAGGACGGGCCTGCATCAGCCCCGTGGTGAATCATTGTTTTGAAGGTGGCGGAAGTATGGCAATGATAACTCGCCGCGATGGGGATGGAGTTTGGCGGCGTGGGGTTGAACGTGGGATTCGAATCGAGACGGCGAATCAATTAGTCGCGCATGGATGTATTGTGGCGTGTCCGACACTAATGGCATTAAGTTAACCGCAACTCTGCGCCGCGGCGTGCGTTACGGTGATTTGCGCGAAACAAGGCCTCCCGAGATGATGGTGTTGCGAAGC
>JAYVTU010000041.1:0-20378 GCA_043788485.1 Planctomycetota bacterium
GGGGAGGCGAGTGGCGGTCAGGCGATCTCGAAGATGGATTGAGTGCGGAGAACGAATCCGGCGCCGCCGATGAGGTGATAGCTTTGGACGTGGATCTCACGCTTGTACTTCTGGATGTCGAGGACGGAGAGGTTGGTCGCTCCATCGGCGTCGGTCCACTCGAACTGCATGGCTTCGGTCTCCGCGGCGAAGTCCTTCATCTCCTGATAGGTGGCGGAGAAGAGGTTGTCGGAGAGGAGCTCGGTCTGGACGGAGGCGACGTAGCGGATTGCCTTGTCGATGACCTCGTCCATCTCCTTCTCGCCGAGGCAGGGCAGGGCGTGGAGCAGGCCGCGCTGGGGGAGCTGCTGGTCGTTGTCCAGGACGGCTTCGGTCAGGCACTGGCCGGCGGTCTGGAACCGGACGACGTGCCCACCGGGGACCAGCCAGGTCTCGATCTCATAGCCACCGGCGGTGGTGGTCCGGCGTTCCTGGATGGCGAAGAGCTCCGGATGGAGCGCGCGCTGGTAGAGGAGTAGCCGGTAAGTCTGTATTGACGGTGATTTATTGACGCTCATCGCAAATTCGTTCCAGAGAACTGAGGGCAAAATATAGCAATCAGGTGCTTGAAAGTCACGCTCAAAGGTCGTTTTTGGCAACAATTTCATGGGGTGGCTGGGTCAAGGCGCGGCGTCGCGAAGACCGATAAATGCATAGGGCTTTGCGCGTCCCGGCGGTCCCATCGGCATCTATCGCCATGAAAAGCATTTATGACATCATCGGTCGGATTGGCGACCCGCTCATTGATGTGGCGATGATCGAGGCTCTGCCGACGGCTGACGAGGCGGCGGCCCAGCAAATAGTGGCATTGTTGATAACTCGCGCTACAGATGGTGGGCTGCGGGGGTTGCTGAGGCATTTCCACGAGTTGAGCGATGGGTTGCAGAAGCGGGTTGTCGAAAGCGGGTCGCGGTTCGATGCCGCGATCCGTCACGCCGCGGCCAACGGGGATCACTCCGAGCGGGTCAATGCGGTCGAGCTCATCACGCGATGCGGCAGTGTCCGCTTGGCGTACCTGCTGGCGGATCAGTTGCATGAGGACGATGTGGTGCTCGCCAAGGCGGCGGCGGCGGGGCTGCTGCGGCTGACGCGGCAATGCGTCGAGGATGTGGGGACTCTGGCGCTGCCCCGTGAGCGGGCGATGCAGTGGCTGGCGGCGGCGGTGAGCCAGGCTTGCGGCAGCTACGGGCAACATGGGCGGCGCGATGTATTGCTGGCGGCGGCGTGCATGGCGCAGTGGAGGCCGGCCGAGGTGCTGCGGAGGCTTGGCGAGAAGCGGTCGGCGGCGCTGCCGGCGCTGAGGGAGATTGTGCGGCGGGGGGATGAGCCGATGGTCGAGTCGCGGTTGCTGGCGCTGGCGACGTGGGAGCCGCTGGAGGGGGCGGTGGTGGAGAGCCTGCGTGAACGGAGCGGGGGGCAGCGTGTGCCGGGGATATTGGGGGGTGTGGCGCTGGTGGGATTGCCGGCGCTGCGGATGACGCTTTCACGCATCGGGCCTGCGAATCATCTGCTGCCGAGCGCGGCCCAGCTTGCGGCGATGGAGCCGGCGCAGCTTCGGGCACTGCCGCGCTGGGTTGAATCGATCCATGCGGAGGATGGCGCCAAGGTGGAGGTGCTGGAGCGGGTTGCGGTGAGCAGCGACCGCTGGGCGCGGCTCGGGGCGCTGCGGGCGCTGCAGGCGATCGGCACGCCGGAGGCCGACGAGAGCATCGCGACGCTCTGCTTCGACGATGACGCCTTGCTGGCCCGAGTGGCGCTTCGGCATCTGGTGCTGCGTGACTACAAGGGACTGACGCAGCTGACGGTCCGTCTCGTCGCCTCGGTCCACGCCGAGGTGCGTATGATGGCTGAGCGTGAGCTGACGCGCCTGGGCTTCGGGCGGCTCTGGCAGCACTGGGATCAACTCGAGCCCGCGACGCGGCGGTCGGCGGGGCGGGCGCTGATGAAGATCGATTCGAATTTCCACCGCCATCTGGCCGAGCGGATGGGCGGGTCGAAGGATGATCGCTTCCGGGCTGTGAAGATCGCGCGGGAATTGTCGCAGGAGCGGTTCTTCGAGCCGCAGCTCATCAAGCTGGTGCGCGACACGGATGAACGCGTCGCCTCATCGGCGGCGATGGCGCTGGGGGCGATGCAGGATTCGCCGGTCGCGGCGCGGGAGTTGACGGCGGCGCTGGATCACCCGGACGATCGTGTGCGGTCCAATGCGGTTGAGTCGCTGGAGAAGATGCATCAGGTGGATCAGGCGCGGCAGAAGCTGCAGGAGCTTGCGGCGACAAGCGGGAACCGGAGCCGGGCGACGGCGCTCAAGGCGCTGCTGAGCCTGCCGGCGGGCGGGGCGGTGCCGGCGCTCGACGCGATGCTCGGCGACCCGGATCCGAAGCACCGCATCAGTGCGCTGTGGGTGGCGGAGCAGATGGGCGTGATCGCGGTGGGGCGGAAGATCGCCGAGCTCGCGGCGAATGATCAGGATGCGAAGGTGCGGCTGCGCGCGATGCGCATCTTCCGGCTGCTCGCGGCGGCATCGCCGGCGCTCGCCGCGCCACCGGCGGCCAAGGCCACGACGGGAGGCGCACCGTGATCGACGAAGCGACAACCACCGGACTGCAACTGCCCAACAAGTGGGACCCCTCTTACTGGCCGTCAGGCGAGGGGCTCATGACCGTTGCGTACATCTTCGCGGGCATTGCGATGTTCGTGGCGGGGCGTGCAGCGTGGATCGGTCTGGGGCGGCTGTGGCACCGGTCCGCGCCGCTGCGGATTTATCTCGACGTCGCGGCGCAGGCGGGGCTGGGGTTCGGTGACCGATGGTGGCTGTGGTGCGTGGCGCGGAAACAGAAACTCGCGAGCCCCATCACGCTGCTGCTGAGCCGGGGAACGCTGTCGCATCACGCTGCGGAATTCACCGCGACGCTGCCGAGCTACAACGCCGCGTACGTCGCCGGGCGGTTACGCAACATCGAGGCACGGTTGTTCGGGCAGGAGCCGCGTCAGTAAACGCCAGAATGTTGGGTGGCACGGCCAGCGCGTCTTCGAGTCGGCCGTGTTCTCGAATTGTGCGCCAAGCCACACGGCCGACTCCGCAGAGCCTGCGCTGGCCGTGGCACCCGCTATTGGATCAGTTTCCCGCGGCGGCCGTCGGTGCACCGGGCGCACCCGGCGTGGTGGCGGGCATCAGGCTGCGTGAATCCTTGAGTTCCTTGATCTTGGGATCGGTCTTGTCGAGATCGAGGCGGCGGCTGGTCAGTTCACCATCGACCATGAAGAGCACGCGTGTGGTCTTCTTGGGCGGATCGCCGACCTTGAGAGGCGGGGTGGTCAGCAGGTCCATGTCGACAACGTAGGCGCCGGAGAAGAAATCGACGGGAGTGTCTTCACCGGGGACGAGCTTCATGTTGATGGGCCCGCCGACCGGATCGCCGGCGCGGACGGGGAATTCGTGGTTGAGCCACGCGCCCTGATAGAAGCGCCAGACATCGACGCGTGCCTGGCCGTTGGGCGCGGCGTTGGCGATGAAGAAGTGCCTCATGCGCTCGATCGTGACGGGCTTGCCCCACTCGGTCCACTGGCTGGCCATCGTGAAGTTGTTGTAGTGCTTGTTGCTCTTGGCGTCGGCCTTGAGATAGAGCGGGTTGGTGAGGACGACGCGCAGGCGATAACGGTAGGTCTTTCCAGCGGCGACGAACAGATCGTTGACCCACAGATCGACGTGTGCGCCGCCGAGGTTGTCGAGCAAGTGGTCGTCCTTGGCACCGGGGGCGACGGGACCACCTACTGCATCGGGGGTGCCGGGGAAGCGACCGAATCCGCCGGGATTTACTCCGGGGGGGCCGCCCGGCGGAATCCCGCCGGGTTGGAACGCTCCGGGTCCGGGATTGCCCACACCACCTGGACCGATGCCCGGCGGAACTGTTCCAGGTGCCGGAGCGCTGCCGGGGGCTGGCGTGAGGGTCTCACCGGTGAGCTTCTGATATTCGGTTTCGAGATCACGCAATTCGGTCTGCAGTTTGGTGAGCTTGTTGGTGAGAATCTCGATGACGCGCTCGCGTGCGGTGTTGCTGTGAGGAGTCGCAACGGGGCGGAGCGGGTGACGACCACCGGGGGCCGGCTCAACCGCGGGGCCGCCGGGCGGCAATGCGCTGGCGGCCGGCGGCTTGGGAGTCCGGACGCCGGGCGTCGGCAGGCCGCCGGGCGGCAGCGCGGGGCCACCGGCGGCGGGACCGGCTCCGGGACCGGGGCCGGGAATCTTCGCCTTTTCAATCTGCTTCTGCGTCTGATCGACCTGCAGACGCTTCTTGCGGATCTTGTCCTTGAGGTCGTCCTTGCGGTCGCCGATCGGCTTGTCGTCCTCAAACTCGGGGGCCTGCCACGGCTTGGGCGTGGTCAGATAGAACGGAGGACGCACCAGCGATTGCTGGAACTTGTTCATCACCTCGAGGTATTTGAGGGCGTCCTTGGCCGCGACGTTCGCGGGGAGGTAGCGGAATGTGATCGCGCCGGGCATGGGCTCGACCATCTTGGGCGCGGACCACGCCTGCTTCTCCTTGTCGAACTCCTGCCGCTCCATCTGCACGTCGAGGATGCCGAATTTGCCGTACTCGAAGGGAATCGCCAGAAACTCATCGTTCTCGGGCTGCGTGAGGTTCTTGACCATCGTGGCCATGTCGAAGCGTCCGACGACCGAGACCCAAGCGGTGTCGAAGGGCGCGTTTTCGGGAAGTATGGCTGCGAGGTCCGCGTTGTTCTGGACCTCCTGCGGATCGATGTTGCCCAGGTCCGCGCGCTGCGCGACGATCTCGGGAGCGGGGATATCCAGATTGAAGAAGGGCTTCTTCCTCTGCTCACCGATGAGTCCTTCGGGGAAGATCGCGATCTGGTTGAAGGGCACCTTCACCTGATCCTCGGGGATGAGGCGTTCGTTGTACTTGTCGGAGAACGCCTTCATGTACTGCGTGACGGTGAGGTTCTTGAGTTCGGCCGGCAGGTCTTCGGAACCGAGAGCGTCCTTGAGGTTCTTGGCTTTCTCGTAGATCTTCGCGTCGATCTGCTGCGGCTCGAGGTCCTGACCATCGATCTTCACGGTCGTGGGATTGAGCACGTAAAAGTAGACCACGACCGCGAGGATGGCCAGCGTCACGCCGATGAGGAATTTCTCGAAGTGCTTTTCGACCGTGGTGACGTTCTTGAGTTTCATGGCGGACACTCCGGAGCGGGCGGGAGTTTAGGAGCGGCGGGGCGTGACGCGGTCACTTGATCACGGCGCCCGGGGTCTTGGGCGTGATGTCCTTGAGATACTTCTCGGGGTTCCAGGGCTTAAGCCCGAGATAGACGCGGACCGCATCGGGCATGTAGCCCATATTTTCTTTTTCGTTGAGGTGGACCGCGTCTTCCTTGGAGAAGTGTCCGGCGGTCCAGTTGCGGAGCCAGATGCTTTCGAGCTTCAGGTCCAGTTGCACCACGTCGCAGTCGCCGTACCAGTAGCCGCTGCGCAGGGCCTCGAACTCGTCGATGTCCTTCATGGCCATGCCGACGATCGTGGTGAAGTTCACCTGCCCCAGCGCGTTGAGGAACTCGGGGATTCTTCGGCTCTCGACGATGACGGACATCGAGCAGCCGCGGACATCGTAGAGATAGTTGGTGACGCGGCCGGTGGCGCTGGCGGTGAAGTTGTCTACGAGGCGTTTGTTGAGCTGGTCGCGGATCGTCTTGTCGTCGGGGAAGGCGGGCAGTGCGGGCGGTGTGCCGGGCGCAGCGGGCGGAGGGGGGGGCAGCCTCACGAGCCCGATGTAGTCGGGCTGAACCTGCAGGCTCAAAAGCCGCTTGACCGGGCACTCGACGAGCGATTTGATGCTCGGGTCGCCGACGTGGTTGGCGATCGCGATCGCGGAGCAGAGGTCCTGCTGGATCCAGACGTCCATCTGGCCGGCCCAGAGCTCGGTCTGCGTCGGCTTCGTGCCGCGGCGCGCCCAGTCCTGCACCTGGAACGGACCGGGCTTCCACATCGGGTGCGCCCCGCCGGTCACCAGGATCACCGGGTCGGCGTAGAGGTGGTGATTGGCGGCGTTGGCCATCGACAACCGCAGCAGGTTCGTCGCCTGCAGCTTGGTCAGCTCGGCCTTCTGCGGCTCGGTCAGCGGGGCGGTGTTGCCGACCAGCGCCTTGGCGCGGTAGCTCTCTTCGTCGTGCTCCATCGACGCCTTGACCTCATCGGCATCGGGCGCCGAACCGGCGTCGAGTTGCTGATAGATGCGGGCGAATGAGTCGGTGTAGGCCTTGCGGCCCGTGTAGGGAAGCATATCGCCTTCCTCACCGGGCTCTGGGAAGAGGCCGTCGACGAGCAACGTGTGGTTCTTCTGATTTTCGGCGACGGCGATCTTGAAGATGTCGTCGTGCTGCGCGCCCATCTGCGTGTAGATCTGCGTGAGCTTCTCGGTGACTTTGGCCTTGGCGATTGTCTTGATGGTACGCGGCGGATCATCGGGCTCGACGGGAGGCAGATCGACCGGGGTATTAAAGAAGTTCTGGATCTGCCGCGCCTCGCCGTCGCGTGCTTCGAGCTGGGTGTGGAAGGCAGAGCTGTAGTACTGCGTGGGCCAGAAGAACGATCCGACCGACAGCAGGATGATCACGCCGCAGAACAACAGCAGCGGATTGGTCTTCAGCCATTCGAGGATCGGCGCGATTTTGCTCAGCAGGCTGTTCATGGCTTCACCTGTGCGTCGGCTAGAGTTTTATTGGTCGCCGGGTCGCCGGGCGCCGGCGCGGCGCTGACGGCGGGTTTGGGCGCGGCGGGAGCGGGCGCCGGCGGAGTGGCACCGGGCGTCTCGGGCGGCTTGTTGTCCCCGCCCTCGAGGTCCGTCTTTCGTGCCGCGTACGGCGGGAGCAGTTCGACCCGCCAACTGATGGTGAAGTGCCAGTCGTTGCCTTTTTCCTCGTTGGCCAGCGGGTCAACCGGGAAATAGCTGTCGATTGTTCGGACCTTTTCGCCGTTGGCGCCGATGGCCGGTGCGATGGGCGCGGCGAGGGGAGCTTCGGTGGGCAGGCCCTTGAGCCCCGGCAAGCCCGACGGCGTATTGAGGCCCGGCAGCGGCGTAGGCCCGCCCGGCAGACCGATTTGCCCGGGACCGCCGGGACCGCCGATGCCTGGACCGGCCAAGGTGGAACCGGCGCTGCCCTGCATCTGCGAATCGACGTTCGCTTCGAGGATGTGATAGGGGCGGTCATCACGCTTGCCGTTCGCCTTGAGCCATTTGACGAACGTGGCATTCAGGAATCGGGGACCGTCCTCACGCGGCGTGCTGCCGGTCACGGTGATGCGATAGGAGGGCAGGAGCTTGCCGGGGGCGGCGCCGGGTACGGCCGGGGTGGCGGCGGGGTCGGGCGTGGGCGGCGGCGGGGGCGTCGGCATGCCGCCGAACTCGCCGCTGGCCAGCAGCACCGCCTGCTGCTCGGCGAACGGATCGGTGCCCTTGAATTCGTACTTATAGCTCAGCGAGTCGATGAAGATCTGGCGACGCTGCGCACGCGGGATGGCGCGGATCTTGGCCAGGTCTTTTTTCTTCTCGTTGACTTGGAGCAGGTCCGGCTGCGTGCCGGTCTCCGCCAGCGCCTGTTGGACGTCGCTGATGATCGCGGGCCACACGTTGCGGTAGTCGAGGATGCGGCGGAGATTCTCGATCTTCAGTCGCGGATCGTTGCCCTTGAGCGTGCTGAGCTTCTTCGAGGCATCGTTGGCTTCGTTGATCACGGACTGGATCTGGCCTCGGACGGCGGCCTGCGATTCATACGCCTTCTGATCCCACCAAAGCCGCCCGTACGCCAGGCCCGCCGACAGCGCGATGATCAGCGCCGCCGCGACGTTGTAGGGCTGCTTGCTCTTCCAGATCTGACGCCGGATCAGGCCCGACGGCAGGATGTTGCACGAAACCTTCTCCAGCTCGATGCCCTGCAGCGCCAAGCCGTACGCCGTCGCCAGCGACACCGACTGCTCGGCGAACTCCGCGGCGGTGCGGCCCTCGGCCTCGACCTTCTTGAAGTTATCCAGCCGCGTCACTTCCATCTGAAGCTGCTGCTTGAGGAACTTCTGCAGACCCGGCAGACGGAACGTGCTGCCGAGGCCGATCAGCTTGCCGAGGCTCGCGTCGCGGTTGAGCGACTGGTAATACCCCAGCGACTTCTGCACCTCGTTGACCAGATCGACGAAGATCGGACGCATCGCCTGGAAGATCTGCCGGGCGTACTTGCTGGTCGCCGCCTCACGCTTGATCTTCTCGGCCTTGGAGTAGCTGAGCTTGAAGCTGCGAACCAGCGCTTCGGTGAACTGATGCCCGCCGATCGGGATCGTGCGCAGCCAGATGCGGCCCGACTCGACGATGATCAGGTCCGTCGAGCTCGTGCCGATGTCCATCAGGATCGTGCCGGGACCGTCGCCGAGGTCCAGGTCGTACGCCATCGCGTTGTAGACCGCCAGGGGCGAGAGCGTCAGCGCGTGAACGGGCATTCCGACCGCGTGGAAATTACTCAGCCACGTCAGCACGCGCTCCTTGGTGATCGCGAAGATGCCGACCTCCACGTCCGGTGAATCGCTGTGCTGGAACGTCTGGTAATCCCACTCGACCTGCTCGATGGGGAACGGGATCTGCTGCATCGCCTCGAACTTCACGATGTCGGGGATGCGCTTGGGCTCGACGGGCGGGAGCTTGGCGAAACGTGCGAACGCCATGTGCCCCGGCACCGAGACGACGATCGTGCTCCGCCCCATGGCGTGGCGCGACATCAACTGATCGAGCCCGAGACGGATCGTCTCATCGACGTCGATGTCGGGCGTGGTGAGCACTTTCTTGTAGGGGATGACGTCGAATTCAGCGACCGTGGTTTCGGTGCCGGTGCGCTGGAGCCGAATCGCCTTGATGGCGTGGGCGCCGACTTCGATCCCCCAGCAGTCCGTGGAACTGGGCATCGTGTGCCTCCTGCCGGACCGCTGCGCACCATGGGCAGCCGGTCACGGTTGATTCGCCTGCTTAACCGTCGAGGTGCCTCTGCGTGATCATTGCCGTTCGTCTTCCGTCGGGCATTGACCCGGTAGCGTTGCGCATACCGTCGAAGCAATCCGGGTGGGTGGGTTGCCGCGCGTGCTGCGGTGAGGTTCGACTCACATGCGCCATTAAATACCACCGCGCCGCGCCGGTCAAGCACAATTGACTGTCGTTGCACGGTTTGGTGTGTGCTATTTTTCACGACCGCGATCTCAGTGCAGGCCAAAGTGAATGACCAAATCCCAAATCCCAATGATCAATGAATGGCAAATGCTCAAAGCCCATTGCTCAGCGACGGAAAGCCTCTGCATTGACTTGAGCATTCTCCCATTTGGTCATTGGGATTTGGGATTTGGTCATTTTCTTCGCCTTTCGTACCATGCCCGTCCCATGATCGACCCCCAGACCGCCTTAACTCAGCGTTTTCAGGCCGCCGTCGGCGCCGCGTTCGGATCGGAGCTCGCCTCCACCGACCCGCTCATCCGACCCGCGCAGAACACCAAATTCGGCGACTATCAGGCCAACCTCGCCATGGCACTGGCCAAGCGCCTCGACAAGCCGCCACGCGACGTCGCCGCCGCCATTCTTGCCAAACTCGACGTCGCCGATCTCTGCGAGATTCCCGCCAACACTGCCCAGATGATCGCCGGCCCTGGATTCATCAACCTCAAGCTCCGCAGCGATTACCTCGCGCGCCTCGCCGCCGATCTCGCGTCCGACGACCGGCTCGGCGTGGACCGCGACGCCGCACCGCAGACCGTCGTCGTCGATTACTCCGGCCCGAACGTCGCCAAGGAGATGCACGTCGGCCACCTCCGCTCGACCGTCATCGGCGACGCCATCGCGCGCACACTCGAATTCCTCGGCCACCGCGTCATCCGACAGAACCACCTCGGCGACTGGGGCACACAGTTCGGCATGCTCATCGAATCGCTCGTCGAACAGCACACGCAGCTCGCCGACGCCCAGATCGGCGACCTCAACACGTTTTACCAGGCCGCAAAAAAACGATTCGACAGCGATCCCGAATTCGCCGAGCGTGCCCGCAAACGCGTCGTCATGCTCCAGTCCGGCGATGAGCAGACACTGAGCTTCTGGCGGCTCCTCGTCGAGCAATCCAAAAAGCATTTCGATGAAGCCTACGCCCGGCTCGATATCACGCTCACCGATGACGATTTCAAACCCGAGAGCTTTTACAACGACCGCCTCCCCGCGATCGTTGAGGAACTCATGGCCAAGAACATCGTCCGCGAAAGCAACGGCGCGATCTGCATCTTCGCCGACGGCTACGACGACCCCGAGATCATCCGCAAATCGGACGGCGGGTTCGGATACGGCACGACGGACCTGGCAGGCATCCGTTACCGCGCACTCGAACTCGGCGCGGCGCGGATCCCGTATGTCGTCGATTCACGCCAGCGCGACCATTTCATCAAAGTGCTCTTCGCCACTAAGAAGGCGGGCTGGCTCGACAAGTGCGAGGCCGAGCACGTGCAGTTCGGCACGATCCTCGGCGAGGATGGCAAGCCCTTCAAGACGCGCAGCGGCGACACGGTGAAGCTCATCGACCTGCTCGACGAGGCCGAGTCGCGCGCCGCGGAGATCGTCAAAACGAAGAACCCAGAACTCTCCGATGAAGAGCGCAAGAACATCGCGCACGTCGTCGGCATCGGCGCGGTGAAATACGGCGACCTCTCGACGGACCGTGTGAAGGATTACGTCTTCAGTTGGAACCGGATGCTGGCGATGGAGGGCAACACCGCGCCGTATCTGCAGTATGCCTATGCGCGCATCCGCTCGATCTTCCGCAAGGGCGCCGAAGCCCACGGACACCAGTCCGTGGGTTCGGGCGTGATCGTTGTCGAGCACGACGCCGAGCGGAGGCTCGTTCTCAAACTCGTTCAGTTCAGCGATGTGGTTCGCAGTGTCGGTCTGCGTCTCGAGCCGCACCATCTGTGCAATTATCTGTTCGATCTCGCGACGACGTTCAGCGGGTTCTACGAGAACTGCCCGGTGCTCAAGGCGGACAACGATGCCCAGCGAGCCAGTCGCCTGGCGATGTGCGATGTGACGGCCCGCGTGCTCAAGTGCGGCCTGAACCTGCTGGGGATCGAAGTGCTCGAGCGGATGTGAGGGAAAATCCGGGGCCGTTTCTCGTCGTAAGTGAGATGAAACGGGCCGGATTTCGCGCACCGCGGCGTCGTTTACGGCTCGGCGAGATTGGTCGCGCCGGTGCGCAGAATCGCGTCGTTCCGACCGGGTCACGGCTTCACAAACCATTGGCGGAAACGGGGCGGCGGATATTTTGGGAGTGGCTGGCCATGGTCAAGATGCGCGCCGCGCCGGTGCGCGCCGCTCCCGGCTTGAGCATCTTGGCGCCTTGGCGTAATTGCATTGATTTGCCGTATTTCGGGGAGTATTCCAAGATGCTCATTGCGCATCTTGGAAGAAATCGAGGTTATGAGAAGGGGCACGAAGAACCGTGGCACGCCGAGCCTCTGCTGCCGGGCGCCCGACGGCGGATCAAAGGCATTCAGGCGCTGAGCGCGAGTTCCGCGTCGTCGTAGATCTGAAAAATCAGGAAGAGGCGGGTCTTGCGGATCAGGTCGGCGATCTGGCCGCGTACGCCGCAGAGGCGGAGCTGCGCGCCGACGGCGGCGAGGTTCTTGCGGAACTCCAGCAGTGCGCCCAGGCCGTCGCTGTTGATGAACTCCAGGCAGGAGAGGTCGAGCACGACGCGGCCCAGTCCCTTCTGGACAACGGGTGACAAGGCAGCTCGGAGCTTCTCGGCATGGCTGATCGTCGCCAGACCGCGCAGGCTGACAACGGTGCCGCGGTCATCGGGTCGGATATCGATCTGGAGTTGATCAACGGTCATGCGGCGTGGACCGGGTGGTGTGGAGATTGTGAGCCGAGTCGGGCCGGGCGAGCGCGGACGGCTCACGGGGCGGCGGATTCGCTGCGGGCCTTGATGAGAGTGACGCGGTTGCCGGCCTTGTTGTAGCTCACGTCGGTCATGTAAGTCTTCATCAGCATCACGCCGCGACCATTGGGTTTTTCAAGGTTTTCGTCGAGCGTGCAATCGGGAACGCATTTGGGGTCGAACCCCGAGCCCTCGTCCTGGACGCTGATGCGGGCCTGATCGGGATCGATGTGGTATTCAACGACAACGGATTTGGATGCGTCGCCGGCGTTGCCGTGTTTGATGGCATTGGCCAGGGCCTCTTCGAGCGCGAGCTTGATGGCGAACTGATCGGCACCGCCAAAACCGCAACTGCCCGCTGCGTCGAGGATCACTCGCTCGACGCGGCTTACCTCCCTCAGCACGCTCTTGAGGATCAGCTTGCCTTCAGCGCTTGCACGGGCCAAGGTCGGAATCCTTCATGCCGGCGGCAGCCGGGCGCCCTGTTTCGATTACTTGAAGCTCTTGATGGCTTCGGACAGGCCTTTGTGGATCTGGAAGAGCTTGTTGAGCTTCGTGATGACGAAGACCTCGTAGATCTGCTGATCGATGTTGCAAAGCCGCAGCTGGCCGTCGCGCTGGCGGACCTTGTTGTTGATGGTGATCAGCGTGCCGAGGGCGGCGGAGGAGAGGTGATCGACGTTCTCGAAGTTGATGAGAATCTTGGGCAGTGCGGAGACCTCGACGATGTGGAGAATCTCCTCGCCGATCTGCTGGATCGAGGCCTCGTCGAGAATGTTGCGGTCGAGGAACTCGACGATGGTGACCTCACCATCCTTCTGGATCATCAGACGCGATTCGGCGCCGGGCATGTTCAAAGCTCCTGCGGGACTTAGAGGCTAATCGACCGTGCGAAGCGGTGGGGCGGCGGGGCTGGGCCCGGGGCTCCGTGCCGCGTGGGATTCGGTCAAGCGATCAGGGTGCGGGCGCGGGTTGAGCGCCGGGGGGGGCGATCGCGGCTCCGGTGTTGGAGGGCGCGCCGGTGAACAGTTCCGGAGCCGAGTTGAGGCCCGGGAACAGCTCGTTTTCCTTCTCGCTCTGGATGATGATCGTGGGCTTGATCAGGATCAGCAGTGTGCGTTCGTCCTTGACGGTCGAGCGGTTGGTGAAGAGCCGGTTGATGTAGGGGATCTTCGAGAGGACGGGGACACCAGCCTCAACGTCGATCTCGGCGAAGAGACGCTGACCGCCCATCAGAAGCGTGCCGCGGTCCGGAACGCTGACGGTGGTGCGGAGGGTGGTCAGTTCGAGTTCCGGCGCTTCGATCGATCCGCTGACGGTGTCGGGCACGGACGGGACGGTCGAGTTGAGGGGGTTGTTGTTATTATTGTTGTTATTTCCTGCCTGTGCCTGAACGGTGATGGTGCGGAGGCGGACGATGTTGGCCAAGCTGGGCCGAGCGGTGAGTGTCACATATCGGCGATCGGCGCTGACGGTGCCTTCGACATCCAGGACGATGCCGCTGGAGACGACCGAGAGGGTGGGCTGGAATCCGACGGCGCCGGTTCCGACGGCCGGGGTCAGATCGCTGACGAACGCGAGCTGTGTGGACACGAGCACATAGGCCCGCTGCCCGTTGAAGAAGGTGACGCGGGGAGCCGAGAGGCTGATGGCGTAGCGATTGGCCTGCGTCGCACGGACCAGAAGGTCAACCTGCACATCGTTGAGATAGGAGCCCGCGATCTGGATGCCGCGGGAGAAGGCGGAAGTGGAGCCGGGGCTCGAGGAGCCGAATGAGCCGGTCAGGCCGGTATTGTTACGGTCGGCGACGTCAATGGATTCCTGCTTGATGACGATCGGGCTGAAGTGGCTACCGAGGCCGTTGATCGTGATGTCCATGTCGACGCCGACTTCGTCGAGATAGTTCTGGGTGACGAGCAGGAAGCGGGCCTCGACGTTGATCTGCAGGGCGCGGGTCTCACGGAGTTGCCCGAGGAGGTCGAGAATCTTCCGGTGATTCTGGCTGGTGGTGGTGACGATTAGCGAGCCGTTGTGCTCACTCATCGCGCTGGTCAGGCCGCCGTTCTTGCGCCAGCCATCGGGGTCGACGCTCTCCTGGATCAGATTCATGATCTGCTCGGTGAGCTCCGTGCGGGTTGCGACGGTGTTGGCGCCTTGTTTGAAAAGGCTGGCTTGGTTGCCGCCGCCGCCGCCGCCCTGGCCGAGTTGCTTGTCCTGATTGCCCTTGGTGATCGTGACCAGGTCGAAGTCCGGTGCATCGTTGAAGTTGGCGGCCTGCACGAGCAGATCGCGGATGTCATAGACGCGGATGTTGGTGTTCTTGTTGATGTTCTCGGTGGTGGAGATGGTCACCACGCCGTCGTCGATCGTGAAGCTCAGGGGGACGAGGTCGCCGCCGAGCTGATCGAGGATCAGGCGGAGCGCCTTGTCGGCCGGGACGTTGGCCAGCGAGAGGGTGATCGGGTTGCCCGGTTCGATGCCGGCGCCTTCCAGAGCCTTCCAGTTGACGAAGAAGTTGACGCCCGTGACGTTGCGGAGGTACTCGACGACGTTCTCAAACCGGTTCGCGTCGAACTGGATCGGGATCGGCTGCTTGAGCTTTTCCATCGTCCGGCGGTTTGCATCGGACTCGCCGGCGGCGGCGGCCGAACCGCTGAGACGCAGATTCGTCAGCTGGGGCCAGTCGGCGGGATATTCGATGATCTCGGTGGTGGGGATGCTCGCGGCGATGTTCTCCAGCGAGTGGTGCGCGACCTTCAATGCACGGGTGCGCTCGAGCTGATCACGGTTGCGGTAGACGATCGAGTCCTCGATCATCTCTTTCATCGCCTGGGCGGCGACGTTGTGTGGATCGAGGAAGAGCACCTGCTCAAGGACGTCAAGCGACTGCTCGTAATTCAGTTCCTTGCGGAGATCGGCGGAACGGCGGAGCAGTTCCTGAACCTTGCGCTCGCGCTCCTGCTCGGTGCGGATCGCGCGGCTGGTCTGCTCCTTCTTGGCTTCCTGTTCCTTTTGGGCAATCTGCTTGGCGCGGTCGGCCTCGGCGATCTGCTGCATGCGGGCCTGGAAGTCCAGGACCGACTTGTTCATCCGGGCGTACTCGGCCTCGCTGAGGAACTGACGCTTGGTGTCGATGATCGCCTTGGCGACGGCCGCGGCGTCCTCGGCCTGACGGAAGTTGCCGATCTTCACGCCCTCGGTCGCGTTCCGCATGGCCTCTTCAAAACGGGCCTTGGCCTGCTGATTGTTGATGTCGTAGACGTTCTTGTAGCCGCTGAGGTCCGACGGGTTGTCACGGCCGGCCTGTTCGCGGACTTTTTCGAGGCCGTTCTTGGCTTCCTGATTGGTCGGGTCTTCGGTCAGCGCGGTCTGGTAAAGTTTCTCGGCGCTGTTGGGCTGACCGGCCTTGACGGCCTCTTCAGCCTGCGCGACGTGCTGCTGTGCACTGAGCACGGCGGCCTGACGGATCAGATCCTTGATCTTGGCTTCGGCGGCGGCCTTGTCGGCAATGGCTTTTTCAGCGGCAGCCTTTTCAGCGGCAGCAGCGTCGGCCGCGGCCTTTTCGGCAGCGGCTTTGTCCGCAGCAACCTTGTCGGCGGCGGCCTTCTCAGCAGCGGCTTTGTCCGCGGCAGCCTTATCGGCAGCAGCTTTTTCAGCGGCGGCCTTTTCAGCGGCAGCGTCGGCAGCGGCCTTATCTGCGGCGGCTTTGTCCGCAGCAGCCTTCTCGGCAGCAGCTTTCTCAGCCGCAGCCTTCTCCATCGCGAGTTTCTCAGCGGCGGCCTTCTCGGCGGCTACCTTATCAGCTTCAGCCTTCTCCGCCGCGGCTTTGTCCGCAGCGACTTTTTCGGCAGCGAGTTTGTCCGCGGCCATCTTGTCCGCCGCGGCCTTTTCGGCGGCAGCGGTATCAGCGGCGGCTTTCTCAGCGGCAGCCTTGTCAGCGGCAACCTTCTCGGCAGCGGCTGCATCAGCGGCGGCCTTATCCGCGGCGGCCTTGTCGGCTACCGCAGGATCAGCGGGCTTCGCAGCCGCAGCCTTCTCAGCCGCGGCCTTGTCGGCAGCGGCCTTGTCAGCGGCAGCCTTGTCGGCCGCGACCTGATCGGCCGCGGCTTTCTCAGCAGCTGCTTTATCAGCCGCGAGCTTCGCGGCTTCCTGCTGCTTGCCGGCGATCGCCTGCAAGGCCTGTTGGAGTTGCTGGCGTTGTTCTTTGCTGAGCTGGACCGGGTCGACGGTAAGTAGCGTCGCCTTGCCCTGCTCGAGCTTGCCCTCATCAACCTGCGCAAGCCCCACCTTCAACAGATCGGCTGCGGTCTGGTCCTGTGCAGGGACCGCGACCAAAAATGCGCCGATCAGGAAAACGGCCGCCAGCGACGCAAAGACTCGATGACGTGCTGCCAAGGTCCAGCCTCCAGAGTTTTGCCGTTGAGTAGAGAGGCGGGTTTTCGGCCGACGGTGGGGTGAGCCCTCCGCCACCTTCACCGATCGCCTCCGCCTACTCCAGCGCGGGACAAGATAAACCTTGCTCGTCCAAGACGCAAGGGGCTGCAAACCGAAAAATAACCTAGACCTACGACTCTCCGGCCAATCCGGTAAATTGACGTATCCCGCGCGCGACACGTCCCCGCCGATAACGCGATTTCGCGGCGGACCACCGAAAAATTAAAGCTTCTGGTTAGCGAGAAACCGCGTTACGACGCCGCTGGGCGCTGTCCATCTGCTCAGCCGTGGGGCTCCGGCCGGTCGTCATCATCTCGATGAAACAGTCGAAAAGATAACTCGCATCATGCGGGCCCGGCGACGCCTCGGGGTGGTACTGCACCGCAAAGATGGGCAATTCTTTGTGACGGAAACCTTCGAGCGTGTTGTCGTTGAGATTGATGTGCGTCGGCTCACCGCCGGCTTTCTTGAGCGATTCGGGCTCGACAGCGAAGCCGTGGTTCTGGCTCGTGATCTCGACTTTGCCCGTTGCCAGGTTCTGCACCGGCTGATTCCCGCCGCGGTGACCGAACTTGAGCTTGAACGTCTTCGCGCCCAGCGCGAGGCCGAGCATCTGGTGACCGAGGCAGATGCCGAAGATCGGCAGCTTGTCCTGCAACGCACGCAGCGTGTCGATCGTCGCATCGACAGCCGCGGGATCGCCGGGACCGTTGCTCACAAAGAGACCGTTGGGCTTCTCGGCGAGGATCTGCTCGGCGCTGGCGTTGTACGGAACGCAAACGACTTCGCAGTTGCGCTCCGCGAGATTGCGCAGGATGTTGCTCTTGGCGCCGCAGTCGATGGCGACAACCTTAAATCGCTTCGGCGTCGCGAAGCGTCCTTGGATCGGCTGCCACGTGCCGAGGTTTTCCGACCAGCCGCTGCTCGCCTTCGGGCTGACGACCTTCGCAAGGTTCAGGCCCGCCATGTTCGGCGCCGCCTTGGCCAGCTCGACGAGCTTCGCGTCGTCGAGCTCGGTGGCGCTCAGCACACCATTCATCGCGCCGGAGATGCGGAGCTTGCGGGTCAGGGCTCGCGTGTCGATGCCGCTGATGCCCAGCACGCCCTGCGAGGCGAGCCAGTCTTCGAGCTTCATCGTCGCGCGGTAATTGCTCTTGCGGTGCGCCAGCTCACGCACGATGAAAGCCGTGGCGTGGATCTTGGTGGACTCGACGTCCTCCGGATTCACACCGTAGTTGCCGATGTGCGGGCAGGTCATCGTGACGATCTGGCCGGAGTAAGAGGGATCGGTGAGGATCTCCTGGTATCCGGTCAGCGAGGTGTTGAAGACGACCTCGCCGGTGACGGGCGCACGGTCCACGGCCCCGAAGGCGGTGCCGGTGAAAACGGTGCCGTCTTCGAGTGCGAGCTTGGCGATTTTGGGTGTGCTTGGGGTCATGTCGGGCGGTAGTTTAGCGAGCATGCGTGGACATCGCCACCGGGCGGCTCACGGTCGGCTTACACGTCGTTTTGACTTCGGCGGGACCTTGGATACTGTGAGCGCCGCAGCGTGAATTCGGCGTCGCCGGTCGTCGCCCATCTCGCGAGTAGGATAAACCGGAGTCAGGGATGAGCGAGGTTTCTGAACTGCACATGGTTGCTGATCTGCTGGCGCCGGAAATCGCGGAGCTGATCGCCGCCAAGCAGAATCACGAAGCGCGTGCGGCGCTCATGGAGCTCGCGCCGCCCGAGATCGCCGACGTGCTGGTGGCGCTCGATCCTCACCCGAGTGCCGTGGCGTTCCGCCTGCTGCCCCGCGAGCGTGCCGCAGAGGTCTTTTCCTATCTGCCCCTTGAGCAGCAGGAGCAGTTGCTCACCGAACTCAACACCGATCAGCTCGCGCAGCTCTTCAACGAGATGGCGCCCGATGACCGCGCCGAGCTCTTCGAGGAGATGCCCGGCCAGGTCGCCAGCAAACTGCTGGGACTGATGCGCCCCGAAGAACGCCGCCGCACGCAGATCATCCTCGGCTACCCCGAGAAGAGCATCGGGCGCCTCATGACGCCCGAGTATCTCACCGTCCGCCCCGAGTGGACCGTCGCGCAGGCGATGGACCACATCCGTCGCACAGGCAACACAGTCGAGCGATTCGACACGCTCTACGCCATCGACAGCGCCGGCCGGCTTATCCACCACGTCACACTCCGCCGCCTGCTGCTGGCCGAGCCCGCGGACCTCGTCGAACACCTGATGGACGTGCAGACGATGTCGCTCCGCGCCACCGACAAGCGCGAGGAAGCGGTCCGTGCGATGGAGCGCTACGACACGCCCGTCCTGCCCGTCATCGACCGCGAGGACATCCTCGTGGGCATCGTCACCTTCGACGATGTCGCCGACGTCGCCGAAGAGGAAGTCACCGAAGACATCCAGAAGATGGGCGGCATGGAAGCGCTGGATGTGTCCTACATGAAGGCTTCTGTTACGGAACTGGTCTACAAACGCGGCAAGTGGCTGGCGGCCCTGTTCCTCGGCGAAATGCTCACCGCCTCGGCGATGGGCTACTTTCAGGCCGAGATCGAGAAGGCCGCTGTCATCGCACTCTTCCTCCCGCTCATCATCTCCTCCGGCGGCAACAGCGGTTCGCAGGCCTCGACGCTCATCATCCGTTCCATGGCGTTGGGCGAGATCGCCGTCAAGGACTGGTTCAAGGTCTTCAAGCGCGAGCTTGCCTGCGGCCTGCTGCTGGGCATCTTCCTGGGCGTCATCGGCATCGCACGCATCCACCTCTGGCAGTGGATCGGAATGGCCGACTACAACACCAACAAGGAATACGTCACCGAGGGCTCGCACTCGATCTACAACATCCTGGGCCTCTACCACAAGATCGGCCTGACCGTCGGCGTGGCGCTGATCGGCGTCGTGCTCTGGGGTTCGCTGATGGGTTCGATGCTCCCCTTCGCTCTGCGCAAGCTCAAGCTCGATCCCGCGACGATCTCCGCGCCGCTGGTTGCCACGCTTGTCGACGTTACCGGCCTGATCATCTACTTCACCACCGCCATGCTCATCCTCAAAGGCACGCTGCTGTAACCCCGCTCCACCCCGAAGCCCACGGACAGCAGTCCGTGGGTTCCCCCGTCTCGCGTATCGGGTCCCGCGTCTCGCGTTTCAACGCAAGACCCGCAACGCAAGACGCAAGACCACGTCCGTGCGCACAAGCCCGTCGACCGGACATATTCCACCCCTCCCCCAACTCCCCGATTCCGCGCCTTAAGCCCTCGAATCCCATCACTTGCAAATCCCCATCCGGGTAACCCCCCGGACGTCCGGTTTCGCGACCACATCTGTGCGCGCCGCACCCTAATTCCACCGCAAAAAAATAGCCGGGCGGCTACGCCGCCCCGGTCCTCCCCGCTTCTGAAACCTCAAATCTCAAATTCAATCCCCAACCCCCCGACCAGGGCAGCGTAGCCGCCCGGCTTGCGCAATCCCACGCACGAATTCCCCTCGCCGCCGCCATTCCCCGCCCCGCATCCCCCCGGTGAATCCCCGCTCCCGCCCCAGCCTCCGCCACGTGCCGAACAGTTTGCGCCGCGGTATTGTTTTCATCAGGCCTCGCGCCCACTCACATGGCGACCTTTGCGGCCACGCCATGTGCCACCCGTTGAGCGAAAGTCAGGGCCGCGTTACTGGATTTTCGATTGTTGCAACGGCGTTACGAACTTTATTCCAGTCTTCAGTCCAGTCTGTTCGGGCCCATCGGTGGGCGCTTTCATCCCAAAACCTACGACGCTCTTCATGCTCTCGCTTCAGCTCAGCATGATCGACACGGATATTCGACGGCAGTGCGCCGGCAAGAACCTGTTCGACACGTGCGCCCATTTCTTCCATGAGCCGATCATGGAATGCCTTTGCTTCCGTCACAAAATCTTCTCGCGAAAGTTGAAAGATGCCGACATCCGCCGACCACG
>JAYVTU010000042.1:0-27545 GCA_043788485.1 Planctomycetota bacterium
CGCCGCCGACAATGTGGTGGACGCAGTCACAATCAATGGTGTGTCCATCGACGTCCCGCAGCACGGTTTCGAGGACTTCAACCGGTTTACCCGGCTCAAGATCGACCGGGGTTTTACCGCGGGCATCAACACGATCGAGTTCGTTGTACATAACACGGGACCGGACGTCGATCAGAATCAGAGTCAGAATCCTCTGGCGCTGCGGGTCGAGGCCGACGGCACCGCGATGACGTTGCCCGTCTCGATCCCCAAGCTCCCGGGGCATGACTGATCGGCTCCATGGACGTGATGGGAGCGCTACCATACGGCAGCGTAACGCTCGATAAACGACTGATCGCACGATCTTACGGAATCAACCAATGATGACTTCCCATTTACAGGCCGATCGACCGACCCCGCAGCGGCGGCGTGCCTTCACGCTCATCGAGTTGCTTGTCGTCGTCACGATCATCGTCCTGCTGATCTCCATCCTGCTCCCGTCGATCAAGAACGCGCAGGAAATGAGCTACCTGCCGACCTGTGCCAATCAGATGCGACAGATCTTCGTCGGCACGTTCGCCTACGCCACGGACAATGCCAACCAGATGCCGCCGGGACAGGACGCCATGGGGCAAGGCGGCATGGGCATTGATGCGACGTGGCGAAATAACGTCACCGCGGGTTGGCCGTCCTACACCAGCGGGACGGGCCAGTACGGGATGCCCATGGGGATTGGCTTCCCCGTGATGAACGGCTACATCACCGACGCAAAAGTCATGTACTGCCCCGCGTGGACTCATCCCTACGCACAGTACGATTTTATGGACATGATCCCTCTCGACCAGAACACGACCACCCCGGGCGCCTACGGCGGTTGGCCGGCGCCCGGCCACCCGGGACCGAGCGTGTTTCGTGACATCTCATACACCTATCGAAGTTCCTTTGGCATCGATCCCAATACCGTCGGATGGACCGCCAATGGCGGCAAGGCGCCGAATCTGCGGGCACGCGCCAACGTGGTCATCCTGTCCGACCATTGGTTCACACGCTACTTCATCTGTTGGGCAACCTACAGCCATCGTGCTGGCGGGGGCGGCTATGAAGGCCTTCGGCTTGATGGAAGCACCGATTGGTTTTCGGACATCGACAACAAAGCTGCCATAGCGCTTCCTATCCAACTCCCCATAGGCCACAACAATGGCTCGTGGGGAACGATGGAAAACTTCTGGCAAACGTTCTTTGAAAAGCGGGCCGCGACAAATCTGTACATGACTCAATGATCCTTCTGAGGTGTGCGGTGCTCCCCATGCGCCGGACGCGAATCAAGGGGACCGGACGAATGGGCACCGATTCAGCCGCATCGCATCGGCCCTTCTTCAAGCCTTTGACGGTGACCAAGCCGTGGTAGACAGTGACGACGTGCTTGGTCAGTTCGGGTTGGCGGTCACGACGTCCACCTTATCTCCCCCTGATTCGCGCCCAGCGCATGGGGAGCACCTCAGCCACCGGTACGCCCCGACCCGCAGAAAACCGGGAATCCAACCTCTTCAAGGCTCAATTCAGGCCGCAACTTGGACAAAGGAGCATCCAAATGCTCGAAATTACTGTGCAGACCCAACGGGTGTGGTAAACTCTTCAAACCCAAGACCGGTATCGTGCCGGCCTCAGGTCATCTGGAAAACGTCGGGATTAGCCAATGAAAACGCCTTCCAAACAACAAGCTGGAACATGGCTTGGCGACCCTTGGCATTTCCGCGCGCCGCGTCGCCGCGACTTCCTTTATGTCGGTTTGGTGGGCGGGTTGAGTCTGACGCTCGGGGATTATTTCCGTCAGACCGCTTGCGCCGCCGAGGCCGCCGCGCCCAAGGCGCCCAAGGCCAAGAGCATCATCCAGATCTTCCTGCCGGGCGGCATGGCGGCCCAGGAATCGTTCGACCCCAAGCTCTACAGCCCCGTCGAGTACCGCGGGCCGCTGGGGTCGATCGAGACGAACCTGTCGGGCGTCCGCTTCGGCGAGCTGTGGAAGAACACCGCGCGGATCGCCGACAAGATCACCGTTGTCCGCTCGATGACCCACGGCGAAGCGGCGCACGAGCGTGGCACACACAACATGTTCACCGGTTACCGACCCAGCCCCGCGGTGATGTACCCGTCGATCGGCTCGGTGATCAGCCACGAACAGGGCCCGCGCAAGAATCTGCCGCCCTATGTCTGCGTGCCGTCGATGCCCAACGAGTTCGCCGGCTCGGGCTATCTGAGCACCGCGTACGGCCCGTTCAGCGTCGGCGCCGATCCGGGCAGCGAGAGTTTCAAGGTCCGAGACCTGAGCCTCGCCAATGGCGTTGACGAAGCGCGGTTCGAGCGGCGCAAGAGCATGCTCGCCGCGGTGGACAGCCATTTCAGGACGATGGAAAAGTCCGATTCGCTCGACGCGATGGACACCTTTTACCAGCGAGCCTATTCGCTGATCAGTTCGCCGGAGGCGCGAGAGGCCTTCAACCTCAAGGCAGAGCCCGACGCGATCCACGACGAATACGGCAAGAACGCCGCGGGCGGACGGCTCCTTTTGTGCCGCAGGCTCGTCGAGTCTGGCGTCCGATTTGTCTCCACGACGATCGGCGGCTGGGACCACCACGACAACATCCACAACGCGATGAGCACAAACGTCCCCCCGCTCGACCAGGCCTACGCGACACTTATCCGTGACCTGGACCGGCGCGGCATGCTCGACAGCACGCTGGTTATGCTTACCTCCGAATTCGGGCGCACCCCCAAGATCAACGGCACCGCCGGTCGCGACCATTACCCCAAGGTGTTCTCGATCGTCCTGGCCGGCGGCGGCATCAAGCGGGGCTACGTCCACGGCAAGAGCGACATGACCAGCACCGATGTTGACGAGAGCCCGCTCGAGGTCCCCAACTGGGCGGCGACGATGTATTCGCTGATCGGGATCGATCCCGACAAGGCACTGCTTTCCCCCGGTGACCGGCCAGTGCGGATCGTCAAGGACGGCTCGGTTGTCCGCGAGTTGCTCGCCTGAGCGGCAAGGCGCGTTCCCATCGCATCACCTCTTTTTGCCGATCCGGGAGAGCGGGCATGAACCAATTGCTGGCGAGCCTGGTTGTGATGACCGCCGCGTGCGCCGCGAGCGCGGGGGGGCTGCCGAACCTTGCGGAGATCCATCCGCACGGGCTTGAGCGGGGCACGGAGCGCACCCTCACGTTCCAAGGTGCCAACCTGCAGGACCCGCAGGAGGTCTTTTTCTACGAAGCCGGTATGACCGTGACGAAGATCGAGGCGGTCAAGCCCGAGGAGGTGAAGGTCACCTTGAAGGCGGCGCCCGATTGCCCGTTGGGCGAGCACCGCGCGCGGCTCCGCACGCTGGCCGGGTGGACGCCGCTGCGAACTTTCTTCGTCGGGCCTTACCCGGAGGTCGAAGAGAAGGCGCCCAACGGCGACTTCGCCGCGCCGCAGAAGGTCGCGCTCAACGTCACCGTCGAGGGCACGATCACCAGTGAGGACGTCGATTACTACGCCGTCGAGGCCAAAAAAGGCCAGCGTCTCAGCGCCGAAGTCGAGGGCATCCGGCTGGGCATCGGGCTCTTCGATCCGTATGTCGCGATCCTCGACCACAACCGCTTCGAACTCGCGGCCGCTGATGACACCGCGCTGCTCAACCAAGATGCCTACGCCAGCGTCATCGTCCCGGAGGATGGCACCTACGTCGTCATGATCCGCGAGTCGGCATACGGTGGGGGGGACAAGAGCCACTACCGCCTGCACATCGGCCAGTTTCCGCGCCCGCTGGCGGCGATCCCCTGCGGCGGGCAGGTGGGTCAGCAGCTTAAATTCAAATTCGTCGGCGACAAGACCGGCCCGATCGATGCGGAGGTCACGCTTGGCGCCGAACCGCGGGACCTGATGCCCGTCTTCGCCCAGCACGAGGGCCAGGTCAGCCCGTCTCCCAATTGGGTCCGCGTCAGCGCCTTCCCCGGTCTCGACGAGATCGAGCCCAACAACGACCGCGACCATGCCACCGGCACCGAAGCCGAGGCACCGATCGGATTCAACGGCGTCATCGCAACCAAGGGCGACGAGGACTGGTTCCGTTTCAAGGCACGCAAGGGCCAGGCCCTGGACGTGCATGTCTACGCACGCAGCCTCCGCACCCCGCTCGATTCGGTCGTCGAGGTCTTCATGCCCAACGGCACACACGTCGGGGGCAACGACGACTCTGGCGAAAAGCCCGACAGCTACTTCCGTTTCACCGCGCCCGAGGACGGCTCGTACTACGTCATGGTCCGCGATCACCTGCGGGCCGGCGGCGACGCCTACGGCTACCGGCTTGAAGTCACACCCATCACGCCGCGCGTCCGCCTGCGCATCCCCGAGGTCGCGCGAAACGACACGCAGTCCAGGCAATGGATCGCCGTGCCCAAGGGCAATCGATCCGCCGCGCTGTTCCAGGCCGATCGCGCCGACTTTGGCGGGGCAATGAAGTTCATCGCCGACAATTTGCCGCCGGGTGTGACCATGAACGCGCCGGTGATGCCCGAGAGCGTCAACCAGGTCATGATCGTCTTCGAGGCCGCCCCCGACGCTTCGCCCAGCGGCAAGCTGGCGGACCTTCGCGTCAGCCACATCGACGAGAAAACCGGCATTGCGGGCCGTTTTGCCAGCATGGTCGAGCTCGTGCAGGGCGAACCGAACAACACGGCTTATTACACGACGCAGGTCGATCGGCTGCCGGTCGCGGTGACGCAGGAGGTCCCGTTCAGGATCGCCATCGTGCAGCCCAAGGCCCCGATCGTGCAGGCGGGTGTGATGGGCCTCAAGATCGTCGCGGAGCGGCTCGGAGGCTTCAAAGCGGCGATCAACGTGCAGTTGCCGTTCCGCCCGCCGGGCATCGGGGCGACGGACACCGTGACGATCCCCGAGGGACAAAACGAGGTGGTCTACAGCCTCAACGCCGCGGGCAACGCCGGCCTCGGCGACTGGCCTATCGCGGTGATCGGTTGGTCGGAGGTCGGCGGCATCGACCGCTACGTTTCGAGTCCGTTGGCGACGCTGAAGATCGCGCCGCCGATCCTCAACGGCGAGATCGCCATGGCCGCGACGCAGCAGGACCAGGCCGTCGACGTCGTCGTCAAGCTCACGCACCCCACGCCCTTCGACGGCGAGGCGACGCTCGAGCTCGTCGGCCTTCCGCCCCAGTGCACGACCCAGCCCGTGAAGATCAACAAGGACTCCGCCGAAGCCGTGTTTAAGGTCAAGACCGGCAGCGACACACCCACCGGCCAGCACAAGTCGCTGTTCTGCCAGGTCACCGTGACGCGCGACGGCGAGCCGATCATTCAGAGTCTCGCTGGTGGCGGGACGCTGCGCGTCGACAAGCCCCGTCCCGCCATCACCGCCGCCGCACCGCCCGCGCCGCCGCCGCCGACCAGCGCCGCCGCGCCCGCGCCGCCGCCCGCCCCCGAGAAGCGGCTCTCGCGCCTCGACCAGCTTCGCCTCGAAGCCGAGCAAAAAGCCAAAACGGTCACAGCACAACAATGAACCCCCGCATGAAACATTTTGCAGGCATTTCGGGAATCGCATCACGCGGCCAGGCCTTCGGCTTCCGGGGCGAGTTGGCGCGGATCGTGGGCGCGATCGTCGGCGTAAGTTTCGCCCTCTGCGCCGTCGCGTTCGCCGCCGACCCCGCCCCGAGCCGCGTCGAGGTGTTCCCCGATCACGTCGAACTGACCACCCATCGCGACAGCCAGTCGCTCGTCGTGCAGGCGATCTACGCCGATGGCGTGACGCGCGATGTCACCGCCGAGGCCAGGTTCACCTTCGCCGATCCTTCGCTCGTCAAGTTCGACGGCAACGTCGCCCGCGCCGCTAAGGATGGAAAGACGCAGCTGACCGTCGAATTCGCTGGCAATACCGTTGCGCTGCCCGTCAGCGTCAGTCACGCCGCCGACGACCGCCCCATCAGCTTCCGCCTCGACGTCGTGTCCGCCATCACGCGCTCGGGGTGCAACACCGGTTCGTGCCACGGATCGGCTCGCGGCAAGGACGGCTTCCATCTCTCGCTCTTCGGCTACGACCCGGTCGGCGATTACCAGGCCATCACCCGCGAGCAGGTCGGACGTCGCATCAATCTCGCGCTGCCCGAAGATTCTCTCATGCTCGCCAAGGCCACCGGCAAGGTCCAGCACACCGGCGGCGAGCTCTTCAATCCCCAAAGCCTGCAATATCAGACGATCCTCCGTTGGCTATCGGCGGGGGCTCCGGCTGACGCTCCCGAGGTCGCCAAGGTCGTCGCCGTCCAGCTCATGCCCGCCGCCATGGTCCTCGAAGGCGAAGGCGCCCGGCATCGCGTCACCGTGCTCGCACGCTACTCCGATGGCACCGACCGCGACGTCACCGCCCTGGCCAAGTTCATGACCAGCAGCGACGCCTCCGCCAGGATCGACGCGGACGGCGTGGTCACCGCCGGCCAGCGCGGCGAAGCGCAGATCATGGCGCGTTTCGATGCGTTCACCGTCGGCTCCCAGGTCATCGTCATCCCCAAGGGCCTGCAATATCAGTGGCCCAATCCGCCCGAGAACAACTACATCGACACGCTTGTCGCCGCCAAGCTCAAGAAGCTCCGCATCCTCCCCTCCGAACTGTGCACCGACGAGCAGTTCCTTCGCCGCGTCAACATCGACATATGTGGATTGCTGCCCAGCCCGCAGGAGGTGGCCCAGTTCACCGCCGACACCGACACGCTCAAACGCGAGAAGCTCGTCGACCGTCTCATCCAACGCAAGGAGTTCGTCGATCTCTGGGTGATGAAGTTCGCCGAGCTCCTGGAGATCCGTTCCGGCGGCGGGGGGCAGACGGGCATCCCCTACAAGACCGCGATCCTCTACTACACCTGGCTTCAGCAGCAGATCGGCGGCAACGTCCCCATCAACAAGATCGTCCAGCAGCTCCTGGGCGCCAGCGGCGGCAACTTCTCCAACCCCGCCACCAATTTCTACCAGACCGAGACCGACCACCTCAAGCTCACCGAAAACGTCGCCCAGGTCTTCATGGGCATGCGCATCCAATGCGCGCAATGCCACAATCATCCTTTCGACCGTTGGACGATGAACGACTACTACGGATTCGCCGCCTTCTTCTCGCAGATCGGACGCAAACGAGGCGAAGACCCCCGCGAATACATCATCTTCAACACCGGCGGCGGCGAAGTCACGCACCCCGTCACCAAGCAGAACATGCCGCCCAAGTTCCTCGGCGGCGACGTCCCCGACCTCCGGGGCCGTGACCGCCGCGAGGTCCTCGCCGAGTGGATCGCGTCCCCCGAGAATCCCTACTTCGCCAAGAACATGGCCAACATCGTCTGGGCCCACTTCTTCGGACGCGGGATCGTCCAGCCCGTCGATGATGTGCGCGTCAGCAATCCGGCCTCCAACCCCGAGCTCCTTGACGAACTCGGCAAACGCTTCACCTCCTACAACTACGACTTCCGCAAGCTCGTCCGCGACATCTGCACCAGCCGCACTTACCAGCTTTCGACCCAGGTCAACGACACCAATCGGCTCGATGTCAGCAACTTCTCCCACAGTTACATCCGGCGTGTCCGCGCCGAGGTCCTCTTCGACCTCATCTCGCAGGCCACCGATACGGTGCAGATCAACAAGTTCAAGGGCCTGCCCGCCGGCGCCCGCGCCGCCGAGATCGCCGACGGCCGCACCACCAACTACTTCCTGACCACCTTCGGCCGCGCCACCCGCGACACCGTCTGCTCCTGCGAGGTCAGGATGGAACCGAATCTCTCGCAGGCCCTGCACCTGCTCAACGGCGAGACCGTCATCAACAAGATCTCCCAAGGCAACGTCGTCAAGAAGTTGGTCGACGCGCACACCCCGCCGCCTCAGATCGTTGAGGACCTCTACCTCCGCACCTTCTCCCGTCGCCCCACGGCCGAGGAGCTTTCGATGATCGACCCGCAGGTCGGCGACCAGAAGGTCAGCCGCGAGAAATTCGAGGACCTCTTCTGGGCTCTGCTCAACGCCAAGGAATTCGTATTCAACCATTGAAGCCCGATGAACAGACTCCCCATTCAAAATCTGGGCGCTTTCCTGCTGGGCGCGGCGCTGCTCCACAGCCCCGCCCTCGCCGCGCCATTGACCTATGAGCAGAACCTCAAACCCCTCGTCCAGGAAAACTGTTCGGGCTGCCATAACCCCGACAAGAAAAAGGGCGACCTCGACCTCACCACATTCAGCGGGCTGATGGCCGGGTCCAGCAGTGGTGCGGTCGCCTCCCCCGGCGATGTCGGCGGCTCAACGCTCGTCAAGGTGCTCACCCACCAGATCGAGCCCTACATGCCCCCCAAGAAGCCCAAGCTCGCCGACGCGCAGATCGACATCGTCCGCAAGTGGATCGAGGGCGGCATGGTCGAGAAGCCCGGTGGAGCGGCGCTCGTCACCGCCAAGCCCCGGGTCGATCTCAAGGTCGACCGCGCGAAGATCGGCAAGCCCGACGGCCCGCCCCCCATGCCCGTCCCGCCGCTCCTTCAGGAGCCGCCCGTCCACACCGATTCGCTCAACGCCACCTACGCGATCGCGCACTCGCCTTGGGCGCCGTTGGCCGCCGTCGGCGGTCAGAAGCAGGTCGTGCTCTACAACACCGCCACGCTTGAGATGCTCGGCATCATTCCCTTCCCCGAGGGGTTCCCCGATTGCATCCGCTTCAGCCGCTCAGGACGCACGCTGCTCATCGGCGGCGGCTATGGCGCGAAACTCGGCCTCGCCGCCGTCTACGACGTTGCCACCGGACGACGCATCACCGCCGTCGGACAGGAGCCCGACGCGATCCTTGCCGCCGACATCAGCCCCGACCAGACACTCATCGCCGTCGGCGGGCCCCAGCGCCTCGTCAAGGCCTTCGCCGCGGAAACAGGCGACGCGAAATACAGCCTCAAAAAGCACACCGATTGGGTCACGGCCCTGGCATTCAGCCCCGACGGCGTGCTGCTGGCCAGCGGCGACCGCAACGGAGGGATCGTCGTCTGGGAGGCGGCGTCAGGCGAAAATTTCTACGAGCTCCGCGCCCACACCAAGCAGATCACCAGCCTCGTCTTCCGAGACGACGCCAATGTCCTAGCCTCCGCGAGCGAGGACGGGACCATCCGCCTCTGGAACATGCAGGACGGGAACCTCATCAAGGCCTGGAACCACGGCGCCGCCGTCCTCGCCCTCGCCTGCGCCCACGACGGCAGCTTCGCCTCCGCCGGACGCGACGGCAAGGTCAAGCTCTGGAACGCCGAGGGCAATGCCATCCGAGAGCTCCCGCCGCTCAACGACCTCGCCGTCTCCGTCGCGTTCAACCACGACGGCTCGCGCGTCATCGCCGGGGATTACGCGGGCCATGTCAAGGTCTTTGACGCCGCGACGGGCAACCTGCTCGGCGAACTCAGCAGCAATCCGCCCACGCTGGCGATGCGAATCCAGTCGCAGCAGCCCCGCCTCGACGCCTACGAATCCAGAAAAGCCGAGATCGACAATGGCCTCGCCGCCGCTCGCGCCCAGGCCGCCCGGCTTGCTGTCGAATCGGCGGCTGCCCGGAAACGCAAGGCGGAACTCGACGGCGTGATCGCGCAGGCCGATGCGACCGTCAAGACACTCGGCGACCAACTCCCGGCCGCCGAAGCGGCGTTGAATCAGGCGAAACAGACGCTCGAAGCCGCAAAGGCCGCGGCGGACCAAACCGCCGCGGCGGTTCCCGCAACCGAGCAAGCCGCTAAACGAGCCGAGGCCGAGCTAGAGCCGTTGACCAAGGACGTTGACGCCAAGAAACAGCGGATCGCCGCGGTCCAAACCGCTTTTGATCAGTCGGCGGCCGCCGCCAAGAACGCACCGCAAGACGCCAACCTGCAAGAGGCCCGAGCCGCCGCGCTCAAATCGCTCGACGAGTCCAAGGCCGCGCTCGCTCCGGCCGAGCAGGCGGCGGAGGCGGCGCGGCAAAAGGCAGCCGCCGCGCAGAAGTCGCTCGATGACGCAAAAACCAACGCCGCCAGGTCCGCACAGGCGGTGACCTCCGCCCAAAACGCACTCAGTGACAGGGCCGCCGCTCAGCAGAAATGCATCGCCGACCGGACCGCCGCGTCCCAGTTGGCGCAGCAGTCCCGCACCGAAGCGGAGGCGATGGCCAAGAAGGCCGGCGAGTGCGACGCTCAGGCCGCGGATGCGACACGGAAGGCCGGCGAGCTCCAGACGATCCTCGACACCGCCGCCGAGGCCCGCCGTCAGATCGCCTCGCTCCACGCATCGGAGGTTTTCACCCAGCTCTACTACGTCAACACCGAGCTCGCCGCCGCTAACACCGAGGTTGCTCGCATCGATGCGATCACCGCCGCCGCCGTTGCAGCCGCGGATCGCGCCGGGACCGAGCAGGCCGCCGCGCGAAAATTCCAGGCCGATGCCCCTCTCCAAATCGCGCAGCGGGAACAGTCCGTCGCGGCGGCCAGGCAGGCCGTCACGCAGGCCGAGAACCAGGTCAGTGCCTTGCAATCGCAGCTCACGCTCAAGCAGGCTCGGCTCGGCGCCCAGAACGAGACCTTTGCCAAGATCGCGACCGACGCCAAGAACCGCCTCGATGCCCTGAACAACACCCGGGCCGCCGCCGACGCCAAGGCCCAGCAGATCGCGCGGACCCAAGCCGACCTTGCCGCACACGCCAAGGCGATCGCCGGGTCGGCCGCGCTCGTCGCCTCGAAGCTCGATGCCCTCGGCAAAGCCAAAGCGTCACTCGACGAACGTTCGGCCGCGTTGAAGAAGGCGACCGAGGACGCCGCCGCGAAATCCGAGGCGCTGGCCCGAGCCAATGCCGCCGTCGACACCGCGAGCAAGGCGTTGGCCGGTGCGCAAGCCGACGCCAAGGTGAAATCCGATGCGGTGTCCGCAGCGAGGACCGCCCTGACCGCCAAGACCGGGCAGGCGGAACAGGCCGCCGCCATGACGACATCAAAGCAGCACGACGCCGATCTGGCCAAGGCCTCCGCCGCCGCCAAGGCCGCCGAGCTGGCCAAGGCCGAAGCCGATTCCGCCGCGAAACCCGGTGACAAGGTCACCGTCGATCTTGTCGCCAGGCTCAAGGGCGAACTCGCTTCGCTCAATAGCGTCGCCGATGCCGCGACCGCCAGCTTGAAAGCCGCCACCGAGACGCTCGCCGCTCTCCGGTCCGAATTGCAGGTTCTGGCCGCCGCGCAGCCGGGCCTCGAAGCGGCCGAGAAATCCGCCGCCGAAGCCACCGCGAAGCTCGACGCCGATCGCAAACCGCTCCTCGACGCCGCGGCGAAGGCGAAGTCCGAATCGGACACCGCCGCCGCTTCTTTGGCCCAATCGAAGGCCGATCAAAAGGCCGCCGCCGACGCCTTGTCCGCCGCGCAGGCCGAGCACAAGGCCGCGACCGAATCGCTGGCCAAGTCGCAGGGCGAAAACCAGACCCTGCTCGACCTGCTGCCCAAACTCCAGGGTGAGTTGAACCAGCTCAGCGGGTCCATCCCGACGCTTCAGGCACAGCACGAGGGCCTGGCCGACCTTCTGGCCAAATCGAAACTCGCTGTCGATGGTTCGCAATCGGACCTCGACGCGGTGTCGTCGGCGATCGCCGCCCAAACCCGGCAGGTCCAGCAGCAGCGGGCCGCGATTGAGGACATCGAGCGTCAGATCGCGGCGATCAAGACGGAGCTCGAGGGCGTTGCCAAGCGAATCGAGTCCGCCGTCGCCGCGCAGCAGGTGGCCCTGAAACAGGCCGACGGCGCTCGGGCCGAGTCCCAACAGTCTCAACAGAAGCGGGGCGCGATCAAGGCCCGCGCCGACCAGCTCGCCGCGCAGTACGAGGCGGCGAAACCCAAGGGTTGAGCGTGTGGCGACCTGGAGAGGTCTCTCCATGCCCTCCACATGGCCTTGTGCCCGAGGAGGCGGCCCCGAGGGGAAGGCCCGGGCGGCGAGGCACGGGCTCTCACGTATTTCGCTTGACACTCGCGGTTGTGCGCGAGGGTTGCTCGGCAGCGTGTTTTGAGGACGACGGGAAACGCCACGTCGGGGGGCCGACGCGGGTGGGCCGGCTTCTTGTTTGGGTCACGGGAGGCGAATATCGTCAGGGGCATGAGTGACACATCCTTGGGCTATAACCGAAAGGTGTGGATGAGATCGTAAAAAAGGCGGCGTAATCTGGGTGATCATCGCAACCCCCAATCGGCCCGACACGGGCCAAGGAGTACGCCACCATGGTTGAACCTAAACAGCGCGACGATGGTGTTTCCACTGCCCGGTCCCTGCGGCGACGTTTTGACGGCGATCCTGCGCGACGGTGCGCAGCGGATGCTGTCCTTGGACAGTTTCTGGGAGTCGCCCAAGCCGACGAGGTCGATCAACTCGCCGAGGCGGGTTTTGACAATGGTCTGCCGGGCGACATCGCGGAGGAGCACGCCTTGAGGAGGGGTTGTCATTAATCTCCCGGTCGACTTGGCCCAGGCCATAGTGATCGAGACGATGGTATCGCACACCGCGGAAGCCGAGGAGGATCGTCAACGGGTCCCTGACTTGTGGACCGCTTCGCTGCCAATACCTTGGAGCATCCCTTTGAACACCACATGATGCAGCGGCAGCACGCTATACCAGTAGAGTAGCCCCGCCAGCCCCCGCGGGCGGAACCTCGCGGTCTGAATCAGCTCGCACGAACCGGCGCCACCCGGCATGACCGTGAACCAGAGTTCTGCTTCGCCCGGCAACTTCATCTCGGCACGAAGCCGCAGCCGTCGGGGGGCATTGATCTCTACCACTCGCCAGAAGTCCAAGGCATCTCCGAATGCCAGCTTCTGAGGATCGCGTCGCCCGCGCCGGAGCCCCGGCCCACCTAACATATGATCTACCATGCCCCGCAATCGCCAGAGCCAGTCCGCTGCGTAATACCCACGACCACCGCCCACCCGGCAAACTGCGTCAAATACAGCCTCTGCGTCCGCCTGCACGGATATCCTTCGCTCATCGATTAACGTCTTGCCGCCTGCCCAATCTGGGTCACCGGGGATCGGGCCTGCGTCGGTCCAGCGTGTCTCAACCTTCGCATCCCGTACTTTGCTCAGCGCCGCAGCAATCGCCTCACGCACCGTGAGCAGTTTCTGAGGCATCAGTTTTGTCGCTCGGTCGTCACGACAGACCACCCGGTTGCGCAGCCCCTCTGCGAGCGGCCGAGCCATCCGATAGCTCAGCGGCGTCACGAGGTGGATCCAAAGCGACGAGAGCCGCGGCGTCAGCAGGGGCACGGGAATCACGAAGCGGTTGCTCAACCTCAAACCGGCCGCCATCTCGGACATTAACTTCCGATACGTCACCACGTCCGGCCCGCCGACATCTAGCGTCTGTCCAGCCGTCTCGGGCACGCTTAGGCAAGCCACGAGGTAGTGCAGCACATTGCGGATCGCGATGGGCTGTGATTCGGTGGTAACCCAGCGTGGCGTGATCATCACGGGCAATCGCTCGACGAGGTATCGCAGGATTTCAAATGATGCCGAGCCCGAGCCGATGATCATGGCCGCGCGAAAAACCGTGACCTTGGCATCACCCCGCTTGAGCGACGACTCAACCTCACGACGAGACGAGAGGTGTTCACTCAGTTCTTCGCCCAGCTCTCCGAGTCCACCGAGATAGATGATCCGCTTGACGCCGGCGCGAGTCGCCGCTTCCGCGAAGACATCGGCCAGCTTCCGGTCATGATCGCGATAGGACCTGCCGGCTGTCTCCATTGAATGGACGAGGTAATAAGCCACGTCGCAGCCGGCCATCGCCTTGATGACAGCCTCTCGGTCGGCCATGTCCGCTTCCACCAGGGTGACACGCGGGTGATCCGACCATGGGCGTGACCGCAGCTTCGGCACCGAACGGACCAGGCAATGCACTTCGTGCCCGGCCTCAAGAAGCAGCGGCGCAACCCGCCCACCGACGTAGCCCGTGGTTCCGGTCAGCAGAATCTTCATGGCAAGGGATCCAAAATACGGTGTTCGCGACGAGGCTCGCTGCTCCCGTTCGATCCAGAGCCCGTTTGCGCCGATCATCATACCATCCCGACACAAACAAAACGACTTATTCGACCGTCCAATTTTTATAATATATCGCATTTAATCGCTATTTGATTTGACATCAGAGTATTTGTGATAAATAATCGTCCAAATCGTTTATGTCTATGATGCTCACCATCCCGGATCTCGCAGGCGCCATTGGCGTTAGTGTCTCCTCTCTCAAGCGATGGGCCGACGATGGCAAGTTGCACGTCACTCGCACTGCCGGAGGTCATCGCCGGGTTGAACGCACGGAGGCGATCCGGTTCATTCGTGAGCTGCGGTTGCCGATTGTCAAGCACCACTATTTGGGGCTCGACAATCTCTCGGGCAAAGCGGAGCCGGCCGCACCATCGGACACGAACATTGGTTCACATCTGCGTGAAGGGCGTGTTGACGCGGCACGGGCGGTGATCATGGCGGAATTTCTCCGCGGCAGGCCTGTTGCGGAGATATGCGATCAGATCATCTGCCCGGCCATGAGAGAGATCGGGAAACTATGGCACCAGGACGAAGCGGGTGTTCTTGTCGAGCATCGGGCGACGGATGTTTGCATTCAGGCCCTGAGCCACATCCGGACTCTGCTCCCGCTGGTCGGTGATGAGCATCGAGTCGCGATCGGTGGAAGTCCCGAGCAGGATTTGTACACACTGCCTTCGTTGATGGCTGCGACCGTTCTAGCGGCCGAGGGGTGGCGTGAAACCAATCTGGGCGGGCTGACGCCTTTTGAAACGCTGGGCCTGGCCGCTGAGCGAAGCGGGGCTTCGTTGGTCTGGTTGGCGGTGAGCTTGAGCCCGCGGTCTGAGAGTCAGTTCATCAAGAAAATACAGTCACTGGCGGATCGGATCGCGATGATCCCGGCGAACCTCATCGTCGGCGGGCCGGGATGGAAGTTGACCTATCGGATCAATCGCTCGAACGTGTTTGTCGCGGGTTCCATGGCTGAGCTGGTGGCGTACGCCACGGGCGTGGGATCGGTCGGGCAATTTGCTCCACAGCGTGACTCGGCTTCCGGAGCGGGCGATGGCAACAGGAGGCTTAATGATTTGCGGTGATTCAAAACTTCTTCTCCTTCTCCGATCGCTCAAACGGCTGATCGCCCGGCTATTGGATACCGAAGCGGCTGCGGGACAGGCGCTGGGGCCCGGAGCGGAACGGGTGGATTGGATGGGTGTCGCTCCATTCTTCCTGATGCACCTGGCGTGTTTGAGTGTGTTCATTGTCGGATTCAGCGGCGTGGCGATGACCGTGGCGCTCATGCTTTACGTTGCCCGCATGTTTTTCATCACCGGGTTTTATCACCGGTATTTCTCGCACAGAGCATTCAAGACTTCCCGTGGGTTCCAATTCATCATGGCCGCCGCGGGCTGCTCAGCGGTGCAGCGCGGGCCCATGTGGTGGGCCAGCCATCACCGCAGTCACCACGCTCACTCCGATGAGCAGGAAGACCCGCATTCGCCTCACATCGTCGGATTTTTCATGGCGCATAGCGGGTGGTTTCTGACGCGTTCCAAATTCCTGACCCTCAAGGAAAACGTCCGCGATTGGATGCGATATCCCGAACTGCGATGGCTAGACCGCTTTGATGTGCTGGTCCCGATCATCATGGCGCTGAGCTTGTACGCCTTGGGATCTCTGCTCCAATGGGCTTGGCCCGGGCTTGGAACAAGCGGGGGACAGATGTTGGTGTGGGGATTTGTGATCTCCACCGTCATGGTCTATCACGCGACTTTCGCCATCAATTCACTCTCGCACCGCTATGGAACCCAGCGATTCAACACCGGCGACCACAGCAAGAACAACCTCTGGCTCGCGATCGTCACCCTCGGGGAGGGCTGGCATAACAATCATCACCACTACCCAGCTTCAGCTCGGCAGGGGTTCTACTGGTGGGAGATCGATGTGAGCTGGTATGGTCTGATTGTACTCCGAAAGCTCGGGTTGATCTGGGATTTGCGTGGTGTGCCGGCCAAGGTACTCCTCCGCCAACGCATCGATCGTCCTGCAATCGCTGGAACCGAGGTCTCAGTTGCCAGCCACGCCATTGCCGTGCGAGACACTCCATGAACATCGCGATCATCGGCGCCGGTATCTCGGGGCTGGTTGCCGCCTACAAATTGAATCCGCGGCACCGCATCACGGTGTTTGAAGCGTCGAATCACATCGGTGGGCACACGAACACCATTCCCGTAAAATGGCGAGGCGAATCGCATTGCATCGACACTGGCTTTATTGTTTTCAACCGGCATAATTATCCCCGCTTCTCTGCATTGCTCGAAACGCTGGGCGTCGAATCACAGGACACTTCTATGAGTTTCTCGGTGCGCAACGATCGCACCGGGTTGGAATACAACGGTGCGTCGCTCAACACGCTCTTCGCCCAGCGACGCAATCTGTTGCGGCCGCAATTCCTCCACATGATCCGCGAGATTCTCAGGTTTCACCGAGAAGCCCCCGATGCTCTGGCTGATAATGATGCAGAGACCGTCAGTCAATGGACAGAATCGCGTGGATTTGCCAAGAGCTTTGTCGAGGACTATCTCGCCCCATTGGGCGCATGCCTGTGGTCCTGCCCCGCGGGGACTTTTCGGGAGTTTCCAATCCGATTTGTGGTTGAGTTCATGTCGAACCACATGATGCTGCAGGCATCGGGACGGCCGATCTGGCGCGTCGTCAAAGGTGGCTCATTCCGCTACGTGGAGAAACTCATGGCGGGTTTCAGGGACCGAATCCGTACGGGTTGTCCGGTGCGGGCGGTTCGACGTGATGATGGAGGTGTTAATGTCGTCACCCCGCAGGGAAGCGAGCGGTTTGACCACGCGGTCATCGCCTGCCATGCCGACAACGCGCTGGCCATGCTCGCCGATGCGTCCGCCGCAGAGCGGCAGTTGCTCGGAGCCTTCCCGTACCAGCGCAACGAAGTCACGCTGCACACCGACGCCTCGGTGATGCCGCGCAAGCGGCGCGCGTGGGCCGCATGGAACGCCCGCATCCACGCCGACGGTTCGCGGTTCAGTTGCACCTACAACATGAACATCCTGCAGGAGCTCAATTCCTCGCACACTTTCTGCGTCACGCTCAACGACCCCCGCGGCGTAGACCCCGATCGGGTGCTCGGCCAGTACAGCTACGACCACCCGGTTTTCACCCGACGGAGACTTGAATCGCAGCGTCGTCATACGGAGCTGCTCAATCACCGCCACACGTCCTATTGCGGCGCTTACTGGGGATTCGGGTTCCACGAAGACGGAGTCAAAAGCGCTATGGCGGCTTGCGCGGCGATCGAAAGCAGCGTCACCGCAAGAGCGCCGATGCAGGGGGCCATTTCGTGAAAAGCTGCATCTATCTCGGCACGGTCCGCCATCGCCGCTTCGTGCCGGTGACGCACGCATTTCAGTACCGACTGTTCATGATGTATCTGGACCTCGCCGAGATGGAACAGGTGTTCCGCGGCCACTGGCTCTGGTCGGTGGAGAAGAGGAATATTGCGTCGTTCCGACGCGAAGACCACTTCGGTGATCGTGCGACGCCTCTGCAGGATGCGGTGCGGGATCTGGTGGAGCATCAGACCGGTTGTCGTCCATCGGGACCGATCCGATTGCTCACCCATCTGCGGTATTTCGGTTACTGCATGAACCCCGTGAGTTTCTATTACTGCTGGTCGCCCGATGAAACGCGCGTGGAAGCGGTCGTGGCCGAGGTGCACAACACGCCTTGGAACCAGACCCACTGCTACGTCATCAACCACGCCAACGCCGCCGGTCATGCTCGGCGCAGCCGGTTCCAGAAGGCGTTTCACGTCTCGCCCTTCATGCCGATGAATCAGCAATATGACTGGCGTCTCCCGGACCCGGGGGAAAAACTTGCGGTGCATATGGTGAACATCGACGGCGGTCGGAGCATCTTCGACGCGACCATGGTCATGCGACGCCGACCGATCACCGGCTTCACGCTGGCTTCCTCGCTGATCCGCTTCCCGTTGATGACCGGGCAGGTGATCGCCGGAATCTACTGGCAGGCGCTGAGGCTCCGGCTCAAGAGCGTGCCGACTTTCACTCATCCGATGCATCTCCCTCAGGACGCTGGAAACATCCAATGACGACGATCATCAACAGTCCAGCCGCAACCGCCTCAATCCGTCCAATGCCCTGGCTCGACAAGCTCTGTCACCTCGCGCTTTGCAAGCAGCTCGCCTTGCTGCGCGAAGGGCGGATCAGCGTCGAGCAGGAAGCCGGCAAGCAAGCCTTCGGAGATCCCGCAGCGGGCGACGATCACACCGCGGCGATCACCGTCCATCGCCCGCGATTCTTCCGTCGCTCGGTCCTGGGCGGTTCCAATGGAGCAGCCGAATCCTACATCCGGGGCGACTGGGACTGTGAGAACCTGACGCAGTTGTTCCGCATCTTCATCCGGAACATGGACACCGCCGATCGCATCGAGGGCGGCACAGCCCGCATCACCGCGCCGATCGCCAAAGCATGCCATGCGCTGCGAGCCAATACCCGCCGGGGCTCCGCGAAAAACATCCACGCCCATTACGATCTGGGCAACGAATTTTTCGAGTTGTTCCTCGATCCCACGATGACCTATTCCTGCGGGATCTTCGAGAAGCCGGAATCGATCATGCACGACGCTTCCATTGCAAAGATCGATCGCCTTTGCCAGATGCTTCGACTTGGCGCCAACGATCATCTGCTGGAGATCGGCACGGGCTGGGGCGCCCTGGCGATTCACGCCGCCCGGAACTACGGCTGCCGTGTCACCACCACCACCATCTCCCGTGAGCAGTACGACCTGGCGCGACGACGCATCGCCTCCGCGGGCCTTTCGGATCGCATCGAGGTCGTCTTGAAGGATTACCGCGATCTGGCCGGGCAGTATGACAAACTGGTGTCGGTCGAGATGATCGAGGCGGTGGGTCACGAATACCTGCCCGAATATTTCCGATGCTGCGCGGCGTTGCTCAAGCCCGATGGCCTGATGGCGCTGCAGGCGATCACGATGCCTGATCATCGCTATGAACAGTACCGCCGATCCGTTGACTTCATCCGCAGATTCATCTTCCCGGGCAGTTGCGTGCCATCGCTTGCGGCCATGACTCAATCCATCGCGAAATCCAGTGACCTGCGGGTCTTGAAGCTGGACGATTTCGGGCCTCACTACGCCAGGACGGTGCGCCACTGGCTCGACCGTTTCAACGAAAAGGTCGAGGCCGTGCGGGCGCTGGGGTACGACGAATCGTTCATCCGGATGTGGCGGTACTACTTCTGCTACTGCGAAGCGGGTTTCGTCGAGCGATACACGGGGCTTGTTCAGATGCTGCTGGCGCGCCCGGGCTGCAGGCGTGAATCCCCTGCGAGCTGCGTGCCATGACAAACACGTCGAAATCCAAAATCCTGAATCTTGTCGGATTCAACGCGGTGTGGTGCGCCTCCGTGATCGGGGCGGCCAATGGATATCCTGCCCTCGGGCCGTTGGTGCTCATCGCACTGATCTTGTTGCAGCAAAGTCGTGGACCGGAGTCGATGGCTTGGCCGTTGCTGCTGTCGGCCGGAGCATTGGGTTATGCGGCCGATTCGCTGATGGTTCTTACGGGCGTGCTGCGTTTTGCCGCAAAAGCTTCGCTGGGTGGGCCAAGCCCGATCTGGATGGTGGCGCTGTGGGTTGCATTTGCCACGACACTCCGCAGCTCATTGGGCTGGCTTCGTGGACGTTATGTGCTTGGGGCTATGCTTGGCGCTGTCTCAGGTCCGCTTTCGTATCTGGCTGGGCAGCGCCTCGGAGCCATTGAGTATTTGCAGGGCGATGGCGTGGGGCTGTCGTCCGTGGCGGCCGAATGGCTGGTGGCCATGCCGGCGCTGCTTCTGATTGAATCGCGAACAGGAGCATCACGATGAAGCCATGGCAAGCCATACTCATCGGTTGGCTCGTGATGACTGCGATCATGTCGGCGCTCTGGTTGTTTCAGCGGCGCACGGGCAAAGCGGGCATCGTGGATGCGGTGTGGTCCGCAGGGATCGGATTGCTCTCGATCTTCTTCTGCGTAATGGCCGAGGGGGATCCGGGGCGTCGAATCCTGATCGCGATGCTCGCAACCGCATGGTCGTTTCGACTGGGGTATTACCTGTTTAGACGAGTGATGCGGTTGCCGGAAGACGGCCGCTACCTCACACTCAAGGAGCAATGGGGAACGCGGGCCTCGCTTTACATGTTCGTCTTTTTTCAGATCCAGGCGACATGGAGCATGATTTTCGCCTTGCCCATGCTGGTCGCAGCGACCAACCCGGCAGCATTCCCCGGCGTGCTTGATCTTGCAGGCGTGGTGATGTGGGTGGTGGCTGTCGTGGGCGAATCGATCGCCGACCGTCAGCTTGCACGCTTCAGGCTTGAGTCGGCCAATCGCGGCAAGGTCTGCCAGACGGGGTTGTGGCGATATTCGAGGCATCCCAATTACTTCTTCGAATGGTTGCACTGGTGGGTCTATGTGCTGATCGGAATTTCGGCGCCCTGGGGCTGGCTCACGCTGCTGGGACCCGCAACGATGCTCTACTTTCTCTTCAAAGTCACAGGCATCCCGCCCACCGAGGCCCAAGCAGTCATCAGCCGCGGTGAGGCTTACCGCCGCTATCAGCAGACGACTAGCGCGTTCTTCCCATGGGTTCCCCGCAAGGACATCCTCCCATGAACCTCAGCGAACGCATGATCGACTGGATGGAACGGGGCTGGATCCCCGACTTCCTCATCCGCGCCGGGATCCGCCGATTGTGCACACAACGGCTCCGAGAGATCGGTGCAGGCGATTGCCAGGCAAGGCAGGAACTGCTCCAGGCATTCATTCAAGAAATGGATGGCAGCGTGATCGCGCCGGTGCCCAAGAGCGCCAATGAGCAGCATTATGAGCTGCCGCCGGAGTTCTTCGGGCTCACGCTGGGGCCGAGGCGAAAATACAGCAGTTGCTGGTATCCACAAGGTGTGTCCACGCTCGAAGGTGCCGAGGTTGCGGCGCTCAACGCCACCTGCCAGCACGCGGAGATCGCTGATGGAATGGATATCCTGGAATTGGGGTGCGGCTGGGGTTCGCTGACGCTGTGGATCGCTGAACATTACCCGGCGAGCCGAATCACCGCGGTCTCCAACTCCGCCCCGCAGCGGCAATTCATTGTCGCCGAAGCGCAGCGGCTTGGACTCAAAAACATCCGGGTGATCACCGTCGACATGAACAACTTCGACATCGCGCAGCGATTCGATCGGGTCGTCTCCGTCGAGATGTTCGAGCACATGAGGAACTATCGGCAATTGCTCGCTCGAATCGCCGCATGGCTGCGGCCCGGCGGGAAGCTGTTCATCCATATCTTTGTGCACCGTGATGCTGCATATGCATTCGAAACGCAGGGCACGGACAACTGGATGGGCCGCCACTTCTTCACCGGCGGGATTATGCCATCGGACGAATTGCCGATGCACTTTCAGGAGGATATGCGCGTCTTGCGGAGGTGGCGGTGGGATGGCACGCATTACCAGCGAACCGCGAACCACTGGCTCGCCAATCTGGACGCCCACCCAAATGAGGCCATGAAGATACTCTGCGGCGCCTATGGGCCGGATGATGCGGGACGATGGTTGCAGCGATGGCGAGTCTTCTTTATGGCGTGTGCGGAATTGTTTGGCTATGGAGTTGGTCAGGAATGGTGGGTGTCGCACTACCTCTTCCATCGACTCCCGCGTTCCGCCGATACGGCCCAAATAAATCAAGAGGAGCTCAAAACATGCGAACGGCAACCATTCTCGGATGCATCGGCTTCGTGACAATGGCAGCTGCGCTGACTTACGGATTTTTCGTCGGCGACTTTTGGGGTGAGGGCAGGGTGTTGACGCATCTCCCCTGGGGCCAGATATCGCTGCTGGATGTCTACACCGGTTTTGCACTGTTCAGCGGTTGGGTCATATATCGGGAGCGGAGATGGACAACCTCCGCAGTATGGGTGCTGTTGTTTCTGTTGCTCGGCAACGTCATGACCTGTTTGTATCTGCTGACCGCAATCCGCCAATCACGCGGCGATTGGACGAAATTCTGGAACGGCTATTCGTCATGATCCATCTGGCAGAAATCTCCCTATTCGGACACAGATCGCAAGAGCCACGCTCACGACAGATCGCTACGGCACAATCTACTGCTTTAAGCTAGGCCATGTCTCCTTCTCTCTATAGCGATGGCACGCCGTCGTCGCTCCATTGCGAGCCCTTGGCCCGGCACGCGATCAACGGCTCTCGATCGAGCCGACGGCGTGATGATCCCGCCCATCGCTCCTGAGCCGGTCACCGCCATCCATTGGTCGAGCGCATCCCTAGTGCCGGCCGGGAGCGGCACCAGCCGCTGCTTGTTCCCCTTGCCCCGCACCTTCAGCGAACGATCGGCTTCACCGTAGTCGCCCGTGTCGAGCAGGACCGCCTCCGAGCGGCGGAGCCCCGCACCGTAGAGCACGGCCAGGAGTGCCGCGTCGCGGCGCCCGGCCACCGTCTCGTCCGACCGGCACGCGGTGAAGATCGCCACCAGCTCGCCGGGGCCGAGCGCGCGACCACGCGGGAGGCACTCGCCGGACACGCCCTTGATGTCGGAGGCGCGCTGGTAAGCCTCCGCGCTCTTCTGCCCCAGCCGCCACGCCTCCTTCAGGACGCCGCGCAGGGCGCTGAGCATTTTGTTGACCGTCGCGGGGCTGTAGGACGACGTGCCGTTGGATAGCTCACTTCGGATCGCGGCGGTATGCTGGTATTCGAGTTGGTGCCAAGGGAGTGTCGCGGCGGTGCAGCTTCCGCCGCTCAGCAGACCCGCGATGGTCACGAGGGCTTGCTCCATGCTCCGGCGTGATCCAGACGCAAGTCGGGCGAGGTAGACGGTGGCAGGGGAATAGGCGGCGGCGCGGCGAACCGGGACGAGTGCGGTGGTGCGGGCGGGCAGAGAGTGGGACATGGGGCCTCCTGATAGCTGTCGAGAATAATATTCTCATAAGCTATTTTACGGAGATGTGAGCATCGGCGCAACCAGAATTTCTGGTGCAATGCCGCTTGGCATCGTGCGGCGCAGCGGGCAATTAACCGGGTCGTTGCCGTAATGCGTGTGGGTGCAGCAAGCGAACAGATGGCAGCAATGGCATAGAATTGGCGTGGTCGAACGGCAACAAATCAAGGAGAACGCAGATGGCAAAAGAGAGTCCCCAATTACCCGCGAACGAGCACACGGAGAATTCCCCATCGATTCCAGCATCACCGGCCGAAAAGACGCCGCCGACGCCTACACCGCCCTCATCGCCGGGTATCGGGGAGACCGTCAAGCGCAAGTGGCCGAATGGTGGCGGGATCATCATCGGCTAGCCGCCACGACGATCTGCTGGGCTCAACTCAGCCCGGGCGTGAGAATGGCAATGATAGCAAAGTGATCTGCTCGCGAATGCGCACTAGCGCGTGGCAGGCGCTTGAAAGGAACTACATGGACCCCGTGAAAGATGAAGATGACGATTTCCTCGGAACTGATGAAATGATCGCCATCATGCGGGATGTTTCGTTGGGCCGGCCAAGCAAATTGAAAACGCCAAAGGCGATAGAGTTCCGTGAGCAATACGAAAAGGGTGCGGCGGAAGCTGCGGCCAAGGGGCTTACACTCGATATTCCATACGAATTCCCCGACTTTTGAGCGAATTCAGAATAGCTCGTCGATTTAGCCGCTAGGCTAAGGTAATCGGGGCGAGTTGAAGCGAATCCTGTACCGCGACGCGGCGGGGAAACAGCAATCCCTCCGGCTGGGCAAGTGTTCCGAGCGTGCAGCGCAGACCGCACTGGCGGGGTTTGAGCGCGTGTTGGAAGCCAACCGGCTCGGTTCCACGCTCCACCCCGATGGCGTGCATTGGTTGGAAGGGATCAACGATCGTCTACACGCGCGAGTGGTGAAGCTGGGGATGACCGAACCCCGCAAGAGCGCGGCGGTGGTGACGCTGGGGATGCTGCTGGACCGATTCGACGCGGCGGCGGTGGTGAAGGCATCGACGATCGCGGCGCGGAAGCAGACGACCAGTAGCTTGAGGAAGTATCTGATCGCGGAGACGCCGCTGGACACGATCACCATGGCGGATGCTGACCGCTGGCGGAAGGCCATCGCGGACGAGAAATTAGCGGGGCCGACGATCGCCAAGCGAGTCCACGTCGCCAAGGCGATCTTCCGCAAGGGGGTGAAGTGGGGGCTGATCGCGTCCAACCCGTTCGAGGACTTGAAGGCCGGATCGCAGGCTAACCCCGAGCGTGCCCACTACGTCACTCCCGAGACGATCGCGGCGGTGCTGGATAAATGCCCCGATGACCAGTGGCGCGCCGTTGTGGCGCTGACCCGGTACGCCGGGCTGCGTTGCCCTTCGGAGATTGTCGGGCTGCGGTGGGGCGACGTAAATTGGGAACGCGGGCGGCTGACGGTGCGGTCACCCAAGACCGCCGGGCACGGCGAGGCCCACGCGGTACGGGTGGTGCCGATCGGCCCGGAGCTTCGCCCAATCCTGCTGACCCTGTTCGAGCAAGCCGAGCGGGGTACGGAAGCGGTGGTCCCACGGTTGCACGATCCGACGATGAACCTGCGGACCACGTTCACGAAGATCATCGACAAGGCTGGCGAAAAGCCCTGGGCCCGGTTGTTTCACAATCTGCGGGCAAGCTGCGCGTGCGATTGGGTGGAGCGGTTCCCCGCCCACGTCGTCGCCGGTTGGCTGGGGCATTCTCCGCTGATCGCGGCCCAGCATTACTTGCAGACCCGCGACGCGCACTTCGACATGGCGGCGGGCAAAGGTGAAGCGGCAGCAATTCCGGCAACACAAGCGCCGCAAAGCGATACCACGGCGTCACAACCCGAAACACAAAACCCCCAAAATCCTGCGGATTTAGTGGGGGTTGGTGTCGGGTGTGATTCGGTGGAAAAAGGCAAGTGGGCGATACTGGGCTCGAACCAGTGACCTTCTGCTTGTCGAGCAGACGCTCTAGCCAACTGAGCTAATCGCCCCGATTCAGTGACCAAAGAGCATAGAGCAGCTTCGCGTTGGGGTCAAGGATGCCCGCCGTTCCGTGTCCTCACCGCTCCCCATTCCTCATTCCGCACTCCAATTCCCCGCTCACTTCCCATCCCTTAGCAGATCCAGCCACGCCTCCGGCAACACCTCCAGCCACCACCGCCCCGACCGCTTCTGCACATACACCTTGCACCCAAACACTCCCGTCAGAGACTCCGGGCTGATCACCTCACTCGGCTTCCCACACGCCGCAACCTTCCCACCACTCAGCAGCACCACCTGATCCGTCCGCGGATTGATCTCCTCGACATGATGCGTCACCATCACCACCGTCAGCCCCGCGTGCAGCCTCTGCAACTGATCGATCGTCGCCAGCAGCCGCTCCCTTCCCGACACATCCAGCCCCGCCGTCGGCTCATCCAAGATCAGCAGCTCCGGCAGATGCACCAGCGCCCGCGCCAAGAGGCACCGCCGCTTCTCACCCGTCGACAGCGTCTCCAGCTTCGCCCCGCGGCGATGCGCCAATCTCACCACATCCAGCATGTGCTCCGCATGATCGCGCTGCTCCGCACTCACCGCGTCATACAGCGCCAGCGTCCCGAAGTATCCCGTCAGCACCGCCTCCAGCGCCGTCGCATCCGTGTCCACACCAAACCGCTCCGACGGATCGACCACCACCACGCGACGCCGCAGCGCCCGCATGTCCGTCGCCCCCAATCTCTCGCCCAGCACCTCCACCGTCCCGCGCGTCGGCCACATGAATCCCGTGATCACCCGCATCAGCGTCGTCTTGCCCGACCCATTAGGCCCAAGCACCACACACCTGCTCCCCCGCGGCAAGCGCCAATCCACCCCGCGCAGAATCTCCACCTCGCCACGCATCACGCTCACCCCACGCATCTCAATCGCAAAGCTCATCATCGCCTCCATCCACGCAGTGTAACCGCCGCCACTCAAGCCCGGGGATGAGGCCCCCGAATCCCCGCGGGCCTACCCCGTGCGCACATTCCCGTCGACCGGACATTTTCCGCCCCCTCCCCCATCCCCCCGATTCCGCGCCTTAACGTCTCGAATCCAAACAGTTCTGTCCCACGCTCCGGGATTCCCCCCGGACGTCCGCTTTGCCACATCCGTGCGCGCTGCCCCGCGCCCCGCCGCGGGATGATCCTTACCCACAAGTCCAATTTCAACCCTCCGGAAAAATGCAACCGCGAAGGCGCAAAGACGCCGAGGCGGAACGCCAAGGGGAAGAAGGCAAAAGAGTTTTCACGGAGGCAGCGGTGGAGGCGGAGAGAGCGGAGAAGCAATGAGGCCTGAGGCTCAGAGCCAAGGCATTTTGTTTTCTCCGCGCCCTCTGCCCTCTCCGCTGCCTCCGTGAAAATCCCCCGTCTTCTGTTTCACTCGTCCCTTTTCCTTTGCGTTCCCCCTTGGCGTCTCTGCGCCTCTGCGGTTGCATTTTTCGGCCGCGCACAGGCGAGGCCCTCCTCTCCGCATGCCAAAAAAAAATTAAAAAATTCTCCGCCCCGTCCCCGCAGCCACTTGCGCGCTCCAACGGCGCACCCGCGACGCACTGGTGCGCACAATGCGTTCGCCGCCTCCCTCTATGGAGCCCCGCGCATTTCGCGCGGCCCGATCTCTTTTCCTCTTCCTTCTTCCAGGAGCTTCGCCATGTCCGCCCCCAACAACGAACCCGCCCCCGACTCCGCCCCCGACTCACCCGCCGCATCCCCGCTCGACGATCTGCCCTCCACCGAGCTCGTCCTCCTCCTGGGCCGCGGCGAAATCAAGCCCGATCAGCTTACCCCCGAAATCCGCAAACGCTGCGTCGATTACCTCGCCTTCGATGGCTTCGGCCAAAGCGAAATCGCACAAATCCTCAACGTCTCCGACCGCACCGTCCGACGCATCCTCGCGAACATCCGCGACGACGAAGCCCTCGCCCCCGATCCCCGCCTCGGCGACCGACTCCTCGGCCAGCTCCAGCGCACCACACTCGCCTCCATCGACCGCCTCGGCCGAATCACCCGCGATCCCTCCACGCCACCCTACGCCCGCCTCTGGACCGAGGAAGCCATCACCCGAACCTACAACCGCTTCGTCGAAACCGCCCACCGCCTCGGCTACCTCGTCCCCGGCTCCGACCGCCGCCAGGAAGAAACCGACGCCCACCTCGACGACCCCCAATACCCCATCTCCCTCAGCGACCGCGCCAGCGCCCACAGCCGACGCGACTTTCACACCGATGTCATCCAAATGTCCGAATCTTTCAAGAAGATCAAATTCTACAAAGACCTGCTCAACCTCAAGCCCGGCCAATCCCGCTGAACCGCCTCCGCCGCTTGCGGCTTAGCGCTCCCCATTCCCGTCGTTCTCGTTCTCGTCATCGTAATCGGGTTTCAAGGCATCGATTACGATGACGAGAA
>JAYVTU010000043.1:0-18649 GCA_043788485.1 Planctomycetota bacterium
GAGTTGAGCTGGGAGGCGCCGGGGGTTGCGGGGGTGGCGGGATTTTGGGGATTAGGGAGTTGGGCGTTGGGATTGAGTTTGGGGTCGAGCCAGGGGAGCGGATCAACGGATTGGGGCGGGGCGTTGCCGGCGGAGAGGCTGGAGCCTCCCTTCTTGTCGAGCACCTTGCCGAGGAGACCGATGCCCGCGGCGACGTTCGGATCGCTGACACTCTCAGAGGCGGCGATGGCACCGATGTCGAGGATGAGACGGCTGTAATCAATGCTCGAAGTTCCCAGCGGCCCCTTCATCGAGACGCGCAGCGACTGATCCGCGCCGACCTTCTTGAGCCCGAATTGCTTGAGGCTGCCCTGCATGAACGCGAGTGTCAGGTCCTGCTGCTGCTTCGCGAGATCGACAGCACCCCAGCTCGCCAGATGCAGCGTGCCGTCGAGGAGGAAGTCCATGCGGCGGGTGTAATTGAGCTGGCCTTTGTCGAGGCTGATGACGGCTGGCGTGAACCACGCCATGTGTTCCTCCCCGGTGGGGACGCCGCGGACATTGAAGTGCGACGCGATGGAGATGATGCCGCCGAGGATGCCGCCGTTTTTGAGTTTGAGCTGGCCGAGGTCGAGGGTGAGCGCGGGGATCGTCACCTTGGTCACGTCGAAATTCTGGATGGGAATCGCGACGCCCTGCGGGTCGATGTTCAGGTGCGCAGCCTTCTCACCGGAGTAGGCGGTGGCGAAGATCGGGTTCATCTTGACAAGCACGAGGCGGCCGAATTCCTCGGTGACCTGGAAGTCGGCAGTCAGCGGCTTGGTGAGCGACAGGATCTGCTTGGTGATGTTGCCGGCGACGTTGACGGAGGAGGTATTAGATTTGGCGGTGAGCGTCAGCGGGCCCTGCATCTGCTGGAGGTTGGCGGTGGCAGTGAGGTCGAGGCTCGGGCCGAGCGCAGCGACGTAGGTGCCGTTGGCGCCGGCGAGGTGGTCGATCCAGATCGTCGGGATGGAGGCGAGCGTGGCGGTGAGATTGGCGGTCAGTCCATCACGGTTGAATTCGCCGGCGGGGTTGTAGAGGTCGGCGAGCTTGGCGTCCACGGAGATTTTGCCGGCCCCCGGTGCCCCGGCGGCGCCCGGTGCGGTCGGCGTGTTGGACACGACGTTGCCATCGAGCTTGATGACCAGCGGTTGCGCGAGGTTGGCGGCGATGGCGGAGGCGGTGAGATTGTCGATGGTGATCTGCTGACCGGAACTGGCCTGGGTGAGTGTGACGCGCGAGAGTTTGAGGCTGGCGTTAAGCGAGGCTTGTGCGGGATCGAAGTGACGGGCGGGTACGGCGGCGACAGGCGCGCCGGCGGCAGCGACAGCGGGGGCCGGCGCGGGCATGGGCCAGCGGAGTGTGGCGATGGTGGCGTCGAGTGTGATGTTCTGCGCCAGGGCCCATCGTGTGCGCTGATCGACGGGAGCCGCGGCGACGGTCGGCGCGGCGGGCTGACCGGGCGTCGTCGGAGCAATGGCGATCGGTGCGGGGCGTGTGTTCTGTTCGTAGGCTTCGGGTGTGATTTCCCAGTGGACGGTGACGGGGCGCGTGGACTCGATGAAGTCGCTGAACTTCAGGCCGGCGTCGGCGGTCATGTGCTGCGAGGTGAGCTTGATGTCCGCGGTGCCGACGGCGGGGCTGAGCGCGGTGAGCTTCGCGCCGGCGTTGACATCGACGGTCGGCCCGAGCATCGATTGCAGTTTGCCAGCGGGCTGTGCGGCGATGGTTTCGACAAACGCTGTGGGCAGGCCCTGCAGCTTCACGGTGCGTGCGTCGATGTTCATCGCGGCGGTGTCGAGGCCACCGGCGGCGTTGAAGAGCTTCGTCGCGGTGGCGTCGATGTTGAGCGGGCCGGGCTGAGATTGGCCGGGCGCAGAGGCGGAGCCGTCGAGCTTGATGGTGGCGACGTTGCCGGGGCCGTCGAGATTGACGGCGAGAGTCGTGCCTCGGATCGCCATGCCCGCGAATTGCTTGGCGCCGGCGAGTTCGAGCTGCTGGATCACGGCGGAGAGATTCGTTGTGATTCCGGCGAGTGTGAAATTCTTGAGCGGCATGTCAAGCTTGCTGATGGTCAGGGCGATCGGCGTCGGGCCGGCGATGGTCGGCTGATCGGGCTCGGTCTTGCGGAGCGCGGCGAGGGATTGCGGCGTGAGTGTGAGATTAATTGTGCCGGGCTCAGCGAGGGCGAGACGCGAGAAGTCGGCGGGCACGGCGGCGGCGAGCTTGGCGTTGAGTTGCTGACTGATCAGCGTGAGCGTCGCGGCGATCGGACCGGGCTTGGAGTCCTTGTCAAGCGTTGTGTTCACGGCGAAACCGATGGCGAGTTGCGGCGAGCCGGTGAGGTCGCGGATCATGCCGGTGTCACCGGGCTGACCGACGAGCGCATCGAATGTGACGGTCGGCTTGGCCAGTGATTCACCGGCAATTCGGAGAACAACTTTGTCGAGGTTCACCTTGTCGAGGGTCGGGGCGCCGGTGATGGCGATCGTGCCGGGGTTGAGCGACGCCTCGAGAACAGTCGTGGCGGGATTGAACGCGGGCTGACCGGCGACGGGGCGCGGCATGCTGAACTTCGCAATCGTCAGCGGCACAGACACATCCTGCGCAATCTTGAGCGGCGAATCTTTCGGGATGTAACGCTGCGCGAGAGCCGGGGTCATTTGCAATGTGATGGTCGCGGGCTGATCGAGCGTGATAGTGTCGGCGTAGGTGAGCGCGAGGTTCTGCGTTTTGAGCCGGGGCGCATCGATGGCGAGCGCGAGACCCAGGTTGCCGGGCTTGTCGGCGGATTTCACGGTCGCGGTGAGATTCACGTTCGCGCCGAGCGCTTCGACGAGCCTGCCGTCCTGTCGGGCGATGCTGTCGATGAGTGCGGAGGGGATGCCGACGAGTTTTACGGTGGCGTCGGCTTTGAGTTTTTCGTACTGGACCTGACCGGCGGTATTGAACACATCGGACGCGGAACCGTCGATGCTGAACTTGCCGGGCTGACCGTTGGTGGTCAGGTCGGCGTTGGCGGTAAGCGTGATCTTTCCGGCAAGGCTCTGAGAGGCGTCGAGATTCGTGGCGAAATTGGAGATGGTCTCGTCGCCGAGCGTCGGGTCGCCGGTGAGGAGGATGTCGCCGGCGGTCTTCAGCTCGACTTTGATGATGGTCTTGCCGGGGTTGAATGCGAGCGGGGCGCTGAGCTGCGTGATGGTCAGTTCGATGGGCACCGTCTTGCCGAGCTTGCGCGGGCCGGGCGAGAGCTTCTGCATGAGATCGGGTGTGGCCTGCAGAGTGATCTTCGAGGGCTCGCGGATCGTGAGCGTGTTGTTTTCGATCTTCGCGGCGAAGGGGATTTTCGCGAGCGGCGAGGTGACGCTGATGTCCACGGTCTGCGACGCCTGGGTTCCACCGAGTGTGATGTCGGCGTCGATCTTGTCGCCGGCGGCGGCGAGGAGCTTGCCGTCGAGATGGGCGAGGCTGTCGATGACCTGTGTCGGAATTCCGGTGGCGACGAGTTTGAGGTTCGCGCTCATTTTTTCGCGCGTCATCAGGCCGTCGGCGGCGAAGAGGTCTTTGATGGTGCCGTTGCCGGTGAGTTTGCCGAGGGCCTGTGTGCCCTGTGCATCAGCACCCTGCTGCGTGGTCGCCGCGGTTAGGGAGAGCGTGATGTCCTTGCCGGGGCCGGGGAAATCGAGTGAGAGATCGAGCGGCGTGATGGTGATCGGAGACTGGCCGGGCGTGGTGAGGCGGACCTTGGAATCGCTGAGCTTGAAGTTGATGGCAAGCGTGGGGGGGATTTTTGTTGGTTCGGTGCTTTTGGGCGCGGGGGGCGCGGGCTGCGCCGGGGCTTTGGGGTGTGTGGCGCGGTCGAGGTTTGACACGCCGGATTTGTCGTATTCGATGTTGGCGTCGAGGGCCTTGATGAGTGTCTGGCCGAGGTTCATGTTGCCGCGGATGGCGGCCCAGAGGCCGAGGTCGGTGGAGACCTGCTGGACGGTGGCGACGGTTTTGCCGTCGGGGTCGAGGAGGGTGATGCCGTTGATCTGCTGCGGGCCCGACCAGCTGAGGGAGAGGGAGTCGATTTTGATGGAGCCGTCGATGGTGCCGTTGACTGATGCGACGACGGTGTTCTTGCCGAAGCTGGAGACGAGCATCGGCGCGAGGGCGACGAGGATCGCCAGGAGCACGAGCAGCGCGCCGAGTGTGTAGAGGATGATGCGGCCGATACGGCGTTTCGGTTTGCCGGCGGGGACGCGGTTGACGGATTGAGAGGCCGGGTCGTTGGGGGTGGACATGATGAAGATTCTCCGCCGATGATTGAGGACCGGATATTTTACGGGAACGGGGATGACGGGGTGAAGACAAAACACGGCCCAAGGGCCGTCGCTAAACGGGGAATCAATCGAGCACGCCGGATTTTGCCGCGGCGAGGGCTTCGGCGCCACCGCCACGCGCCTTCGCGGCGGTGCCGGTGATGTCGAGCATGCGCTGCAGCGAGATCAGGGCCCAGTGGCGGGTCTGCGGGGCGACGCGGATCTGGTTGACGACCTTGCCCTCGGCGAGGTTGTCGAGGGTCCACAGCAGATGCTGCGGATCGATGCGGTACATCGTGGTGCAGAGGCACTGGCAGTCGGAGAGGATGCGGACGAAGACGCCGCGTGCGGCGGCGCGTTTCGAGAGCCGCGTGACGAGGTGCACCTCGGTGCCAACGGCCCAGCGACTGCCAGGCGGGGCGGCCTCGATGGTCTGAATGATCTTCTCCGTGGACCCCGCCTGATCGGCTTTCACAACGACGTCGCGCGTGCACTCGGGGTGCACGATCACGTTCATCTCCGGGTCGCGGGCGCGGATCTCGTCGACGTGCTCGGGCCTGAAAAGCTTGTGCACGGAGCAGTGGCCCTTCCACAGGATCACGCTCGAGTCGATGAGCGCCCGCTCGGTCGTGCCGCCCAGGGGCATCGGATCGCGGGGGTCCCAGAGCGTCATATCGCGCATGACGTCGTAGCCGAGGTCCGCGGCGGTGTTGCGGCCGAGGTGCTGGTCGGGGAAGAACATCACCTTGATCTTTTCACCGGGCGCGACGGGTTGCGTTCCACCGGCGAAGGCCCACTGCAGGATCGCGCGGGCGTTGCTGGAGGTGCAGACCGCCCCGCCGTGCTCGCCGACGAAGGCCTTGATCGCCGCGGTGCTGTTGATGTAGGTGATGGGGATGACGCGGCCCTTGAAGCCGGCGTCGCCGAGCACGGTGTGGATCTGATCCCACGCATCGGCGACATCATCGAGCGCGGCCATGTCGGCCATGGAGCAGCCGGCCGAGAGATCGGGCAGGATCACGGCGACATCGTCGGGCGTCAGAATGTCGGCCGACTCGGCCATGAAATGGACGCCGCAGAAGACGACGTAGCGGCTGCCCTTGGCCTGCACCTTTTCCGCGGCGAGCTGCGAGAGCTTGAGCGAATCACCGGTGAAGTCGGCGTGGCGGACGACTTCGTCCTGCTGATAGTGGTGGCCGAGGATGACGAGCTTGTCGCCGAGCTCGGCTTTTTGCGCGGCGATGGCCTTGTTCAAGTCCTCGACTGACATGGCGTTGTAACGGGCCGGCAGCGGCGGTTGCCAGAGCATGACGATCCTCCTCGGACCGTGCATTATACGCGGATTGGCCGTGATCGGACGGCTATTTCTACGCTCCGACCTCTTGTATGATGCTCCCCGAAATCTCCCTCAACATTCATAAGCCAGAAAACCCATGAGCTACTACATCGGCATCGACCTGGGCGGCACGAACATCAAGGCGGGCGTGATCGATGAGAATTGGAAGATCATCAACCGCGCGTCGATCCCGACCGAAGCCAACAAGGGGCAGGATCACGTCCTCTCACGCATGAGCGCCGTCGCCAGGCAGGTGGCCCGCGAGGCGAACCTGCGCGACGACCAGATCGAAGCGGTCGGCGTCGGCGTCCCGGGGCCGGTCGATCCGACGGGCGAGATCGTGATCCAGGCGCCGAACCTGGGATGGAAGGATGCGCACGTCCGCGCGTCGATGGAGAAGGAATTGCCGTGGAGCGTGATGGTCGTCAACGATGCGAATGCCGCGGCGTACGGTGAATTCCTCGCGGGGACTGGGCAGGCGAAGAAGGTGAGCGACCTGATCCTCATCACGCTGGGCACGGGCGTCGGCAGCGGGATCGTCGTAGACGGCGAGCTTTTCATCGGGCCGCATGGAGCCGGCGCGGAACTCGGGCACACGATCATGACATTCGGCGGGCGCACGTGCGGGTGCGGCCAGCGCGGTTGCCTTGAGCAATACGCGTCGGCCAGTGCGCAGGGGCGCGAGGCGCAGAAGCGCATCGACTCGGGCGTCAAGACGCTGCTCAAGCCCGGCGCCGACGCCAAGGCGATCGCCGACGCCGCGGCGCAGGGCGATGTCGCGGCGAAGGAGATCGTGGACGAGGTATGCGAATATCTCGGCGCTGCGTGCGTCAATTTCGTTCACGCGTTCGACCCGCAATTGATCCTGCTGGGCGGCGGCGCGGGCAAGGGCCAGACGCTGCTCGACGGTGTCCGCGCCGCGTACAAGCGCCACATGTGGACCGCGGCTCCGTCGTATGTGACGATCGACCTGGCCACGCTCGGCAACGACGCCGGATTCATCGGCTCGGCGGGCATGGCGCGCAACCGTGTCCGTGGCGGGGCGCGGCGGTAGGGCGGAATGACGAAATTCGAAATTCGAATGACGAATCAAATTCCAATGATCAAATTCCAATGGGGAAGAGCGCGATGCACGATTCACATTTCGTCATTGGAATTTGGAATTTGATCATTGATTCGTCATTCGAATTTCGTCATTCGTCATTTTCCAGACCCAATTATTCGGACCCAGCATTGTCGTGTTTCACCGCATGTTTATGGGGTTAAGCCGCTGTCCCCCCTGACCGAATAAAGGAGTGCGGGTTAGCGGGCGCTCTGCGCATGCCGACCCGCACAAGGGGAAGGACATGGCCAGGGCGGCCGCTGATTCCAATTTGCAGGTCTATTTCACCCAGATCCAGGGCACACCGCTGCTGACGGCGCAGCAGGAGCGCGATCTGGCCCGCAGGATCCTCGACCACCAGGACCCCGAGGCCCGCGACCTGATGATCAGGGCGAATCTGCGCCTGGTCGTCGCGATCGCCAAGAAGTACGCCAACCGCGGCTTGAACCTGCAGGACCTCATCGAAGAGGGCAACGTCGGGCTCGTGCGCGCTGTCGAGACGTTCAGCCCCGACCACGGCGCCCGCTTCTCAACGTATGGTTCGTGGTGGATCAAGCAGTCGATCAAACGTGCCCTCATCAACGCCGTCCAGCCCGTGCATGTCCCCGCGTACATGGTCGAGCTCATCACGAAGTGGCGCCGCGCCGCGCGGCAGCTCGAGGAGCGCCACGGCCGGCCCGCGAGCATCGAGGAGATGGCTCATGTGCTCGAACTGCCCATGAAGAAGGCGCGGGCCGTCCGCGCCGCGGCTCATGCGTTCCAGCGGGCTGCGCAATCCGCGACCGACAGCGACGGTGAATCGTTCAACATGGTGGATCGGCTGCAGGACAACATGACGCCGGGACCCGCGGAGTCGCTGCTGACCGCCGACCAGGTTTCCACGCTCCGGCGCATGCTCGACCAGATCGATCCGCGCGAGGCGATGATCCTGCGGATGCGTTACGGCATCGACGGTCAGGATGCGCTGACGCTCAAGGAGATCGGCGAGAAGATCGGGCTGACGCGTGAGCGTGTGCGGCAGCTTGAGATCGAGGCGCTGCGGAAGATGCAGACGTGGATGAGCACCGGGCAGCAGCCGAAGGTGCGCCGCCGGCGCGAGAGCCCGGTCGCGATGCGGGCGTGAGTTTCGGTGTGGCGCTTTCCGCCATGCGCTTCGCGCGTCACGCCACGCGCTAGTGAACTTCCATCCCAACAAGCGATCAAACATCCGCCCCGGGCCGTTCCGGCATTACATCGCGCAAGGTCCACGCCACGCAGCAAGTATTACATCTGGGCCGCGGCGCTGGGCAATGCCACGATTCCCACATCCGGGCCGTCCCGATCAAATTTTGATTCGGCATATTCGCCTTCGGCGTTGCAATGCAAGATGTATCTCCTATGATGTATCTCTCGCTCTGAGGTTGGCGCGTGGCCGGCCCACTCCGGGGTCGTAACCTATCTGCCTTCATAGCGGAGCCAAATCTCGTGCAACAGACCAAGCTACAGGGAATCAGTCTCGAACAACTCCGCAAGGAGTTGCAGCGCCGTCAGCGCAGCCTTCCGCGTCTCCAGGCGCGCCGTGAGAAACTCGTCGCCCAGCTCGCCGAGATCGACGCGCAGCTGGCCGACCTGGACGTCACCGGCAAGAAGTATCCCGGCCTCGTCGGACGCCGCCGCCCCAAGAACGAGGCGCCGCTGCCCGACATGCTCGCCAGCGTGATGAGCAAGTCCAAGCCCATCAAGGTCTCCGATCTCGTCCAGGAAGTGCAGAAGGCCGGGTACAAGACGACCTCCGAGAACTTCTCGACGATCGTCAATCAGGCGCTGATTCGCGAGAACAAGCGTTTCAAGAAGGTCTCGCGCGGCATGTACGTTCTGGCCTAAGAAGTTCGATCGAAGCTGTGTAAGGTCCAAACAAAATTTCACATGCGAGCGGCAGCAATGCCGCTCGTTGTGTTTTTGAAACTTGCTTTGACGCGCCGACCTATTGGCAACCCGAATCCGGTCCGCGACCCGCATTAAGTTTCCAATAGCAAGCTCGACAGCCCGGGCTTGAACACCACGCGGTCCTGCAGCACCACGAGCTGGTCGCTGAGGAAGTATTGCACCGCTTTGCTGAGCACCTCCGCCTCGAGTTCAAGCCCCTTGCGCTTCACATCCTCCAGCGTGTCCTTGCCCACCTCGATGTGGAACACGTCTTGCAGAATGATCGGCCCCTCGTCCAGTGATTCGGTCACGAAGTGAGCTGTGCACCCCGTCACGCGCACGCCCTGCTCAAACGCCTGCCGATACGGCGCGGGCCCCGGGAAGTGCGGCAGCAGCGACGGGTGGATGTTGATCACGCGGTAGCGCATCGCCGTCACGATCTCCGGCGAGATGATCTGCATGTAGCGAGCCAGCACCGCCAGATCGACCTGCCGCTTGCGGAGCGTATCGAGCAGCCACGCCATGTGCGCCGGCTTGTCGTCCGAGCTCTTGCAGAGAAACTCGATGCCCGCCCTCTCGGCGATCGGGCGCAGGTCCTCGTGGTTGCCGATCACGCAGTCGATGTGTCCGCGCTTCAGGTTCCCGACCCGCTGATCCTCGATGAGCTTCTCGAGGCAGTGCGGCTCGCGCGACACGAGCACCGCCATCTTCTTGTCGGGTTTCTTCGACGCCAGCGAGACGCGCACCTCCATCCCGATCGCCTGGCCCACGCCCAGCAGCCCCGTCATCAACTCGTCGAGGCTGATGCTCACATCGCTGATGTCCACCAGCATGTCCATGAAGAACAGGCCCCGCACCACGTGCTGCTGCAGGTCGAGGATGTTGACGCCGCGCTCCGCCAGATACGTCGCGAAGCGCGCAACGACGCCCTTCTGATCCTGCCCCAGCACGCTGACGACCGCCAATACCCGGCTCATGCGATCCCTTCCGAAAGTGTCCGCCGAGTCTACCGCGCGTCGCTGCGCTTGACACGCGCCGCGCCCCGCGCCCGCGCGGCAGTCACCGGCCGGAGCGGTCGGCGCGGCCCTGTCAATCAAAATATTTCACTGCGATCGCGCGCGCCGGCGTCACAGCAAACCAAAGCGTTGACATCACCAGCACCGCGCCTTACCGTGGAGTTTGGCCTCCTGAACGGTGGACGCGCGCCGGACGTTTGCATGAGAGTGAATGGTCGGCGCGTGGCTGGACAGGGTCAGGTAGGGAGGCCGGAGAGAGCGGAATAACGATGGTCATGCCCGATCCGGCGATCTGGCGAGATATGCTTGCGTATCTCCGCCGGCAGCACGCCGAAAATTGCCGCAGGTGGTTCGAAGAACTGGAGCCGCTGAGCCTCGATGGCGGGGTCCTGGAAGTCCGTGTCCAGAATCAGATCCAGCGCAACTACCTCACCAAACGCTGCACCGAGTACTTCAACGAAGCCGCGCAGTCCGTCACCGGCGCGCTCGTCGCGGTGCAGTTCATCGACGCCAGCGATCCGCCGCGCCAAGCCGCCGTCGCCGCGCCTGCGGCGTCGTCCGCCAGCGTCGCTTCCGCTGTCGCATCGCGCAGCGCTGCGCCACCCGCCCCCGCGCCTATCACCTCCAGTGCCACCGCCATCGCCGAGCCCCCCGACATCACACCGCCCCCCGCTCCCGCCGCATCTCCCGCGTCGCTGCGCCGCGCCATGCCCCCCTTCAAGCCCGTCAGCATCGAGCCCGTCCCGCTCGGCCACCACGCCCCCGAGTTCGACGATCAGATCGTCCTCAGCCCCGACTACACCTTCGACAATTTCGTCAACGGCCCCGAAAACCGTCTCGCCTACGCCGCCGCCATCGCCGTCGCCGAGCAGCCCGGCAAGGCCTACAACCCGCTCTTCATCCACGGCGGCGTCGGTCTCGGCAAGACGCACCTCCTCCAGGGCATCTGCCAGACGCTCCTCGATCACAACCCGACCGCCCGCATCTGCTACCTCTCCTGCGACTCGTTCATGAATCAGTTCATGGACTCCGTCCAGTCCGGCCAGATGAACGAGTTCCGCCACCGCTACCGCCACGTCGATCTGCTGGTCATCGACGACATCCACTTCCTGACCAACCGCGAGCGCACGCAGGAAGAATTCTTCCACACGTTCAACACGCTCTACCAGGCCAGCAAGCAGATCGTCCTCAGCTCCGACTCGCCGCCCAGCGAGATCCCGCAGCTCGAAGAGCGCCTCGTCTCCCGCTTCAACTGGGGCCTCGTCGCGCGCATCGATAAGCCCTGCTACGAGACGCGCGTCGCCATCGTCAAGAAGAAGGCCGCCCTCCGAGGCCTCGAAATCCCCGACGATGTCGCCTGCCTCATCGCCGGCCGGATCGACACGAACATCCGCGAGCTCGAAGGCGCCATCACCAAGGTGCAGTCGATGTCGATGCTCCGCGGGGCTCCGATCAATCTCGAAATGGCGCAGGGCGCCCTCGGCGACGACCCCGCCGCGACCATCGCCGGGCCGCAGCTCACGATCCAGAACATCATCGACGCGGTGACGAATTTCTACGGCGTGAAGCTCGCCGACCTGCAATCCAAACGCCGCCACCGCTCCATCACCGTCCCGCGCCAGGTCTGCATGTACCTCGCCCGCAAGCGCACCCGCTACAGCCTCGAAGAAATCGGCGGCTACTTCGGCGGCCGCGACCATACCACCGTCCTCCACGCCATCCGCACCACCGACGACCGAATGACCTTGGAACCCGAGTTCAACAGCCACATCGAGCAGATCGACAAGCAGCTCACCGCCGCGGGTGGAAATCCAAATCCCGCGCCGCGCGCCCCGCAACCCTGATCTTGACTCCTATTTTGCCGGTGAGTTTGCCCCCCCGACGCGGCGAAGCCGCGACACACACGGATGCGACGTTTATGCCGTTATCGTTCAATCAGAATCACGTCCGTTACGTCGTGGATGAGAAATTAAAGTGGTCCGTTCCTCTGGTCAACATCTGTAGCGTGCGTGTGAGGCCGGGATTCAATGTTCGCCATCCGATCCTCTGTCTTCTCGCCGGCCTCCTCTGCGTCGCCGGGGTGATCTGGATTGCGCAAAAGAATCTGAATACGACCCAGCACGCCGATTTAGGTCACATGATTTACCCGCTCCGATTCGCAATCATTCCATTCATCGGTGCCGGCCTGCTGCTCTGGCCATTGTTTCAACTGCGGCGGATGCCGTGGGTGACCGTCCGGACGAAGTTGCACACGCACGAGTTCGCGGTCGAAGACATGACGATTGAGGAATTGTCGCGCATCGCAAAACAGATCGAGGAACGGATTGATTCGACGGCCGAGGCAGGGTGAAACTCTGCCCTACGCCGCATCACGATATGCCGGCCATGCGTCCTTGAGGTAGATCGCGAACGGGATCCACCAGATGAAATCGTTGGTGACGCAGAGAACGAGCGACTTCACGGGCCAGGCGCCGGTCCAGATGAGTTGGGCGAGTCCGATCGGGCCGAGGATTTTGCCGATGAGGCCGACGGCGGCGAGGATCTGGCCGCGCTCGGGGCGGCGTGCGACTTCGAGGTAGAGCAGGCCGTAGAGGCCGATCACCATGCCGAGGCAGGAGAAGATCGCCGGGTGGTTCAGCGGTTCCATGCCGCAGAAGCGGAAGAACCACTGCGGATCGATCGCGGCGTAGAGGCCCCACGCAATGTTGTAAATCCCCGCTGCGGTGAAGACCGCGCGATGAAATCGCCGGCGGGGAATCGGGTTCGGCGTGAGCGTGGACGTCATGCTTCTTTGGCCGCGACGCGCAGCGAATCCTCCGCGCCTTCGATTTCGACGAGGTCGCCGATGCTGAGCGTTTTGCGGCGGCGGGTTTCGACTTCGCCGTTGACCTTGACCATGCCGCTCTGGATGACGAGCTTGGCCTGCCCGCCGGTTTCGAGGGCGCCCGAGAGCTTGAGGAACTGGTCGAGGTCGATGTTCTGGTCGCGGATGGGGATGTCGGTGGGCATGGCGGCATGATACCGCAGGTCAAACGTCTTTTTCGTAAATGTGATTGGAGAACACGTGTGAACATAAACGGTAGCTTTCCGCGACCGGCGGACGATATCATATTCCTCGTTGCCGCCACCCCCTCATGCACCAGGAGTCTCACCATGCGTTTCGCCGCTCTGCTCGCTGTGTTCACCGGACTGATTCTCAGCGTCAACTGTTTCGCCGCGGACGATGATGCGAAACCCGCGGGTCCCGTGACGCTGCACGTCGGCGACGCCGCCCCGGCGATCGCGGTCGACAAGTGGGTCAAGGGCGATGCGGTGCCCAAGTTCGAGAAGGGCACGGTCTATGTCGTCGAGTTCTGGGCGACGTGGTGCGGGCCCTGCAAGCAGTCGATCCCGCACGTCTCGGAGCTGCAGGCGAAGTACAAGGACAAGGGGCTGGTCGTGATCGGCGTCGATGTGTGGGAAGAGGACGGCGCGGAGGTCGAGCCGTTCGTCAAGAACATGGGCGACAAGATGGCGTACCGCGTCGCGACGGACGATGCCAAGAAGATGGCCAAGACCTGGATGGATGCGGCGGGCCAGGACGGCATCCCGGCGGCGTTCGTGATCGACAAGGATTCGAAGATCGCGTGGATCGGCCACCCCATGGAAGGCATGGACCGCGTCGTCGCTGCGGTGATCGACGGCAAGTTCGATGCCGCCAAGGAAGCGGAGCTGGTCAAGAAGGCGGAGGAGCTGGAGAAAGCGGTCAACGACGCGACGGACGCCGAGCAGTGGGACAAGGCACTGGCATCGCTTGATGAGCTGATCAAGATCAAGGCCAGCGACAACGCGGACCTGAAGATGATGCGTTTCAATCTGCTGCTCAGCAAGAAGGATTACGACGGGGCGTACAAGTACGCCGCAAAGCTCGGAGAGACGGATTTCAAGGACGACGGCGAGCAGCTCAACAATCTCGCGTGGACGATCCTCGATGAGCAGGGCCTCGAGAAGCGCGACCTGGATGTGGCGCTGAAGCTTGCGGAGCGCGGCGTCGAGGTGACGAAGCGTAAGAATGCCCCGGTGCTCGACACGCTTGCCCGCGCCTATTTCGACAAGGGCAACGTCGATAAGGCGATCCAGATTCAGATGGAAGCGGTGGAGCGCTCCGGCCCCGATGAGAAGGATGAGATCGAAGAGACGCTCAAGAAGTATCAGGAGAAGAAGGGCGTGCAGTAACGCGGCTCCGAATCACATCACTACCAAAGGCTCCGGCGATCGCCGGGGCCTTTTTCATGTGCCAACCGCGCCATTATCGGCACTGCCGCCGCCGCGGCCCGGGGATATCGCCTGTTCCGTCTGTAACGGATAAACCGCTTGGGCAAATCCGCCGATGAATGGCATATTGGACCGGTGCCCCTGCGCCGCCGCTGCCTTCGCAGTGTGCCACGTCCGGACCCGTCCTCACGCGGCGAATCCCCATGGCCGACCTCTACAACAATTTCTACGGCTTCACCGAGTCGCCGTTCAACATCACGCCCGACCCCAAGTTCCTCTATTTCTCCCCCAAACACCGCGACGCCCTCGCCCATCTCATGTTCGGCATCCAGCAGCGCAAGGGATTCATCCAGCTCACCGGCGAAGTCGGCGCCGGCAAGACGACGCTCTGCCGCGCACTCCTCTCGCAGCTCGGCCCGAAATACAAGACCGCACTCATCCTCAACCCCTGCCTCAACGAAACCCAGCTCCTCCAAGCCATCCTCGGCGAATTCGGCCTGCCCGGCGTAAAGAAGGGCCGCGTCGCCTGTCTCGACACGCTCAACCGTTTCCTCCTCGACCAGGTCCGCCTCGGCAACGACGTCGTGCTCATCATCGATGAGGCCCAGGACCTCTCCTTCGAGATGCTCGAACAGATCCGCCTGCTCTCCAACCTCGAGACCGATCAGCGGAAGCTGCTGCAGATCGTGCTCATGGGCCAGCCCGAGCTGCGCGACAAGCTGAATGATCGCCGCCTGCGCCAGCTCCGCCAGCGCATCACCGTGCGGTACCACCTCAATCCGCTGACCCGCCGCGAGGTCGCCGATTACATCCGCCACCGCATCACGCTCAGCGGCGGCGGCGGCACGCCCTCCTTCACCGGCTGGGCTGTGTGGGTCATCTACCGCTACTCGTCGGGCATCCCGCGACTCATCAACGCCGTCTGCGACAAAGCCCTCCTCTGCGGCTTCGTCTCCGGCACCCAAACGCTCGGCCTCCGCCAGGTCCGCCGCGCCATCCGATCCCTCGAGGGAGAACTCGCTTGAGCCTCATCCTCGAAGCACTCAGCAAAGCCAGGAACGACGCCGCGCGCCCCACGCCCGACGCCCAACAGCAGCTCGCCGCGCTGACCGCGCCACGCCACGCCAACCGCCCCGCCCCGCGCCTCAGCATGGTGATGGGCATCGCGACCGTCATCGCCATCACGCTCCTCGCCGCCCTCTTCATCCTCCGCCCCGGCCCGGCAACTGCAACCGCTGCCAACACCGAAGCCCACGGACAGCAGTCCGTGGGTCCCGCAGCTCCAGCTCCCGTCGCCGCACTCCCCACTCCTCCAGTCGCCCCGCAGGACCGCCCCGCGCTGCTCGCCGTCCAACCCTACCTCAACAAGCCCGTCGCACCGCAGCCCGCCGCAAAGGCTATCGAAGTGCCCACCACGGCCCCGGCCACCACGCCAACTCCCGCTCCCATCCCCGCGCCCCCGATCCTCGCCGCACTCACCCCCGCGCCGGTGACACCCGCTCCCGCACTCGCCCCGATTCCCGTCACCGCCGCTCCTCCCGCGCCCGTTCCCGCTCCGATCCCCTCTTCCCCTCACCCCCAACCCCCAACCCCCGCGGTCGCCGCACCTGCTCCCACCCCCGCCGCCGCTCCCCCCGCTCCCGCCAAACCCGCGCTCATCGCCGACGCCGAATACGTCGAAACCCTCGACGTCCAATCCACGCCGATCCTCAAGCTCAAAGCCATCGTCTGGTCCGACTACACCAAAATCGCACTCATCAACAATGCCACCGTCGAGCTCGACGGCTCCATCGCCGGCGTCCACGTCATCGACATCGAACCCAAACGCATCAAACTCGAATTCGCCGGCAAACAATTCTTCCTCCGTCTCCCCTGATCCGCTGTCGTACCGCCAACGCAACGGTGTCACGCGCGCAAACCACGTAACTCGGCGCACAATCACGGCAACCGCAAAATCCTGACAACAACGCCTTCCCAAATTTTCCAACCCCGCTCCCACAGCCGTTTACACCGACCGGCCCCGGACCGGCGGCACATCCGTGCGCACAGGCCTGTCGCCGGTACCCCCTCAAAGGGTACCTTTTCACTACCTCCAGTGACACGCCGGCGAAACGCAGCCCCTCACCGTCGTCGGCTACTTCACCTGGTACCTCGCCCTCGTTCGCGCCGCATTCAAATCCGTCGGCCTCGCGCTCAAAGTCCTCCATCCCGCCGCCACGGAACATTCTCCGGCCGATTCCTAAATCCGTTCCGCCGCTTGCGGCTTAGCGCTCCCCCACTGCCTTGTTCGTACTCTTACTCGACCCTCGATTTCCGAGTACGAAAAACACAACAGAGCGCTAAGCCGCAAGCGGCAACGCGCAACAAAAAAACGCGTTTCGCCGCTCGGATGAAACACGCCTTTCAAACCCATTCAATTTTTACTTCGCCGCCGCCGCGTGCTCCGGCTGCGCAGCCCCGCTCCCCTTGCACGCCGGGATGTCCAGCGGCTCCCCCGTCTCCAGGAAGCTCTTCATGCTCGACAGCACCAGCGGCCAGCCGCCGGAGATCTTGCCGAGCATCGTCGAGCCCGCCGAGAAGTTGTCATGCACAATATTCAACTTCACCACCTCGCCCTTCGCTTCGATCTCAAACTTCACACGCGACGTGTCCCGCTCGTTCTGCGGATCGATCCAGCTGAGCACCAGCTTCTTGGGCGGCGCGCTCTCGAGCACCTTGCCGATCACGTTCGCCGGTTTCCCGCCTTCCAGCGCCGCCATCTCCCAGCTCGATCCCTGCTTCCAGTCCGACCGCATCTCCTTGCCCCAGTACTGCCGCGTGAACTCCGGCGTCGTGATCGCCCTCCAAACCTTCTCCGCCGTGCTCTTGATGTACGTCGTGTAAACGAATTCAGCGCTGTTCGTGTTCATCTTCGGTCTCCTGTAAAGCGTGTTTGAGGTTATCCAGGGCCTCCACGCGGCCCCGTTCGTATTGACCTATCCACCGCACATAAATCTCATGAATCGGCACGGGATTCAGATAATGCAATTTCTCCCTGCCCCGTTTCAGCGTGACCACCAGATTCGCCCCCTCCAGCAGCCGCAGATGCTTCGTCACCGCCTGCCGCGTCATCGCATGCCCCCGGCAAAGCTCCCCCAGCGTCCGCCCCCCCTCCTTCCGCAAACTGTCCAAGAGCCGCCGCCGGCTCGAATCCGCCAATGCCTTGAACACCTTGTCTTCGCTCTTCGACATGCCCCCAGTATATGCAACCTTTTGGTTGCATGTCAAGAATGATTTTTCCCGCCCCCTCTCCCCTTGGGAGAGGGCCGGGGTGAGGGCTGCCTTGATGCCTTGATTCCCCTCGTTCTCAGCGAGTCGGCGAGCGGTTCTCGTTCTCGTAATCGTAATCGAAGGGGGGAGCCGATTACGATTACGAGAACGAGAACGAGAAGAAAACTTACGGGTGCGGCGTGATCGCCAGGATCGTGATCTCGCTGGCCCCGGGGCCGTAGCACCAGAAAACGCGATACGCGCCGGGCGTGCGGTTCTGGGCGTAAGCCTCGAAGACCTTCTTCTTTTTGTCGTACGGGTTGACCAGCGAATGGAACTCGTGCGTGTGCAGGCCCGGGTGGCGGGGGTTGGCCGCCAGAAGCTCGACGCACTTGAACACCTGCTTGAACAGGCCCTCCGCCTTCGTGCTCTTCCCCTTGCCCTTCCGCTGCGCCAGCGCAGCCTGCGCGGCAGCCATCAATTCATCGAATGTCTCCTGCGCCGGCGTCTGCCACACCAGAACGAAAGGCATGGGTCACTCCTTGATCTTCGCCGCCAGCTTCGCCGCCGCCCGGAGATCGGGCCCCTTGGCCCGCTTGCCCCGCTTCGCCTCCGCCAACCCCTCCCGCACTTTCGCCAGCGACTTCTTGTTCTCCCACAGCCACGCCTCCCCCGTCGGCACCGTCACCGCGGGGCGCAGGATGATCGAGCCGTCCTCCCGCCGCTCGACGAGCATCGTCGAACCCGCATAAGACGCGTCCAGCACAATCCGGCCCTTGCTGTCCACCTGCTTGGCGATCATCGCGGCCTCCTTGGGGCTCCAACGCCTCATCCAGCAATATACCACTTGGATCATCGTGGGCAAGTGGTATTTTCCCACCTTGTTCCGCATCCCGGAGGGATGCCAGCCATTAGCCGGGGGTTGAGGCTTTGCGACACCCCCGGACAGCGAATCACCCCCCCCACCATATTTCTCTTTCTTCTTCCCCGACCCCGGAGGGGTCGCAGGAATCTGGCACTCCGCCGGGGTGCGGGGAAAATGAAAGAGAAAAAGAAAAGGGTCCTTCCGGGTTTCCCGTGGGTTGAATTGAGTGTATGACGGGCTGCTCCCCCATGGAGCATGGCGATGCGCGACACGCAGCTTTACCAGCAGATTCTTGGATTGAGCGAACCCTGGCACGTCGAGCGGATCGACCTGCGGATCACGGAGCGGGAGGTTCACGTGTTCGTGGAGCACGATCCGGGTGTCGCGTGGCCCTGCCCGACGTGCGGCAAGGCGTTGTCGTGCTTCGATCACACACCTGAGCGGGTCTGGCGTCACCTCGATACGTGCCAGCTCAAGACGCTGCTTCACGCGCGGATTCCCCGGGTCGATTGCCCGGAGCACGGCGTGCTTCAGGCCAAGGTGTCCTGGGCCGAGCCTCGCAGCCGGTTCACGCTGCTGATGGAGCGGATGATCATC
>JAYVTU010000044.1:0-3485 GCA_043788485.1 Planctomycetota bacterium
TTGATCATCGAGTTGCGGTTGAACCCGCTGGCGACTTTCTGATCGAGCGTCGCGTTGGGCAGCAGGTCCCCGGCGATCTGCTCGACGGTGAAGCGGTCGAACGGCATGTTCGTCGCAAAGGCGTTGATCACCCACTCACGCCACACCGACATGTCGCGCCCGGCGTCGATGTGATACCCGTGCGTGTCGGCGTAGCGAGCGGCGTCGAGCCACTCGAGCGCCATGCGCTCACCGTACTGCGGCGAGTTGAGCAGGCGATCGACGACCTTCTCATACGCCTGCGGCGAAGTGTCGGCAACAAACGCATCGACCTCCGCAGGCGTCGGCGGCAGACCGGTCAAATCGAGCGTGACGCGGCGGATCAGCGTCACCTTGTCGGCTTGGGGCGAGGGGTGCAGATTCTCCTGCTCAAGTTTCGCAAGGACAAAGCGGTCAATCGAGTTGGCAGCCCAATCGGCCTTTTGCACATTCGGCAGCGCCGATCGCTGCGGCGGGATGAAGGCCCAATGCTTCTGATACTTCGCGCCCTGATCGATCCACTGCTTGTACATCTCGATCTGCGCCGGCGAAAGCTTCAGGCCCGAATCGGGCGGGGGCATCTGCTTCTTGGGGTCTTTGCTGATGAGACGCTGATACGCCTCGCTGTTCATCGCGTCGCCGGGGATGACGGGCGTGAACTTCCGGCCGTCCTTGGCGGTGCGCTGGGCCAGGGCATCCTCAGGCGTGTCGAGTCGGAGGTCCGCCTTGCGCGAGTGCTTGTCGAAGCCGTGGCACTTGAAGCAGGTGTCGGAGAGGAACGGCCGCACGTCGCGATTGAATTCAACGGTGCGCGTCGCACCGGCGGTGGCGGCCCCGGCGCCCGGCACGCCAACGAACTGAGAGCCGACAAGAGCGAGACCGACGGTCAGAAAGATGGACAACGTGAGTGTTCTCATGTTCACATCGAGCCTCGGGGGTTGAACGTGTGCGGCGGTCGGAATCCGGGGGCCGGCGGGCCGATCTCGGACGACCCGAAATCGGGGATGTAGCAGGATATAAAGGATAACCGCTCGTGGTTATCCATTTTGGACAATTTTTTGACAACCGGCACGCGGTTCCACCGTTTCCGCAGACTCAGTCGGCTGCCCATCATGCCGCGCCGGGTTTCCGCTTTGCCTCCCGGGGTTTATGATGTCCGGTCATGTCAAACGTCGCCGCTGTCTGCTCCATGATCGGCCTCACGCTCCTGCTGACCGGCTGTGCGCCGCCGGCCAGCGAGGGCGATTTCCACTCCTCCGATCCCTCCGCCAAGCTCTACGCCATCGTCCACGCCGGTCAGCAGAAGGACCGCACCGCGATCGGCCCGCTCATCGAACAGCTCGATTCCGACGACCAGGCCGTCCGCATGTGCGCCATCAACGCCTTGGAACGCATCACCGGCACGCGCCTCGGCTACGTGCACTATGCACCGGCCGAGCAGCGCGCCGTCGCCGTCGCGCGATGGGCCGAGGCCTTTAAGACCGGCCGTTACAATGCTGATGCCGCCAAGCCCGCCGCCGCGGAGGTCACCACGCCGTGACACAGCCGCACCGCGACATCGAGATTCGCATCATCAGCCAGCCACGCTACCTTTGCGCCGTCCGCGCAGCGATCGGCACAGCCCTCGAACGCCTCGGCTGGAGCGAAGAGATCGCCGGACAGATCATGCTCGCCGTCGATGAAGCCCTGACGAACATCATCCGCCACGGCTACGGCGGCCGCGAGGATCAGCCCATCTGGATCTACTTCTCACCCGCCATCGCTCCCGACGGCCGCGCGGGGATCGAGATCACCATCGAAGATGAGGGCCGGCAGATCGATCCGCAGGAAATCAAGAGCCGCGCCCTCGAAGACATCCGCCCCGGCGGGCTGGGCGTGCACATCATCACCAAGATCATGGACGAGGTGCGCTACGCCCCGCGCGCCCATGTCGGAATGCAACTGACCATGCACAAGTGGGCGCCACTCCCCGCGTCACACCCATCGAAACACGGAACATGCAAATGAACGACGAAGTCATCAAAACGCGTGAGCAGCTCAACGACGGCGTCTGCGTCATCCTCAGCGGCGACATCGACCTCAGCCGCTCCCCCGAGCTCCGCGCCGGCCTGCTCGAACTCGTCAAATCCAAACCCGCGCGTCTCATCATCGACCTCGGCGGCGTCCCCTACATGGACTCGTCGGGCGTCGCCACGCTCGTCGAAGCCCTCCAGCAGCAACGCCGCAACCAGGGCCGACTCATCCTCTGCGGCCTGCAACCGAAAGTGCGCAGCATCTTCGAGATCGCACGCCTGAACATGGTCTTCACCATCCTCGAAACCGCCGACGCGGCGAAGACGGCGTAAGAAATCAGGAAAGAGCTTAACGCAGAGATCGCAGAGAAAGCAGAGGCCGCAGAGATGAAGAATGAGATTTGAATAGAACAAAGAGATTCTCTCTCTCTCTCTCTCTCTCTCTCTCTCTCTGCGTACTCTGCTTACTCTGCGGCCTCTGCGTTAAAATCCGGTTCCCTCATGCCTGAACTGACCGACAAACCCGCCCGCCTCACCAGCACGATCGAATCGCTCGGCGCTGCCCTTATCGCCGGGCTTGGCTATATCGGCGCGCTCTACTACCTTTTCTTGGATGTCCTGCTCTGGGTCTTCCGCGCCCTTGTCGCGCGCAAGCTCCGCCTCGGCCGCGAGGCGCTCTACCTGCAGATCGTCCGCGTCGGCGTCCGCTCCATCACCATCATCAGCCTGATCAGCGCCTGCATCGGACTCATTCTCTCTTTGCAGATGGCGCCGCCGCTCCAGAATTTCGGGCAGGTCGAGAAGGTCGCCAACATCATCGGCATCGCCGTCCTCCGCGAGCTCGGCCCGCTCATCTCCGCCATCGTCCTCACCGGTTTCGCCGGCGCCTCGATGGCCGCCGAGCTCGGCACCATGGTCGTCGGCGAGGAGATCGAGGCCCTCGAATCCATGGCTCTCAACCCCATCCGCTTCCTCGTCGTCCCCCGCGTCCTGGCCACGATGATCAGCCTCGTGCTTCTCTGCGTGATCGGTGACCTCGTCGCCGTCGCCGCCGCGGCCGCGATCGGCAACCTCGTCCTCGACATCCCGCTGGAGGTGTACCGCAGCAACCTGCTCGACCAGGTCAGCCTCGCCGACTTCCTCAGCGGCCTGATCAAGGCCGGCGTCTTCGGCACGCTCATCGCCCTCATCGCCTGCTACAACGGCCTGAAAGTCAGCGGCGGCGCCGCCGGCGTCGGCCGCGCGACCACCATCACCGTCGTCCACTCCATCCTCGCCATCATCTTCGCCGACCTGCTGTTCACGGCCCTGTTCTACGCGCTGCACTGGACCTGAACCAATAATTGACTCCCGACCCGAACGCCACCAACATAAGCCATAAGTCTGCGCCGCGCGGCGCTTTAGCGGGGCTGGCGCGAAGCAAGGCCTCCTGAGAAGATGGTGTTGCGAAGCAAC
>JAYVTU010000045.1:0-30967 GCA_043788485.1 Planctomycetota bacterium
GCCGGCAGCCAGGCGTGGCGCATGCTCACGCCCGATCAACTCAAAACTGTCTGCCGGTGCCCCTACCTCGAGCGCGAGGAATAATCACGATCCGTATCAAGTGTAGTTTGCCTACGATCTTCAAATAAAAACGCCGCGCGAATTGCCGCACGGCGTTTGAGATTTTCGGTGTGCGACAGGCGTGACTACTTCGCCGCGCTTCCGGGGGAGGGGGCGACGAAGCGGATCGCGTTTTCCACGATCTTCAGCGGGAATTCCTGCTTGTAGATCGGGTACGTCTCGTGGCCGGGGCGGAAGTAGAAGATTTTGCCGCCGCCCAGGGTCCAGACCTGGCCGGACTGGAACTTCTGGCCCTTGGACCATTTCTCCTCGAAGAGCGTGACATCGGGCGTGGGGACGTGAAAAGTTCCGGCGTAGACCTCGGTGCCGGGGATCTCGAAGCTCGCGGGGAGGCCCTTGGCGATCGGATGATCAGGGGCGAGCACGGTGACGACACTCTTGCCACCGGGATTGGTGACGATCGGGAAGCAGCAGACGGGCAGGCGGATCGCGAGGACATCGTGACCGTCCTTGTCCTTCTTGAGCTCGCCGCCGGGCAGGGGGTCGCCCTCTTTGGTCATGTGGCGGGTCGGGTTGTCGGTTTCGATCTTGACCGTCTTGAGCTGCTCTTCGGTGAGCTTCGCCTTGGCCTGCTGGATCGTCACCTCGCGCATCGCCAGCACAAAAGGCTCGGACCAGTGCGCCGAGTGAAGCGCGACGAAAGAAAGCTTGCCCGACTTGATGCGCTCGACGATCGCCTGGGTCAGCTCGGCCTTGACCTGCGTGTGCTTCTGGTGTCCCCACCAGACGAGCACATCGGTGTTCTCGAGCAATTCCTTGGGCAGCCCCTGATCCTTGTCATTGAGGCCGACGGACGTGACGGTCAGGCCCGGCTGCTTCTTGAGATAGTCGGCGACGGCGTTGCCGAGATAATTCTCGTAGGCCTCTTTCTGCTTCTCCTGCCGCTCGTCCCAGACCGTGACGCGGATGTTCCCCGGAGCGTCTGCGGCGTGAGCGGAAGTGAACACGGACAACGCCACGACCAGTGCGAACGCGAGTGCGATCAGGCGATTCATCGAGAGCCTCCTCAAGGTGTGCGAGACGGAGATAGTACGCCCGCAGGATAACACGGTTCGACGGCTTATCGTTTAGCGACGGCCCTTGGGCCGTGTTGCCCTAATTCTTCTCACCCACGAGATGCCCGGATTCGAGCGTCAGCGTCCGATCCGCCCGCGCCGCGACTTCGGCGTCGTGCGTCACCATCACGATCGTCTGGCCTTCTTTGTGGAGCTTGGCCAGCACATCGAGGATCGCGCCGCCGGTTTTGCGGTCGAGGTTGCCGGTCGGTTCGTCGGCCAGCAGCACATCGGGCTCGTTGATCAGCGCGCGGGCGATGGCGACGCGCTGGCGCTCGCCGCCCGAGAGCTGATTGGGGCGGTGACGCAGGCGGTCGGCGAGGCCCAGCTGATTGAGCAGTGCGTGGCCGCGTGTTTTCATGGCGCCGCTGACGCCGAGCCAGCCGAGCGTCGAGCGGCCGACCATCGCCGAGATGAGCGTGTTTTCCATCACACTCAGCTCGGGCAGCAGGTGATAGAACTGAAAGACGAACCCGACATGCCGGCTGCGGAAGTGGTCGCGCTTCGGCGTCGGCATCGCGAAGAGATCGCTGCCCTGGAACAGGATCTGCCCGGCGTCGGGCGAATCGAGACCGCCGAGCAGGTGGAGCAGCGTGCTCTTGCCGGAGCCCGAGGCGCCGACGATGCAGAGCCACTCGCCGCGGCGCACGGCGAGATCGACGCCGCGCAGGATGTGCAGCTGCTCGCTGCCCATGAGGTAGCGCTTGTGCAGGCCCTGCGTGCGGAGGATCGTCGGGTTGGTGTCGGGCTTATTCATTCGGATTCGATCAAGGCATTTTTAACCGCGAAGGCGCGAAGGACGCGAAGAAGAGGGGAGCGAATTAACCGCGGAGATCGCAGAGTTCGCGGAGGAAGGCAGAAGATTTGTAGGGATGGCTCCATATCGCTTTTCGCTGTTTTGCGTTTCTCTGCGGCCTCTGCGTTCTCTGCGGTAAATGTCCCCTTCCTTATTCTTCTTCGCGTCCTTCGCGCCTTCGCGGTTAACCATGCCTTTGCCTTATTCATACCGAAGCGTTTCCACCGGATCGAGCAGCGCCGCCATCAGAGCCGGGATCAGGGCGCCCAGGACGCTCGAGATGACCGCGACGCCGGCGATGATGCCAACCTCGGTCCAGTCCAGGCGATTGGGGATGTGATCGAAGAAGTAAACGCGGCGGTCCCAGATCTGGAAGCCCATGGAGCTGTTGAGCTTCGCCAGCAGGTGATCGGTGCACAGCCAGGTGATGCCCACGCCGACGGTGGCGAGGACCGCGCCGGCGAGCGTGAACCAAGCGATCTTGACGCGTTTCTTGCCACCCTTGCGGACGACATCGAACAGCACGTACTGCACATCGATGATCAGCGGGATGAGCGCGGCGACCAATATCGCGGCGGCGAACGTTGAGCCTTCCAAACCACCGCCGACGCGCGATGCGAACTGGAGCATGAGGCAGAGCATGGCCAGCGCGATGCTGCCAGTGATGAGGCCGCCTGCGACCGATACGGTCAGCAGCGTGCCGAGATTCTTGCGGTCAAACACCGCTTGCACCGAGGCATGGGCTGCTCCGACGATGGCATAGAACGCCGCCACGCCCAGCGGGATCCCGACGAGGAACACCGTCGCCCCGAACCCGTCGCCGAGCCAGGCGTGGATCTCGTTGATGTTGTGGACAATGAGGTACGCGATCGTCACGCCCAGCGCCGCACCGAGCGCGCCGATGACCATGCCGAACGACAGGAAGATCGACGCCACGCCGCTCGGCGAGGCGCCCAGCGCCCGCAGCACGCCGATGTCGCGCGTCTTCTCGGTCACCATGGCGTAGAAGACGACGCAGACCATGAGGATCGAAACGCCGCTGATGATGCCGAAGAGGAACGTCATCAGGTTTTTTTCGTTCTGCACCGCGCCCAGGAAATTCGCCTGCCGCTCCTCCCATGTCTCGACGATCAGCATCGGCATGTTCGGATACTGCTCGCGGAACTTCTCGTTGATGACCTGGCGCACAGCGTCCTTGAGTTTCTCGGGGCTCACGCCGGGCTTGGCGCGGATGTGGATCTCCGACGCGCGGGCGGGCTCGATGCCCTCGGTCTTGAACGTGCCGTCGGGGTTGAGCTTCGGCTGGCCGTCCTCGCCGCGCGCGATGCGGGCGGCGGCGGACATGTTCATCATGCCCTGCGCGATTTCAAAGGGGATGTAGACGCGCTTGTCGTCCACCTCATAGACGCCGGAGTTGAACTCGTTGACCGCGACGAACCGCCCCGTCGCCGGCTCGGCGATCCGGCCGCGCTGCGTGATGGGCAGGATCGTCACGACGACCGGCCGATGGATCAGGCTGTAGTCCATCGTGTACGTGCCGTCGTGGTTGCGCCGGTTCTCGGGATTGATCTCGATGCCCGTCACGATCGCCGGCAGCTTCGCGTTCTTCGCATCGGCCCAGGGCGGGGCGAGATTCGTCCCCGCCTCAAGCGGATCGGCCCCGGCGTAGAGCTCGTCGACGATCGGGTAGCGCAGGTTCTTGGACTGATCCGTTGATTTGAGGCGCTCGGCTGTCCAGAAAAGCGTCTTGCTGTAGCGGGTCACGCGGTCGAGCCCTTTGGCATCGATGCCGACGACCTGCACGGGCTTGACAGCCCCGAACGGCATCTTGATCAGCCCATAGCCCGTCGTCAGCGGCGTCGCGGCCTCGGCCTCGGGCAGCTTCTCGATCTCCGTGATCATCTCCTGGTAATACGGAAACCCGGCCATGCCCGGCGCGAGAATCGAGACGTCGCCCATCAGCGTCCGCCCCGCCCCGCGCACGAGATCCAGGAACCCGCCCATGATCGAGATGACGACAATGACCATCCCAACGCAGAGCGTGACGGTGATCAAAGGCACCAGCGGCGTCAGCCTGCGGCGGAGGTATCGGAATGTCAGGAGGAGTTTATACAAGGGGATTTTTAACCGCGAAGGCGCGAAGGACGCGAAGAAGAAAAAGGAATGTGAGAGAGGATTAGATTAGAAGAGGACACGTTTGAGGCCATCCTTGAGGACGATGACATTGAAGTTGATCAGCAGACCGAGTCGGAGGTTAGTAGCTTTGAGATACGATATCACTTGAGCGCGGTGAATGGGTGCTAGGTTGTCGATCGCTTTCAATTCAAGGATCAGAATGCCGTCGATCAGGAAGTCGAGGCGGCTCTCGCCTACGAGACAGTATTTGTATTTGACGCCGATCGGTTTCTGCCGCTCAAACGGGATCTGGAGCAATTGTAGTTCAACCGCCAAAGCTTCTTCATACACCGATTCGAGATAGCCCGGGCCCAGTGTTTTATGCACCTCGATAGCGGCCCCGATCACTTTTTTGGCAAGCGCTTCAAGCGCGGGATCGGTCCCGGCCTCGTCACCGTGACGAAACTCCGGAATCCGATCAGGATCAAACGCCTCTCTATGCATTCTTCTCTTCTTCGCGTCCTTCGCGCCTTCGCGGTTAAAAATGCCTTAGCCTTGGGGCCGCATGAGGGGGAAGAGGATGACATCGCGGATGCTCTCGGCTCCGGTGAGCATCATCACGAGGCGGTCGATGCCCAGGCCCATGCCGCCGGCGGGGGGCATGCCGACGCGGAGGGCTTCGAGGAAATCCTCGTCGACCTTCTGCTGCTCCGCGGCGTCGCCGACCTGGTGGCGGAAGTGGCGGGCCTGCACATCGGGATCGTTGAGCTCGCTGTAGCCGGGGCTGATCTCCTGGCCGTTGATCGCCAGCTCGTAGACGTCGGCAAAGAACTTGTCGTCGGCGCACTCCTTGGCCAGCGGGATGCAGACACTGGGCACGCGCGTGACGAAGGTGGGGTCGATGAGTGTCGACTCGATCGTTTTTTCGTAGACCTCGACGAGCTGCTCGGCGGGTGTGCCGGCGAGTTTCAGATCCTTGCCGTGGTTCGCGGCTCGCAACGCCTCAAGGCGTTCCGGCGCCAGCGGAGCCTGATCGAACTTCCACCCGGTGCGTTCTGCGACGAGATCGACCATCGACACGCGCCGCCACGGCTTCGTCAGGTTGATCGTCTTCGTCACCACTCCCTCGGCGTTTTTGTGCTCAATGACTAACGTGCCGAAAACTTTCTGCGCGACGGTGCAGACCATGTCCTCAACGAGGTCGGCCATCGTCTCCCACGAGCCGAACGCCTCGTACGCTTCGAGCATGGTGAACTCGGGGTTGTGGCGCGGGCTGATGCCTTCGTTGCGGAAGTTGCGGTTGACCTCGAAGACCTTGGGGAACCCGCCGACGAGCAACCGCTTGAGGTAGAGCTCGGGCGCGATGCGGAGGAAGAGCGGCATGTCGAGGGCGTTGTGGTGCGTGACGAACGGGCGCGCCGCGGCGCCGCCGGCGAGCGTCTGCATCATCGGCGTCTCGACCTCGAGGAACCCGCGCCCGCGCAGGTACTGGCGGATCTCCTCGACGATCGCGATGCGCTTCTGGATCGTCTGCATCACGTGCGGGTTGGCGTAGAGATCGACGTAGCGCTTGCGGTAGCGCGTCTCTGGATCGGTCAAGCCGTGGTATTTCTCCGGCGGCGGGGCGAGGCTCTTGCACGCCATCGCGAAACCGCCGGGGCCGCTGGCCCAGACGGTGATCTCACCGGTCTTGGTCATGGCGAGCGGGCCATGCACGACGACGAGGTCGCCGAGGTCGGCGAGCTTGGCGAGCTTCATCGCGGTCTCGTCGACGGCTGATTTATTGACGGCGATCTGCAGGTCGCCGGTGGCGTCGCGCAGCGTGATGAACACGAGCTTGCCGATGTCGCGGCTGAGCACGATGCGGCCGGCGACCTTCACAACGGGGCGGGCGTCGTTGAGCTTGTCGAGCTTGTGGGCGTCGTCCGCGGCTTTGTCGTATTTGGCGCGGGCGTCGGCGAGGGGGATGAGCCCTTCGGTGCGTTTGCCGAACGGGTCGATGCCCATCTCGACGATCTTGGCGAGCTTCGCGCGGCGGTCGGCCTCGGGGCTGCCGTCACCGGCGTGGCCGCCCGGGCCGGAGTGGTCGCCGGGAGGAGGATTGGAAGGGGGTTGCTGAGGATTTTCAGAGTTTGGCGTGGCCATAGCCCGACCATGTTAGCCGGGCGGTGCGGTGTGACAAGACGGAGGACATCGCGGCACACTACAATAAGCGGCACGCGCCACGTCGTTACCTCCCGAGGCCGCCGCCGATGAATACCGCACACATCGCACGTCACACTCTCGCGCTCGCCGCCGCGCTGTTCGCCGGTGTCGCAACGCTTCACGCCGAAGATGCGCCGCCCGCCGCGACCCCGGCACCCGACGCCGCGCCGAAGATCATCATCCCCCGCGATCTCGACTCATCTGATTCGCCAGCCGCGCCCTCGCGCCCCGGTTCCCCTTCCGCCTCTAGCCCCCAACCCCTAACCCCCAGCCCCTCCGGCTCCCTCCCCGGCAACGATCAACAGTTCTGGACGCTGCACTGGAAGCGCATCGCGATGGGTTTCGCGCACTTCGGCGACCACATCTACGCGGCGCCGAATTTCGATCCCAGGTTCCCCAGTTCGCTGCACACCACCGCCGACCGCTACATCGCCGACCACACGATCGAGCAGAAGGTGACGTCGGGCGGGACCGTGCGGAATTATCAGCAGGCCCCGGCCCGTGAAGAAGCGATCGCAGCCGCCAACTGCCTGCCCGATTTTGCCGCCGGCGCGTATGGATTCATCCACTCCGCGAAAGTCGTCACCGTCGTCGGGCCCGAGGAGATGATCGTCAGCGAGGTCGTGCTTATCGATCCGCAGGAGATCGCCAAGGCCAAAGAGACACTGACCCGCGCCAAGCAGATCGCCAGCGCCCAGCAGGAGGAGCAGCGCAGGCTCCAGCAGGAAGAGGAACGCAAGCGCAATCTGAGCGGGACGAACAATCGCAACACGACCAGCAGTTCGTCGAGCAGCAGCAGCGCGACGCGCGACATCGAGCGCGAGTTCAAGCTCAATTTCGAGGTGCGCCAGAAGATCGCAGCGATGCAGGACAAGAACAAGAGCGTGCAGCTCCGACTCGTCGGCTTCTCGACGGCGAGCATGACGGCCGGTGCGACGTGGCGCGTGCCCGGCTCGGTGCAGGGCGCCCAGGTCGTCCTCGTGGCTGACGACAAACCCGCCGCGGGCAAGTCCGGCACCTCCGGCTCCGCGCACACCACCAGCCACTACACGAGCAGCCGCAACGCCCCGATCCTCGCGATCAACGCTGAGCTGTTCACCAAGGCTCCGACCGAGGCGCAGTTCCTGCAGGTCCTCGGCGAAGCGGACCTGACCAAGCCCGGGTTCTGCTCACTGGCCCGCGACATCATGAAGGCCAACAAGGGTGATGACGTGCCGGTGATCGTGCTGGCGATCGAGACGGCGCGCAAGAAGCATCAGGCCGCCGCCGCCAAGGAGGAGAAGGCGGCTCTGGACGCGGCGAAAGAGTCGTCCAAATCCGGTTCCTCCTCCCGAGAGAAATCCGGCTCTAAAAAGGCGGGTTCGGGCAATGCGGACACAGCGCCATCCGAGGGCAGGCCCACGCCGAAGTGAGTAAAGAAAGCGCGATTTACGTCATTGTCGTTTTTCCACAACTAATCACCGTCCAATTTGTTGCTTGCGCTCGACGGGAAAAGGCATATTTGCGGAATTTTTTCAAACTTAAAAGCCTGCAAAATAAATAGTTACGCCGTAACACACGAGTGCCCCGATAAGTTCCGAGTGCAGAAGCCCAAATTTGTGTTGCCAAATTCCGTATGTCGGGGTATATTCCCTCGGCAACATCACCCCGCAAAAGGAGAAACCTGGGATGAAAAAGAATCTTTTCGCATCGTTGGTCGTGGCCGCTGTCGTGGCCTTGGGTCTGGGAAGCGCCGCTCAGGCGGTTCAGATTGATGGCGACATCTCGTTCGCCGGTTCGTACACCGTCGACAACACCGCGAACCTGAGCTTGGCGACCAAGTTCAACAGCTTCTCGGGCGTCACCGTTGTCGCCGGAGAAACCGCTGGCTCCTACGCCGGGACTGACGGCGCCCCCGTCACGTTCACGACGTTCGCCTTCGCTGACTCGAGCGTCACCCCCCTCTGGACGTTCACCATCGGCGCGACGACCTTCAGCTTCGACGCGACGACCGTCGTGAAGTCGTTCGCCAACACCAACAACCTCGTTGTTGAAGGCGAAGGCGTCGCTCACATCACCGGCTTCGATGACACCCCCGGCTTCTGGAACATCACGGCGAACAAGGCTCGCACCTCGTTCTCCTTCTCGTCCTCCAGCGCTGCCGTCCCGGTCGTCCCCGAGCCCGCCAGCCTCGCCGTCGCCGGCCTGGGCCTGGCCACCATCCTCCTGCGTCGCCGCAAGGCCTGAGCAGGACCCCAAGTTCTGACACCAACCGAAAACCCCGCACCTTGTGCGGGGTTTTCGCTTGCGCGCGATTCAGTCTCGCATTACACGTGATTTTGGGGGTGCTGTTTGGCAAGTGGGACGATTCGGGTTACCCCTAATTGTCGTTTTGCGCTATTAAGACGACTATCAGTATTGGATGGCGGGTTGGGATCGGGTCCATGACAGACACGATCGCCGCCATTGGATCGAACACCTCTTTTCGGGGGGCTCCAAGACATGAGCCAGCAAATTGGATTGACACATCGTGTGAACATTGCGGTCTTGACGCGTCGCAAGGCGCTGTCGCTGCGCGTGGTGAAGGTTGCGGAGATCTGCGGCGGCGAGGCGCAGGTCTTTGGCGGCGTAGAGGAGGCTTTGGCGGCCTCGGAGGGCGGGCCGCTGTGCGTGGTGTGCGATGCGGGCGAGAACGGGGAAATGGCGCTGGAGGTGATCGATTCACTGCGGCGGAGCGGGAGGCGTGTTCCGTTGCTGGTGATCGCCAAACCTTCGGCGGAGCACGCTTGGCTCGGCGCGGTCGGCGAGCCGGTCGCGGGCGTGGTGGGTGAGCCGCTGGACGAGAGCACGCTGGAGATGCAGTTGCGTGCAGTGATGGAACTGGCGGAGAAGTGGCGCGGCCAGGATGAGATCGTGGCGGATTACCGCGGGAGATTGGCGTCGCTGACTGCACGTGAGCGGCAGATCCTGCTGCTGATCGTCGCGGGGAAATTGAACAAGCAGATCGCGGCGGAGCTCGGGATCGCAGCGCGGACGGTGGAGATCCATCGCGGTCGTGTGCTCAAGAAGCTCGTCGCAGGGAACATTGCGGGCGCGGCGCGGATTCTGATCTTCGCCCGGCCTGAGTGGATCGACGCACCGGGCTCGGCGGGGCTTTGCCGGGTCAGCGAAGCGGAGCGCATGACGGCCGTCGCGGGGTAAGCGGTGGACTGCCGAGTCACCGTGGCGAGTTGTCGGCTGGACCTGCGTAGGCGCAGGTCGGCGATCGTACGTCACGAGTTTCGCAGTCTCCGAAACACCAAAAGAAGCGCACGCGCCAAGGCATCCTTGAATTGATGTCTTCCATCGCGTTGCGCCGCGGTCTATACTCGTGGTCGTCGTGATCCGGGGGCTCGTGGGGTTTGGGGCGTGCGGCGGGATTGACGTGTCGCTCATCCTTTGGAGGCGCGAGATGCCCAAGTACACCACTGCGGCGATCCGGAACATCGCCATCACCGGCCACGCCCACTCGGGCAAGACCACGCTCATCGAGGCCCTGCTGGCCCGGTCCGGCGCGATCGGCGCCGCTGGAAGCGTCGAGCGTGGCAGCACGTCCTGCGACTTCGAGCCCGAGGAGAAGGAGCACAAGCACTCGCTCAAATCCGCGGTCGTGAGCCTCGACTTCGAGGGCAGGCACATCAACCTCATCGACGCCCCGGGCATGCCCGACTTCTTGGGCCACGCGCTGGCTGCGCTCTCCGCTGTGGAGACCGTCGCCGTCGTGATCAACGCCCGCGCCGGCATCGAGATGGTGACGCGCCGCATGATGGAGCAGGCCGCGATCCGCAAGCAGTGCCGCATCATCATCGTCAACAAGATCGACGACGCGACGAATCTCCCCGCACTCGTCGAGCATATCCAGCAGACGTTCGGCCCCGAGTGCCTGCCCATCAACCTCCCGGCCAACGGCGCCAAAGAGGTCCACGATGTCTTCGACCACGACTCCGGCGAGGCCGACTTCTCCAGCGTCTCCGCCGCCCATCAGCGCATCGTCGAGCAGATCGTCGAGGTCGATGAGAAGCTGATGGAGAAGTACCTCGAAGCCGGCGCGAATGTGAAGCCCGCCGATCTGCACGACCCGTTCGAGAAGGCCCTGCGCGAGAATCACCTCGTGCCGATCCTCTTCACGTCCGGCCGCACCGGCGCGGGCCTCGCCGATCTGCTGCACTTCCTCGCTCACCTCGCGCCGAATCCAACGGAAGGCAATCCGCAGCCCTTCGAGCACGGCGAAGCGCCGCACACCGCGCCGCTGCTCTACGATGCGGATCCCACGAAGCACGTCATCGCCCACGTCTTCAAGGTCACCACCGATCCCTTCGTCGGCAAGCTCGGCATCTTCCGCATCTACCAAGGCACCGTGAAAAAGGATTCGCAGCTCTACATCGGCGATTCCCGCAAGCCCTTCAAGGTCGGCCACCTCTTCAAGGTCCAGGGCAAGGAGCACCGCGAGATCGACGCCGGAATCCCCGGCGACATCGCCGCCGTCGCCAAGGTCGAGGACATCCACTTCGGCCACGTCCTCCACGACTCCATCGCGCACGGCCACGTCCATCTCTCGCACACGCTCAACAATTTCCCCAAGCCCATGGCCGGTCTCGCCATCGAAGCCAAGGCCCGCGGCGACGAAACCAAGATCGGCCGGGCACTGACCGCGCTGACCGCCGAGGATCCCTGCCTCCACGTCGATCACTCGAATGAGAACCACGAGGTCGTGATCCGCGGCCTCGGCGAGATGCACCTCCGCGTCATGCTCGAGAAGATGCGCAACCGCTACAACGTCGATGTGAACACCAAGCCGCCGCGCATCGCCTACCGTGAGACGATCGCCGGAAAAGCCGACGGCCACTACCGCCACAAGAAGCAGACCGGCGGCGCCGGCCAGTTCGGCGAGGTCTGGCTCCGCGTCGAACCCCTCCCACGCGGCGCCGGCTTCGAGTTCGTCAACGACACGCACGGCGGTTCCATCCCCGGCCCCTTCATCCCCGCCATCGAAAAGGGTGTCCGCCAGGTCCTCGCGCAGGGATGCATCGCCGGCTACTCCATGCAGGACATCCGCGTCAGCGTCTACGATGGCAAGTACCACGATGTGGACTCGAAGGAGATCGCCTTCATCATCGCCGGGCGAAATGCCTTCAAGGACGCCGTGCTCAAAGCCCGGCCGCAGATTCTCGAGCCCATCGTGAACCTCGAGATCTCCGTCCCCGAACGCAACATGGGCGACATCGCCGGCGACCTCTCGGCCAAACGCGGCCGCATCCACGGCACCGACACCGATGGCGGCGGCCAGCTCCTCATCACCGCCCAAGCCCCACTCGCCGAGCTCACGCAGTACCAATCCCAGCTCAAAAGCGTCACCGGCGGCGCAGGCTCCTACACCGTCGAACTCGACCACTACGAGCCCGTCCCGCCACACCTCCAGCAGCAACTCGCCGCCGCTTTCAAACCCCGCGTCGAAGAAGACTGATCGCGCCCAGCACCATTTCCCCCAAGCCCAGGGATGGGGTTCCTCCGAATCCCCGGGGGCCATCTGAGCCTTGTTGAGACTTGGTCTAAGGTGCTCATTGCGCACCTTGGAAAACAGCCATAACACACAGTCGCAACAGGCGCTTCCGTCAAGGCGCCAAGGTGCGCATCCCCGGGAGCGGCGCGCACAACCGCGGTGTGCATCTTGCCATCTTCTCAGCGTATCGAACTATTTTTCAGCCTCGGCCCCCGCGTGACTTGCAACGACAACAGCTCGCCACGCGACGCGTTCCTGCGCACCGGCGCGGCACTTTGAAATCGGCTGCAAACGGCACATTAGTGCGCGCGTGCGTCTGCCGAAGATGTCTGCCCCCACGGCATTAACTCTTCCCCTCATGCGTTCCTCTGCTCGACGATTCCGCGCCCCGACCGCGCTCCCTCCCCCGCGCCGTCCAATCAACCCCCTCCCGAGCCACCCATGAAACGCCCGCTCCACTCCCTGCTGACGCTCCTCGCCCTCACCTCCCTCGCATGCCTCACCCTCGCCGCGCCTCCCGCCGAGCCCAAGGCCCCGACCGCTCCCGCCGCTCCCGAAGGCTTCGAATCCAAAATCTTCGCCAAGCCCCCGGAAGTCAATTACCCCGTCAACATCTCCGCCTCCATCACCGGCGAACTCTACATCGCCGTCGACGCCGAGGGCTCGCTCGGCAAAGCCCCCGGCCACGGCAAAGTCGTCCGCGCCACCGACACCGATGGCGACGGCGTCGCCGACAAGTTCACCACCTTCGCCGTCATGGACCATCCCCGCGGCGTCATCTACGACCACAACACCCTCTGGGTCCAGCACCCGCCGACCCTCACCGTCTACTTCGATGACAACAACGACGGTGTCTCCGACCGCTCCACCACGCTCGTCACCGGAATCTCCACCAAGCAAAACGAGATGCGCGGTGCCGACCACACCACCAACGGCATCCGCATGGGCATCGATGGCTGGATCTACGTCGCCGTCGGCGACTTCGGAATGGTCGACGCCACCGGAACCGATGGCAAAAAGCTCACGCTCCACGGCGGAGGCATCGTCCGCGTCCGCCCCGATGGAACCGAGCTCGAGCTCTTCGAATCCTTCAACCGCAACATGTGCGACCTCGCCATCGATCCATTCCTCAACATCTTCACCCGTGACAACACCAACGACGGCGGCGGATGGAACATCCGTGTCGCGCACAACATCCAGACCGCCAACTACGGCTATCCCTCCCTCTTCCAGCACTTCTCCGAAGAGATCATGCCGCCACTGGCCGACTACGGCGGCGGCTCCGGAACCGGCGCGCTCTTCGTCCACGAGCCCGGTTTCCCCAAGCCCTTCGACAACATCCTGCTCACCTGCGACTGGGGCCGATCCATTATCTACTCGCATGAACTCAAGCCCGTCGGCGCGACCTTCGGCCCCGAGCAGAAAGAGTTCATCCGCGTCCCCAAGCCCACCGATGTCGATGTCGATGGCCAGTCCAATCTCTACATCGCCAGCTGGGAAAACGGCAAGTTCTCCTACTCCGGCCCGAACGTCGGCTTTATCGCCAAGCTCTCGCCCAAGGGCTATAAGCCCGAGCCGACGCCGAACCTCGACAAAGCGACCGATGTCGAGCTCGTGAAATACGTCGGCGCCCGCTCCGCCGTCCTCCGCCTCGCCGCGCAGCGCGAGCTGCTCCGCCGCAAGCCCAGCGATGCCGCCAATGCCGCGCTCGTCGCACTCGCCTCCGACTCATCCGCCGAGTTGTACGCCCGTGTCGCCGCGATCTTCACCTACAAACAAATCCTCGGCGAGAAATCGACACCCGCTCTCGCCAAACTCGCCAGCGATTCCGCCGTCCGCGAATTCGCGCTCCGCGCCATGACCGATCGCCTGACGCAGCTCGCCGGTGTCCCCCGCGATCTCTACATCGCCGCGCTCAAGGACCCCAATCCCCGCGTCCAGGTCGCAGCGCTCGTCGGCCTCAATCGTCTGCACGATACCGCCGCCGCCCCGCAGATCATCCCCCTCGCGCACCTCTCCGCCACACCGCAAAAATACGGCCTCACCGGCCCCGGCGTCGATCACGTCGTCCCCCACATCGCCGTGCAGACTCTCGCCGCGATCGGCGGCGGCCAGGCCTGCCTCGATGCGCTCGAAACCCCCAACCGCGACGGCGCGCTCTGGGCACTCAAGAAAATCCACGATCCCGCCGTCGCCACAGGCCTCATCGAGAAGCTCAAGAGCAAAGCCGTCTGCGATGACGCCGAGCTCAAGAAGGGCGTCCTCACCACACTCATCCGCATGTACAACACCGAAGCCCCGTACACCGACGGCTCGCAGTGGTGGGGCACCCGGCCCGACACATCAGGCCCGTACTTCAAGCGCGTCACCTGGGCCGGCAGCGAAAGCATCGGAGCCGCGATCATCGCCGCATTCGACACCGGCGACGCCGCGACACAGGCCCACATCGCCGAAGAGGTCAACCACGTCCACGCCGTGATCCCCGGCCTGAAAGTCGCCGCGCCCGTAGTCGCCAAGGCCGACGAGAAACCCGCCGTCGATCTCACGCAAGTGAACAAGCAGCCCGGCGGCCCCGGCACGATCGGCGCGATGCCCTTCGAAAAAGCCGTCGCCGCCGTCCTCGCCGTCAAGAAGGCAGACGCCAAAATCGGCGAGCAGCTCTTCACCAAGCAGGGCTGCGTCGTCTGCCACACCACCAAAGACGGCCAGACGCCCAAGGGCCCGCACCTGGCCAACATCGGCAAGCGCTACAAGAACGCCGAGCTCCTCGAATCCATCCTCAAGCCCAGCGAAAAAATCGCGCAGGGTTTCGAAACACATCTTGTCACCCTCAAGGACAACTCCACGCTCGTCGGCTTCATCGTCAACGAAGGCGCCGAAACACTCGACGTCCGCGACATCACCGGTAAATCCACCACTGTCCAGATCGACAAGATCAAGAGCCGCACCGCACTCAAAAACTCCATCATGCCCGAAGGCCTCGCCGCCGCGCTGACCCCCCAGCAACTCGCCGCGATCCTCGCGTACCTCGATTCGCTGTGATCGCCGCTTGCGGCTTCGCGGGCGGAGGGAACATCGCGACGAACACGACTTCAGCGCCCGCCCCAATCAACGCGCCGGTGTGCCATGCCGTCGGCTCTGCGTCGGCATGTCCGTGCAACGAAGAACATGCTCACGCAGAGCCGAGATCATGGCACACGGAGAAAGCGCCGTCCGCGCCGGTCACGGGATGAACCGCGAGATGAACCGCAGGTACCCGCGGTCGCCGGGGGCGAGTGTCGAGTGTGTCTTGACGGAGTCGAGCACGACCTTCATCCCATCTCGCCAGCGGGACTCGGGATGGTCGCCCTGATTCGTTGCGCGGACCATGTTGATTGAGCCGAGGATGTCGCGTGTGTCTTCGTCGATGACCGATTCGTTGTCGAGGTAAGCCCCCAGCGCGACCGCAATCGCGCGGTCGTCGAGGGCCGGATCGACCTTGAAGATCGTCAGCAGTGCGTATTCGATGTTCTGCAGGATGTCCAGGTGATGCGTGGACATGCGCCGCATCAACGAGATTTCATCACCGATCGGGTCGGCAAAACCGAGCCGTCGGTCCAGTTTCTTGCGTTGCTCCCGCGCCTTGCGTTTACGAAGCGCAGCCTTGGAATGCGACATGATTTGTCCTCCGTGTCAATGTTTTGGCAGCCCGTGTCGAGGGACAGGATAACGCGCGGTGGCGGACCTGCGGAAGCGCGAAATTGCAGGAATGTGTTGCGCGGGTCAGCGTTGTTAGATTTCCAAAGCACCAACGGTGCGGCCCATACCACCGTGGGTTAGCGCCCCACGTTCCCCGCCCCGCAACGCCCCGAGGGCCAACGGCCCGATCTATTATTTTTTTGCCGCCGCGCCGGGTGAAACGGAAATGGATCGGGCCTTCAGCCCTCAACACGTGACGACTCCCAAAACATGGGGCTCTGCCCCATGCTGGTATAGACTGGGCCTTTGGCCCTGAAATCGTCCGCCCTCCGGGCCGCGGGAACGACACCCCGCCGGGGTGCGGGAGAAATGAAAAAGAAATTGAACGTGCGTGTTCCGCGATCCGGGGGTGTCGCAAAGCCTCAACCCCCGGCTAATTGCTGCCATCCCTCCGGGATCAAAACAATACGCGCGGCGTAACCGGTCCGTCGGCCTCACGGCCACGGCGAGCCGAAGTGTTGGCCCGCAGACCGCGGAAAACGGTACGATGCCCGCGAGGTGTCTGCATGATTAAACAGATTGCGATTCTTGTTCGTGAGGAGGAAGAAAGGCTTGACGTGTTTCATGCAAATCCTGCGACGTTGCAGATGATCGCAGAAATGGAATCGCGAATCGGCGTGAAACTTCCGGAGGATGTGCGAACTTGGCTTCAATTCGCCAATGGTTCGCTCGTTGGACCTGGCGGCATTTTCGGTGTTCCGCCGATCAGGAATCATTTGAATATGGAACGCCGTTGGCAAAGGCATCCTGATTGGGTGTTCCGCAAATGGGTTCCGTTCGCCAGTGACGGCTGCGGCAATTACTACATGATCCCAACACAACAGGAATTTGGTCCTGGATATCCGGTTATGTTTGTTGAACTGATTCACGATCCAGTCGCGCCGCGATATTTCGTTGCGTCCAATATCTGGCGATTCATCGTTGCCGCGATCCTGAATCAGCGAAGTGAATGCAGTTGGCCCTTTGACCGCGAATGGTTGCTGGAGCATGACCCGGACATTGTGAAATTTCACGGTGTGCCGTTGCCGTGGGACGCGGACAAGGAGTAACGTTTTTGGCGTGGCGAGGCGCACATTGAAATCCCAGCGCACCTTCACCCGGCTCGCGGACTCGCCACCCTCTCCCCGGGGGAGAGGGGTTAGATCTTCGCCACCTTCGGTTCGGCGGCGAATTCTTCGCCGGGGTTGATGAAGCGTTCGCTCTCGAAATGGTATTGCTTGTCGTAGAGCTGGCGGTAGCGGCCGTTTTTCGTGAGCAGTTCTTCGTGCGTGCCGCGCTCCACGATTTCGCCGGCTTCGAGGACGAGGATTTGGTCGGCGGATTGGATGGTGCTCAAGCGGTGGGCGATGACGAAAGTGGTCCGGCCGCGGCGGAGGGCGCGCAGGCCGTCCTGGATCATCGCTTCGGATTCGCTGTCGAGGCTGGACGTCGCTTCGTCGAGGATGAGGAGACGCGGCTCGGCGAGGAGGGCGCGGGCGATGGCGATGCGTTGGCGCTGGCCGCCGGAGAGTTTGACGCCGCGTTCGCCGACGATCGCGTCGTACGTGCCGGGGAAACGGGCGACGAATTCATCGCAGTGCGCGGCGTGCGCAGCGGCGCGGATCTGGGCGTCGGTCGCATCGGGGCGGGAGAAGGCGATGTTGTCGCGGATGCTGCCATCGAAGAGGAAATTATCCTGGAGGACGACGCCGAGGTGTTTGCGGAAATCGGCGAGACGGATGTTGGCCAGGTCGCGGTGATCGAGGAGGACGGTTCCGGAGCCGGGCCGGTTGAAGGCCATGACGAGGCTGATGAGCGTCGATTTTCCGGAGCCCGAGGAGCCGACGAGCGCGGTGGTGGTTCCGGCGGGCGCGGTGAATGAGACGTTGCGGAGGACGGGCGTGCCGGGGTCGTACTCGAAGTTGACGTTCTTGAATTCGATGTCGCCGCGGATGGTCGGGCAGGGCTCGCGGTTCTCGTCGCCGGCGTCTTCGGGGGTGACGTTGAACACTTCGTGGATTCGGTCGAGTCCGGCGAAGGCTTCGGAGATCTGCGTGCTGATGGAGGAGATCTGCATGACGGGGGCGGCCATGAGGCCGGTCGCGCCGATGAATGCGACGACGTTGCCGATCGACATTTCACCGGCGAGGACCGCGCGCCCGCCGAACACGAGGACGAGGATGCTGGCGACGCCGATGACGAACTTGCCGCCGGCGGTGACGCTCGAGACGCCGGTCATTCCGATCTTGACCTTGGCGAAGAATTCATCGACACCGTCGGAGAATATTTTTCGTTCGCGTGCCTCGGCGGTGTAGGCCTTGACGACGCGGATGCCTCCGATCGATTCGGTGAGCCGGCCGGTGATGGCGGCGTTGATCTTGCCGCGCTCACGAAAAACGGGGCGGAGGTAGCTGAAGGCATACGACATCGCGCCGACGGAGGCGGCGAGGAGGACGAGGATGATGATCGTCAGGTGCCAATTGAGCCAGAAGAGATAGGCGAGGCCGAGGATCGCGGTGAAGACGCCGCCGACGAGCTGGACGATCCCGTTGCCGACGAGATTGCGCAGGCCCTCGGCGTCGGTCATGATGCGCGCGATGAGGACGCCGGTCTGCGTGCCGTCGAAGTAGCGGACGGGGAGCCGGACGACGTGTGCGTGGAGCTGCTTTCGCATGTCGTTGATGGCATGCTGCGCGGCGACGCCGAGGACTTGGGAGAGGGTGTAGGTGGTGACGGCGTCGATGAGCGTGGCGACGCCGGCGATGACGGCGAGCCAGGGCAGGAGGTGCGCCGGTGACATTTCGGGGAGCTTGAACCAGAGCGCGTGGAGATCGGTGTTCTGTGTGACGGCGTCCACGAAGACGTTGAAAGCGACGGGCAGGACGAAGGCGCTGAGCCGGCCGATGATCATGATGACCATGCCCATGAGCAGCCGGTTGCGGTGCTGGCCGACGAGTTTTCCGGCCTGTGCCCAGACGGATTTGAGGTCGAGGGGTTTGGTGGACGGGCCGGGCTTGCCGGCGGTGACGTTGAAATTTCGGGCGAGGCGCAAGGGTGGACCTTTCGGGGCGCTGCGTGATCATGCGCGGCGCGGAGGGACATGGTATCGCTGAAATCGATGTGAGTCAGGGGATGTGGGAATTACTGAACGCCGAGATGAGTCGGTTCATTGATTCGAGCGAGTACTGGATTGGGATTCGTTGGATGGTCCCGCCGCCGCGAAGCCGCAAGCGGCGAGGCAAAGGCGCACGGGGCTGCGGAGGAACCGCAGACCCGTGGCACCCGGCGGTCAGTCGGGTTTCCAGGTGAGGGGTTTGATGTAGATGTTGCCGAAGGCGGTGGGGGCGGTGGCGTGGAGGGCGAGGGGGCCGGTGGCGTGGAAATCTTTTTCGGTGGTGAGATTGCGGGAGGTATTGGGATCGGTCGGGCCGTAGAGGTTGCCGTTGGCGAGCTTGATGTGAATGCGTTTCCACTTGTCGCCGGTGGTGGGGAGCTTGACGGTCGCGGCGGGGATGTTGCGTATCTGGATTTCGGCGCCGTCGGATTTGGTTTTGTAATCGAGGATCAGTTCGTAGTCGCCGAGGTTTTTGTCGAGCGTCAGTGTCTGCGCTTCGGCGGGGGCGTTGCCGTCGTAGTGGAGTTCCCAGTCGTCGGTGGTCCAATGTTTTTTGATTTCGTCGGTCGTTTTCCAGCCCGTGAGATCGAGGCCGATGAATTGGGATTCGAAGCCTTCGTAGGGTTTTGCGGTTTGCTCGGGCGTCGCGCCGGTGGAGGGGAGTTCCTGGATGACCATGTTTTTGAAGTGGCATTCGGAGCCTTCGGATTCGATGCCGAGGTAGCCTTTGCGCGGGCTCGCCATGTGGCCGGTGGTGACGACTTTGCCGTTGACGGCCAGCGAGATGTCGCCGTTGTTGGCGACGACGCGGAAGTGGTTCCACTGCGGCGAGGGGAGCTGGCGATCTTCGGTGGGGAACGCCCGCATGCCGGCGACCTTGCGGGGATTGTCGGGCTTCATTGTGGCGCCGTGGATGGGGAAGACATCGCCCTGCGAGGTGTACCACGTGCCCGAGACGCCATCGATGACCTGGATTTCGACGGCTCGCGTGAAGGGCTGACCGACGGCGGTGATGGGATCGGAGTAGATGTAGAAGCCGGAGTTGCCCCCGTGGTGCATGTGACGCCAGTCGAATTCGACGATGAAGTTTTCGTACATGCGATCGGAGCGGAGGATGCCGGTGGGGTGGCCGGTGGTGATGAGCATGCCGTCGCGGACGGTGAAGGTGGACGGCGCGGTGTTGACGGGGTGCCAGCCGGTGAGGTCCTTGCCGTTGAAGAGGGGGGTGAAGGCGGAGGGGGCTGGGGGTTGGGGGTTAGGGGTTGGGGAGGAGGCGGGCTGGTCAGCGGCACAGGCGGGGAGGATGAAGGTGGAGATTAAGAGAATGGAGGCGAGGAAGCGGCGCATGGAATGCTCCGGGGGTGGGGCGGCGGGGTGGGAGGCGTTGGGCACTTTATCATGGATGAGGTGCGGTTGCGGGGTGCGTGGTGATGCGAAAATGTGGCTGATCGCTGTTCATTGCCGCGGATTGTCATTCAAGGTGCCCCCGTCGGGGTGTCGATAAGTGGATAGCACGAAAGCTCGTGCGACGGTTTCACTCGCATCTGGCTCGGCCGGCAACGGATTGCCGGTGTTTGGCACGGAGGCTCCGACTTGGGCACCATCTCATCTGGCGTCGGGCTCATCAGTGGTATCGACACCGGCAAGATCGTCGATCAGCTTATTGCGATCGAAGCGCAGCCTCAGAACGATCTCAAGACGCAGGTCCAGGTCCTCAATTCCCAAAAGACGGCGTTCCTCGACATCGGCGCCCGGCTGATCGCCCTCAAGAGCTCCTCGACGAGCATCGGCGACGCCACGCTTTTCAAGACCACCACCGCCACCAGTTCCAACACCGATGTCCTGACCGCCACGAGCTCCAAGAGCGCGCCGCTGGGCACGTACAGTTTCACGCCGCGCCAACTCGTCACGAGCCAGTCGCTGATCACGCGCGGCTTCGCCGACACCGAAACGTCGCCCGTCTCCGCCGCCGGTGGCACGCTGACCGTCGAGTCCGCCGCGGCTCGCCTCGACCGCGAGGTGAACCTCAGCGAGCTCAACGGCGGCGCCGGCATCCAGCGAGGCCTGATCCGTATCACCGATCGCAGCGGCGCCAGTGCCCAGATCGATCTCACCGCCGCGGTGACGATCAACGATGTCCTCGACGCCATCAACAACAGCTCGGGCATCAACGTCACCGCGAGCCTCGAGGGCGATCATCTCAAGCTCGCCGACAACACCGGCGCCGCCGCCTCGAACCTGACGGTCGTCAACGTCGGCTCGACGACGACCGCGACGTCCCTTGGCATCGCCGGCTCCACCGCCACGACGAGCATCACCGGCACGCAGCTCAACGCGATCACCGCCACGACCTCGCTCGCCTCGCTCAACGACGGCACCGGCGTCCGCATCAAGGGCACCGGCCAGGATGATCTGACGTTCACCACGCAGGACGGCGCGACGTTCAACGTCAGCCTCTTCGGCGCGCAGACCGTCGGCGATGTACTGACGAAAATTAATACGGCCAGCGGCGGCTCGGTCACCGCGGCGATCGGCACCGGCGGCACGGGCCTGCAACTCACGGACAACACTGTGGGCGGCTCGACATTCGGCGTCATCGCGGCGGTCGCCACGGGGTCCAGCGCCGGCGCGGACCTGGGCATCGTCGGCCCGGCCAGCGCGGCGGGCGTGATCAGCGGGTCGCGCATCGTCTCCTCGCTCGGCTCCAAGCTGCTCAAGAACATCAGCGGCGGCGCGGGCGTCACCGCGGGACACATCAGCGTCAACGGCACCGATGTCGATCTCACCGGCGCAACGTCGATCAGCGACGTGATCGGCACGATCAACGCCTCGGCGGCGGGCGTCACCGCCTCGCTGAATTCCGCGGGCAACGGCCTGAACATCACGCGCAACACCGCCGGTGCGCTGACCATCGCGGATGTCAGCGGCGACGTCGCCGCGAAATTCGGACTCGCACAGACCAGCGCCACCGGCACGATCGCCGGAACCAACGCCCAGTACCGCTGGATCAATGAGAACACGCGCTTCGATCAGCTCAACGGCGGCAAGGGCGTCGCCGCCGGAACCTTCACGATCACCGACTCCACCGGCGCGACGTCGATCGTCGATCTCTCCAACAGCGCCGGCTTCACGCTCCAGAAAGTCATCGACCTCATCAACACACGCCCGACGGCGATCAAAGCCTCGATCAATTCCACCGGCGACGGCCTGCTCCTGACCGACACCGGCGGCGGCGCGGCGACGATGAAGATCACCGAGGGCGCGACGACCACCGCCGGCGACCTCGGCCTCCTCGCCACGCCCGTCGGCACGACCGTCAACGGCTCGTACGAGAAACACGTCACCATCGGCGCGACCGACACGCTCTCGACCATTGTCACGAATATCAACAACGCCGGGGCGGGCGTCACCGCGTCGGTCATCAACGATGGCTCGGGCGTCACGCCGTTCCGCCTCGCCTTCTCGAGCAACAACACCGGCGTCGCCGGCCGCGTCTCGGTGGACGACGGCGGGATGGGCCTGCAGACCACGAGCCTCGTCAAGGGCAACGATGCCGTCGTGCTCTTCGGCTCGACCGACCCGGCCAAGGCGCTGCTGCTGACGAGTTCGACCAACACGCTGACCAACACGATCTCCGGCGTCACGATCAGCCTGCTGGGCACCAGCACAACGCCCGTCGATCTGACAATCACACGCGACACCGGCGGGATCAAGGACGCGATCAAGCAGTTCGTCAGCGACTACAACGCGGTCCTCGACGGCGTCGACAAGTACGACACCTACGATTCATCGACGAACAAGAAGGGCCTGCTGCTGGGCGATCCGACGGTCTCGATCATCAAGAACCGCATGTTGAACATGGTCAACACGAAGGTCGCCGGCGTCAGCGGTTCCTTCAGCTTCCTGACGCAGATCGGCCTGACGATCGGTCAGGGCGCACGGCTCACGCTTGACGATACCCGGCTCAGCAGCGCCCTCAACACCGACCCGACCGGCGTCGCCTCGCTCTTCACCGCGACGACCACCGTCGCGCCGACCGACAACGTCGGCCTGCCGCCCGGCGTCACCATCCCCTCCTCCAGCACCACCAAGAGCGTCGGCTTCGGCAAGCTCATGCTCGACCTCGTCAGCGCCCTGAACGATTCGACCAACGGCACACTCACGCTCGCCACCAACGGAATCGACGCCAAGGTCAAGCTCGACAACACCCGCATCGACGAGATCGGCACCCGTCTCGACGCCAAGCGTGCCCTGCTCGAGAGCCAGTTCGCCGCGATGGAAACAGCGCTGGCCCAGATCCAGCAGCAGCAGGGAGCCATCTCGCAGCTCTCGACCCTCGCGTCCACCAAGTCCGGCTGATCGAACGCCCGAAAACCGTTCCGCGTTATCGGCACCAGGGCCCGACGCTCACGGCCCGCATCTGTGAAAGCCGATACATTCAGTCGCACCGCGTTCCACGAGCAGCCGCCACATGAGCACCGCAAACTCCAACACGACGCCCAGCCCCTACCTTCGCACGAAGGTATTGACCGCCAGCGCCGAAGAGCTGCGCATCATGCTCTACGACGGCGCGATCAAATTCTGCCGCCAGGCCCGCCACGCCCTCGAGAAGCGCGAGCTCGAGCCGATGTACAACGCCATCGTCCGCGCCCAGCAGATCGTCAGCGAGCTGAGCAGCAGCCTCGACCACACGACCAACCCTCAGCTCTGCCAGAAGCTCGCGGGCCTCTACAACTACATCTACCTCCGCCTCGTCGATGCCAACATGGAGCGCGACACCGCGCACCTCGATGAGGCGATCCGGCTACTGGAGTTCCAGCGCGAGACGTGGACGATGGCGCTCAAGAAGATGCGCAACAGCCAGGACGATTCGCCCGGAGTCGCCGTCCCCCCAAGCCCGGGGATGAGGTCCTCCGAATCCCCGGGGTCGCCCGCTGCCCAGCCCGCCCAGGAGCCGCCGAATCCCATCGCCACCATCGGCCCCGCCCGGCCCGTCCGCCCACGCGATCCGTTCACTCCCGCGCCGCCGCCGAGCAGTTCGTTCTCCGTACAAGGTTGAGCGCGGGGGAACCGCGAAATTCGAATGACGAAATTCGAATGACGAATCAATGATCAAATTCCAAATTCCAATGACGAAACGGGAATCACACTGCGGTTCCTTTCACCATTGGAATTTGATTCGTCATTCGAATTTCGTCATTCGTCATTCGCGGTTCCTCCGCGCAAACCCCGAGCGGCCGGAGGTGATTGGCGCACTCATCACCGCTACCTCTGCCGCTCGGCACTAAGGATGTGAGGATCCACTGTTGAACAGCGTCGTGCCGCCGTGGTGACTGATGTCCACGTCCCGGCTCGTGATGTGCGGGAACAGGACCACCGGCCCGGAGTAGTACGGGTAACCGTAGGAATAGCCTCCGTAGGGATAGCCGTAAGAGTAGGGCGCATACGCACCGTAGCCATAGGGCTCTGTGTAGTAACCGGACTCAACCGAATAACGCGGACGATAATTGAACAGCGGCCCGGTATTCGCCGGCGCGACGGCTGTTGGAGCCGCGGCCGCGGGCTGCGGTGTCTGCTGCGACGCGGGAACCGCCGCTGCGGCCTCGCTCTTTTGGGATTCGCTGCGCACGGCATTGCGGAGCGACACGCGGTCCTGCTCCAGCTTCATCTGCTCGCGCGTCAGCGCCTGCTGGCTGCGCTCGAGCTTCTCGCGCGTCGCCGCCCATTCCTTCGCATCGTAGGTCTTGTTCTGCTTCTGCAACTGATCGCGCATCGCCCCCACGTCCGCCGACGCCTGCTTGAGAAGCAGCTTGGTGTCTTCGAGTTGCTCGCGGAGTTGAACCACCTCACGCTGAAGCGCCTCGGCTTCAGCCTTCGCGGTGACCGGCTCCGCCGCGCCGCACAAGCCACATATCAGCGCCGACAGTAGCGCGGCGCCCGTCGTGGCTCTCAGCAAGTTCTTGACGCCGATCATCATCTCAGATCTCCACAGCACACCCTTATTGTACGCCGGTCCACCCCGCCGACTCAAAACAATTATCGCGACACCGTTGTGACGCCCGGAGGCCCCGCAAGTTCCTCCGATGCCCGAAAATGCCGCGTTTCCATCCGCCCGGTGGCATCGATGCTCAATGACACCATCCCGTGCACCGCCGTGATGTGACGCTCGATTCCATCGAGGTAGGGCGTCCACGCGTCGCTGCGGAGCCGCGCCCGGGCTGTCGATTGCAGCACAATGCTCGGGCACACCGCCCTGATCCACGCCGGCGACTCGACGATGAAGCTGCCGTGGTGCGGCAGCTCCAGCACGTCCGCCTTCACATCGGCGTGACTCGCGATCAGGCCGCCGATCGCCTCGTGCGCCGCATCGCCGCACATCAGCACGCGCCGGCCCGCAGCGCGCACGCTCAGCACGATCGAGCCATCATTGTCGCGCGTAAACCGCCGGCCCGGAGGCGGCCAGATCGCCTCGACCGTTGCGCCACCCATCGGCTCGCGCCACCCCAACGCGACCGTCTCAATCGCCACGCCACGTGCGCGGATCTTGTCGAGCAGATACTGCGGAGCGCCGTCGGCGTGTGCCGCCGCCTCGCGGAGAAACTCCTGCGTGACCATCACGCGCCGCACGCCAAACTGATCGATGAGTTCCAGCGACCCGCTGAAGTGATCCGAATCGGGGTGGCTGAGCATCAGCGCATCGACGTGATGCACGCCCATCGCCCGCAGCGCCGGGCCGACCGAGCCGGTGGTGATGTCCGGGTAGTTGCTCGAGCCGCAGTCGAAGACGAGCGACGCGTTGCCGGATCGCAGCAGGTAGCACGAGCCGTTGCCGACCGCGAACATATTGAGCCGCAGCGCCGCCGGGTCGGCGATGAAGCGCGGCAGCAGGGCGGGAACGATGATCCATAGGGCGCAGAGCATCACCGCCGCGGCGCCATATTTTTTCCGCTTCGCGAACGCGCCGCGCAGGATCGCCGCGCCGGTCAGGAGGCTCGCGATGACCCAGGCGATGCTGGGCGTCGCCACATCAAAGTACGCGCCGGGCAGCGCCGCCGCGAAGCGGGCCAGGGCGCCCGTCGCATGCGCGCTCCACGTCAGCGGCTGCTCGAGCATCGCGCCGGCGGCGGGCCACACCGACGTCAGCGCGATCTTCGCGTGACCGCACCAGAGCATCAGCGCCGCCGGCGGCAGCATGACAAATGAGACGAGCGGCGCGACGAGGCTTACGACATTGAAGTGCCACGCGACCAGCGGCATCGAGACGAGCCAACAGACGATCGACACCGCGGCGTAATCCGCGAAATGGTGTTTGAACGTCGCGGAGCCGCTCTGACCCATCGCCATTTCACGCGGCACGATCCAGTGCGACACGCGATCCGTGAAAAGCATCAGCGCCGCGACGATGCCGAAACTCAGCTGAAATCCCGCGGTAAACAGGTCCCACGGCCGCCACATGAGCAGCACCATCGCCGCCAGCGAAAGCGCCGCGAGCCCCGCCGTGCGCCGTCCGAACGTCAGCGACCAGCACGCGATCGCCGTCGTGATCCCCGCGCGCACGATCGGCACCACCGCCGGTACGACCATCACGTAGAGCGCGAGCACCACGAGGCTCACCACGGCCGCGGCGCGCGGGCGGCCCGTGATCATCAGCGCGACCCACCACGTCCCCGCCACGAGGATTCCCAGATGCAGCCCCGCGACGGCCAGCAGATGCGAAAGCCCCGTGTGCTGAAACGACGCCTCGATGTCGCCCAGGTCGCCGGTGCGGTCTCCCAGCAGCACCGCGTCGAGCATCGCCTCGGTCGGAGCTGCGTCGTCATCGTCGCCCATTCCTTCGTGCAGCGACCAGCGTGCGCCGCTGCTGAGCAGTTCGCGGAACCGCGAGACGCTCCAGCCGCGCGATTCGGCGCGCTCGATCAATTCGCAGTTGCCCGCCTCGTCGAGCGAGATGCGGCCCACGACGCCGCGCTCCGCCATCATCGCGCGCCGGTCGCGCTCGCCGGGGTTCATCGGCTCACCGATCGCCGAGAGCCATCCTGTGCAGCGCACGCGGTCGCCGCTGCGCCACCGGCCGTCGTAATCGGGGATGCCGACGATGATCGAGGCGTGCGCCGCAGTCCACGCGCCTCCGGCGCCGGCGATGCGCTCGACGCGCAGCAGGAGATTCGTCGTCGGGCCGTGGTAATCGAAGCGGCTCATCGAGCCGCGCGTCTTGAGTCGCATCAGCGGCGGCTCGTCGATCACTCCCTCGACGCGCACGAGCCGCCCGGTGAGATCATTCGGTGGAAGTTCGACGCCCCATGTTGAATCCGCGCCGGCGCGCACACCGTACCAGCTCGCCGCCGCGCCGCCGATCGCGAGCATAAAAAAGAAAATTGCAGTGCGACTCACATTCTTGGCCCCGCGCGTGCGCCAGTGAAAATAAATTCCCATCGCGGCGCAGCCCATCATCACCGTGAGCCAAACGCGCGGATGATCCGACCAACGCCCGAGCATCGTTCCGATCATCCAGCAGATCGCCGCGCCGACCAGCGGGCTGCTGCGAAACCCCGCCGTGCGATCGGCGTCAGCAGCACCATCAACACTCAGATCGAGACTCATGCACAGACCTCGGCCGCCATGATACCGAAGGTCATTTGCAATCCGGGCACCGAAAATAGCTCCGATAACTCGAAGTCCGTATATGCGGCGTTCGGTCATTGTTTCCCCTACCTCCCGCATCTAAACCCCGCGTTTTAAGGCTCTTTCAGATTGTTGTTGACAGTAGGTGTTTGTCAGGCTAACTTATACCGAACACCATCTGGAGAATTGTTTCAAGGCTTGATCTGCGGTTGGTCGATTCGAACGTCAGACCGGTTGACCTCAGCTACAAGATGCTGTGGCGACCACCCGACCGACCCCCAAGAATCGGAGTCAAGCCCATGAACACCCCCCTGATGATGCTCGGACCCGGCGGCGACTACGTCACGCGATTCGAAACCCAGGGCCGAAACATGGTCCGAACCGTGAGCTCGACCCAAAGCCAGCGCGATGGCCAGGACACCGAGTCTGGATTCTCGACCGCGGGCTACGTCCGATATCGCCGCCGTCGAAACGGCGCCGACACGACCGCCGAGCAGCAGCAGACGCAGCCCGACGTCGAGACGCTGCCGGTCGCCGACAGCTTCGAGCATGAGGATGCGACGCTGGCGACCATCGGCCCCGATGGGCAGCAGGTGACGCAGCGCTGGGTCCGGGCCGGATCGCTCGCCGCCTCGGCCGCTGCGGTCGATGCCTGGCTGGCGCACCAGTCGCATGCCCTGGAGCACGCTTCGGCCGCACTGCGGGCCCTGGCCGCCATGCCCCAGACCCTGACGCCCGATTCGCTGCTGGCCGTCGCCCAGGGACTCGACCACGCCGCTCTCCGCCGTGCCCTGCTCGGCGAGCCGCTCCAGAACCCCGACCCCAACAACCCCGCTGATACAGCGGAACCGACCGACAACGAGGTGATCTATGGCTACGACGCTGAAACTGACACCGAAACAGCAAGCTATTCTCCTGTTTATCCGCGACTCGCAATTGACGCGAGGCTATTCCCCGACCTTGCAGGAAGTGGCGGACGAGCTGGACGTAAGCAAGGTCACAATCTTCGAACACGTCCAGGCGCTCATCGACAAGGGGGCCTTGAAACGCGACTCCAGCAAGGCTCGCTCTTTGGAGCTCGCGGATAAAGCACTCATGTTCGACGAGAAGCGCTCGACCAAGCTGCCGCTCGTCGGGTCCATCGCTGCCGGCTACCCCATCGAAGCCGTGGAGGACCGTCAGACCCTCGATCTAGAAGACCTCTTTGCCGCCCCGTCCAAATCCGGCGACACCTTCGTCCTCAAGGTCCGCGGCGAATCCATGATCGAAGAACAGATCCGCGACGGCGACTACGTCATCTGCCAGCGCGTCAAAACCGCCCGCAACGGCCAGACCGTCGTCGCGCTCCTCGCCGACGGCGAAGCCACGCTCAAAAAATTCTACCGCGAAAAAGGCAAGGTCCGCCTCCAGCCCGCCAACCCCGCCTTCGAGCCCATTTTCGTCGACCCCGCCGATTGCCAGATCCAGGGCATCGTCATCGGCGTGGTCCGCACGTACGGGTAACTCGACCCACATCACTCTTATTTAGCCGGCGAGCTCGCTCGCCGGTTTTTTATTTGCCCATACAACGCCCATGAATTGCAATTAACCCGCCCCACAAATTGCCCGATAACCGTTACGTTCCCGCGCGCATCGCGCGCTCCGGAACTCCCGGTGACCTTGGCATGCTCCGCAAACTCTTCAACCTCTTCGAACGCGCGACCGGCGCCTTTGCCGATCCGCGGCTCGTCCCGCGCCTCATCGCCGCGGCGATCGCATCGACGCTGCTCCTCGCGCTCTTTTCCTGGCCCATCTACCGTCGCATCCTCACACCCGCCGATGCCGCGCTCGGCTGGCGCGAAATCGCCGTCATCCTCTCGGTCATCTGGATCACGACCTTCGCCGCGATTCTCCCGGCCCTCGCAGTCGCGGCGATCCTGAACTTTTTCAACCGCCCACGCGCCGCGCGATGCCTCGGCCCGCTCATCGCGCACACGCTCCTCTGGATCATCGTCATCGACCTCTGCCTCGTCCGCGACTACGGCCGGCATCTCTCGACTTTCGCCACGCTCGCACTCCAGCCCGATGCCATGCAATTCACCGGCGGCGTCGGCCCGTGGATCACGCTGCCGATCAAGGCCGACCTCGGCGTCGTCGCGCTGCTCATCGTCTCCGCCGCCGCGACGCGTTTCCTCGTCCGCAAATTCCCGCAGCTCGCGCAGCTCCCGGCGCACCCGCGACGCCGCGCGCTCATCGGCGCACTCGCCATCGCGCTCACGCTGACACCCGTCGCATTGACCAATGCACTCGGCCAGGCGGTGACACTCGAGCGCACCCTCGCCGTCCTCCCGCTCAGTCCGCCGGCGCACCCCGAAGTCTTCGCCGCACGCGATCCGATCCTCCGCGAGGTCAACGCACGCATCGTGGAATTGCCGCGCATCGATTTCGCGAGTCTCAGCAAGCCCGGTCCGACCGATCGCTCCGCCACATTCGACGGCCGAAGCAAACCGAATGTCATCTGGATCGCCATCGAGAGTTTCAATCGTGAACAGCTCGATCTCGGCGCGATGCCGAAACTGCAGCGGTGGGGGAGCCGCGGCATGTACCTCGCCCGCCACTACTCCGGCGGCAACCGCTCTGAGGCCGGCATCTTCTCGCTCCTCTACGCGCGCAGCCCGATCGTCTATGCCGCCACGCTCGACCGTCATCAGCCGCCGCAGGCGTGCGTCAGCTTCACCGGATCTGGTTACCGCACCGCTTGGGCCTCGGGGGTGAACCCGCAGTGGCTCCGCATGGATGAATTCGTGAACGCCGGTAATTTCCGCACCGCATTCGAGTTCTACGAACCCGGCAACGACATCCCGAATGCCGACCGCCACGTCCTGCAGACGCTCCGCGATCTCGCCAACGAAACAGGAAAACCGCCGCTCTTCGCGATGACGTTTCTCGATGCCCCGCATTTTCCGTATCACGCGCCGGCGAATTATGACGCGATGCAATTCGCGTTGCCGCCGCACACCGCATCGCTGCCGTGGAACGCGCAGAGCCGCGATTACTACAACCGCTACCGCCGCAGCCTAGCGTTCATGGATGATGTCATCGACGAGTTCATCACCAGCCTCGACCCGGGCCGCAACATCATCGTCGTCACCGGCGACCACGGCGAGGGCGTCTACCCCGATGGCAATTTCACGCACGCCGCAAATTTCTCCGACGCCCAGGCCCGCGTCCCGATGTTCATCGTCGGCCCCGGCGTCCCGCGCTTGCGCCTCGACACCGCGACCAGCCACACCGACCTGCTCCCCACGATCCTCCATCTCGCCGCCGGGCATCACGTGCCCGTCGCGAATTGCACCGGCCGCGACCTGCTCGACGGCGTCCCCAAAGACGAAGTCATCGTCGGCGTCCCGAACCACGACGGCAAACTCCTCATGGCCGCGATCCGTGGCAATAGTCGCCTGGCGTTCATCGCCGATCCACGGAGTTCCGAACTGCGCGCCGTGTCATTCGAGGATCGTGACGCACGTCTGATTCTCGATCACCACGAGACCTCCGCCGACACCGCCGCGTGGGCTGATTTCATGGGCCGGCAGTTACGGTCGCTGCGCACCGATCCGTCTACGCCGGCCGCCACCGCCGATGCCGAACGATGATGCTCTCCTCGGGGTGCCACTGGTCGGCGGTTCCTCCGCAGACCAGTGCTCCTCACGCACAAGACGCCAAGG
>JAYVTU010000046.1:0-41499 GCA_043788485.1 Planctomycetota bacterium
TCCTTGGCCCGTGTCGGGCCGATTGGGGGTTGTGATGAACACCCAGAGTACGCCGCCTTTTTCACGATCTCATCCACAACTTTCGGTTATAGCCCCACCCCGACCCGCGTGGCGGCCAACCATTCGCCAACCCTTGGAGCGCATCATTGATCGCATGAAGTATTACACCGACGGAAAAAAAGACTTCGCGGTCTTCGAGAATGGCACATGCGTAATCGTTCCCGACGCGCTCTCGGAACTCGATGCGTATACCGCAGCCAGGGACGTACTCTCAAAAATATTCAATTTTCATCCCGATATGAACCCGCTGAACATGGACGATGGCAACATTTTGGTTCGGTACAACCACCCCGCTTTCAATGTTGTTTTGTCTGATTTTGTGGCGGAGCATTGGGATGAAATCGACCGCAATCACCAGCAAGCTCTGGCCACAAGCGAAGTATTGATCACGCCGCTCGGACCGAACAAATTCGATGATTTCGGCAAAAAGGCCCTCTTCGGCCGATGCTTCATGTTCATGGACGCGCAAAAGCCGGTGGTTGTACAAGTCGTCAGAAATACACAATCCATCTAATCTCCTCCCTCTTGCCCGCCGCGGGCCAGCGCCCCGCGACGCCGCCGCGCAGCGGCGGCTCCGAGAGCCCCCGGGGCGACTCAGTTTTAGCCCCGCGGCGAAGGTCCCCCTGAGCCCGGGGTGTGCGGACGCCTCGCTTTTTGTTTCCTATTTTCTCCCGAGCCCTTCAGGGCGATTCAGGCCTCTGCACAGCCCGCACGTCGGATTCCCAAGCATCCCCGTGACACCCCGCCCACGATCGAGACCCTATCCAGCGGCGATTTTCATTCTCAAATTCTTGAGAATTTGAGAATGAAAATTTCGCAAAAATAGCTGAAATACAGCCGATTTTCATCCAGCGGCCGTTCCGGCATCGGCCCGATTCTCATTCTCATATTCTTAAGAATATGAGAATGAGAATCGCTTCCCCTCATTCGCCCCGAGGGGCTCTGGGAATGGAAGAAGAAAATGATTGACGTGTCCCGCGTTCCCCGAGCTCAGACGGACCTTCGCCGCGGGGCTAAAACTCAATCGCCCCGGAGGGCTCGGGGATTTGTTACTCACGCCTTGCTGCCGCTCGCGCTCTATCCTGTTCCAAGAGTTCCGCCTTGATCCCCGGCTTGCCGCACAAATCCGCCAGCGCCTCGGCGGCGAATCGCCAGCCGATCGGCCGCTGTGGCATGACGTTGAACTGGTATTCGATCTCCATCAGATTGATCGTGCGATCTTCTTCGTATTGACGGTCCATCAGATACTCGGCCATCAACATCAGATCGTTCAACGAGCCCAGCGGCTTGCGCTGGTTGAAGGTCGGCGTGACAACAAGCCCGTCGCGGCATTCATTGACCACCCGATCCGCGATGTCCCGCTCGATGCCCAGTCGCTGCATCGCGCCGCGCATCGCAAAACCCAGGCACGTCTGCACGACCTGGATCGTGTCGCGTTTGGCGAGCCGGATGGGGATTGTGTAGAGCGTCGCCTCGTTCATGCAGATGACGTACTCGACGCGGCGGTACGCAAACACATTCGCAAACCACGGCCCGAGCGTCGTCGGCGGAGCGACCTCCGCTTCCGAGGGCTTGACCCCGAACCGCTTCATCATTCTTGCCGTGCATCGCAACGTGAGCATGGACGCATGGTAATGCACGCAAAACGCTGTGGACAGACGCTTGACAGGATTGGCGCTGCGCTTCAACGTGTGGCGTCATCGTGCCAGCATAAGGGTTGTTCCTCCTCCGCGGGATGCTCCGATGCTCAAGGACATTCGAGAATCTGACTGGAAGATCTTCCGCGACCTGCATCGCGTGGCGCTGGCTCGATTCTGCGACAAGGTCATTGAGGCGGTCGCCCGCCTGGCTGCGGACACGAGCACGAGCAGCCATGAGCGCTACGGGATGATCTACGAAATGATCAAGGAACGTGACGAGGAGTTGGCTGCCGTTTTCAACGGGATGAGCCGCTCACGAGCGATCTATCAACTCACGGCGATGATGCACCGCGGCTTGCTGAGCGAAGAGGAGTTCGCCCGCCTCAGCCTTGAAACGCGGGAGATCGTGCAATCGCTGATTCGGATCGGCGGGTGCGACTGAAGTGACACGTATGCAATCTGAATTCTCACCTCGCCCATCAAGAAAGCAGGACTTTAATTCCGCTTCGCCACCGACGCCGGCAGCAGCGGGGTCAGCGGGCTAGTCGGAGGGATCAGGTCGGCGATCTGGTCGTAGGGGATGATGACCGTGTACGTGCCCTCGGCGTAGGAGCCGACTTCGTAGGGGGCGAATGTGAAACGCAGACCCGCGCTCGTGATGTTGAAGATTGGCGGGCTCTTCGCGGTGAACGTCATCTGCTCGGGCCAGCTGGCGTGCTGCCGCTTGAGGTCCTTTGTGCAAAGGTCCGCCAGCCGTTTGATGTAAGGTGACTTGCCGTCGAAAAGCTGGGCGAGCTCGAGCGTGACGAGTTTGCCGTCACGCCATGCGTAGTTCTCGGCGGCGAACCAGCAATTGCCGTGTGCCCCGCCGCTGTATTCGTAATTCAGAAAGAGCAGGCTGACGATCCGGTCGTCGGCGTGGAGCACCTCGAAAGTAATCGTGGTTTCATAGCGATGATCCGGGTCGTCGATCTTGCGGTAGTCGGCGACGCCGGCGTCAAATGTCTTCCGCGCATCACGGGCTTCCCGGTCGTTGATCGCCTTGCAGAACGCAGTGCCGGCGGTGAACTGTGGGTAGCGGACGCTCACATCGCCCTGCTTGGCCGCGGCCTTGAGTTCGACGCCGTTGGCCGCCTTCCAGAACACGAAGGGCAGCGAGCGTTTGCCATCGGCGCTGGTCCATTTGCCGGCGTACGCCGCGCCGCTGTCGGAGAGCGTGCCGGTGAATTTGCCGGTGGGCTTGTCGCCGTTCTCACCCATCTCGGTCAGCGTGAGTTGATCGTGATCCGCGGCCTTGCCGCTGAGGAAGATCGACTTGCCGTATCGGTTGTAGGAGTAGGTGCCGTTGAAAGTACCCTTGGCGTCGGGATCGAGCGACATCGTCACTTGCAGGTTTTTGCCGACCGTGCCGATCCAGCACGACTGCTGCTCTTCGGCGAGGGCTGCGGCGGAGAAAGTGAGGCTGACAACGACGACCAGGACGCACGAGACAACGCGCTGAAACATGACGGCAAGCTCCGAGTTTGAAGGGTTCCACCCGACGATGAACTATCGGCGGGCGCTGCCCGGCGGCTTTTGTTTTTCGGGTGCCACGGCCAGCGCAGGCTCTGCGGAGTCGGCCGTGTGCCTTGGCGCACGACCCGGGGACCGGGACACGGCCGACTCGAAGACTCGCTGGCCGTGGCACCCGAACTAGGACAGACTCATTGCGCTCCCTTGCGTGTAGAATCCTCCACGCCATTTGGAGGATCATCCATGCCCACCACCTCACGTCGCGCAATCCATGCGCTGTTCATGCTGATGTTCTGCATCGGCCTGCACGCGGGCTGCGCCGCTGCCTCCGCCGAGACCGGCGGCGATGAGAATCTCAAGCTCAACTACGACAAGCCCGCGACACAGTGGATGCTCGAGGCGCTGCCGATCGGCAATGGGCACATGGGGGCGATGATCTACGGCGGCGTCGAGCGGGAGCGGATCCAGTTCAACGAGGAGAGCCTGTGGGTCGGCAACGAGGACGACACCGGGGCGTACCAGAACTTCGGCGAGGTGACGTTCAGATTCGGCGACGAGTCGGCGGTGAGCAACCCCAGCGACAATGATGCGATCGCTGGGCAGAGCATCGCGGAGAGTGCCGATGGGATCGCCGGGACGAAGTGGTGCTTCGAGCACCACGGCAAATTCCCGATCGTCTGGCAGATGGCGCTGCCGGCGGATCATCCGCCGATCGTCGATTGGTACAGCATCACGTCGGCCAACGATGTGCCGGAGCGTGACCCCAGGGACTGGAAATTCGAGGGCTCGCGGGACGGCGTCACGTGGAGCGTGCTTGATGAGCACCGCGATGAGCCGATCTGGCCCGCCCGGCAGGAGGCGAGGAAATTCACGTTCGCCAACAAGACCGCGTACCGCCATTACCGTATTGAGTTTCTCGCGGTTCACAGCAACGTGCCGCACTTCCAGGTCGCGGAGATCGCGCTGGGCGGCGTCGTGGCGCCGGACCGGCAGCCGCGGAATTACAGGCGGGAACTGGATCTGAACCGCGCGGTGCATACGGTGACGTATGAGCTGGGAGGCGTGAAATACAAGCGCGAGGCGTTCGCGTGTTTCCCGGCGAAGGTGATCGTGGTGCGTTTCACCGCGGACAAGCCGGGCGCGATCAGCGGCGTCGTGGCGATGAGCGATGCGCACGGGGCGAAAACTCAGGCCGACGGCCATGGGTTGATCGTCAGCGGGGCTTTCCCCGCGTACAAGTACGACGGCGGGAAGGATTGGCCGGCGCTCAACCGAGAGGCGCAGGTCCGCGTGCTGAATGTGGGCGGCCGGGTGACGGCGAGCCAGGACAAAATCACGGTCGAGAAGGCCAACAGCGTGACGCTTTTGCTCGACGCGGGGACGGATTTCCTGCAGGACTCGAAGAAGAACTGGCGCGGGGTGCTGCCGCATGATGCGATTGTTGCGCATCTCGATGCGGCGGAGAAGACGCCGTACGAGAAGCTGCTGGCGGACCACGTGGCGGATCACGCGAAGCTTTTCAGCCGCGTGCATCTCGAGCTTGGCGGCAAGGCGGATGCGGCCGTGACGACGGAGCAGCGGCTGAAGAATTACAAGGTGGAGAGCCCGGACCTGGGGCTTGAGGAATTGGTGTTTCAGTATGGGCGGTATCTGATGATCGCCTCGTCGCGCGAGGGCGGGCTCCCGGCGAATCTGCAGGGGAAGTGGAACGACAGCAACAGCCCGCCGTGGAGGAGCGATTACCACACGGATGTGAATGTCGAGATGAATTACTGGATGGTCGATCAGGCGAATCTCAGCGAGTGCTTCGAGCCTTATGCGAAATGGATCGATTCGATCGTGCCGGTGCGCACCGCGGCGACGAAGAAGGCGTTCAACACGCGCGGCTGGGTGATGCGCGGCGAGAGCGGTCTGTTCGGCGGATCGACGTGGGACTGGGTGCCGGGCACGAGCGCGTGGCTGATGCAGAACAGCTTCGACCACTACCGCTACACCGGCGACAAGGAGTATCTGCGGACGCTGGCGTACCCGGCGATGAAGGGCGTGTGCGAATTCTGGATCGATCGGCTGAAAGCTTTGCCGGACGGCACGCTGGTCGCGCCTGATGGTTATTCGCCAGAGCAGGGGCCGCGCGAGGACGGGGTTTCGTTCGATCAGCAGCAGGTGTGGGATGTTTTCACCAGCACGATCGAGGCGTCGGAGATACTCGGTGTGGACAAGGATTTCCGCGAGTTACTGATGGCGAAGCGTGCGAAGCTGCTGGGGCCGACGATCGGCAAGTGGGGGCAGCTTCAGGAGTGGATGGTCGATCGCGATGATCCGAAGAACACGCATCGGCATTTGTCGCATCTGATTGCGGTGCACCCGGGGCGGCAGATCTCGCCGACGACGACGCCGGAGCTGGCGGCGGCGGCGAAGATTTCGCTGACGGCGCGCGGGGATGCGGGCACGGGATGGAGCACGGCGTGGAAGATCAACCAGTGGGCGCGGCTGCACAACGGCGACCACGCGCACAAGCTCTTCGGCAATCTCTTTCATCTTGTGAGCAACACGAGCATCGACATGGGCCAGGGCGGCGGGCTTTACGCGAATCTGCTCGATGCGCATCCGCCGTTCCAGATCGACGGGAACTTCGGTTACACAGCGGGCGTGTGCGAGATGCTGGTGCAGAGCCACATCGGGGAGATCGAATTGCTGCCGGCGCTGCCGAAGGCGTGGGCGAGCGGGGTTGTCATTGGGCTCCGGGCCCGCACGGGGGTCTTCGTCGATCTTCAGTGGAAGGATGGCAAGGTGGTCATGTACCGCATCAGCTCGGATGAGCCGCGTGAGGTGAAGGTGCGGGTCAATGGGAAATTGAAGACGGTGAAGAGCGAGAAGCGTTGAGCGCGGCGTGATTCCGGGGCGTTTGCTATACTCGCGCGGGGTTGGTTCCACGCTTGAAAGGTCGCGATTCATGAGCACGCAATTCAACGGCAGGGTCGCGCTGGTGACGGGGGCTTCGCGCGGTTTGGGCGCGGCGATCGCCAAGCGTCTGGCGGCGGGCGGGGCGAAGGTGGCGGTGAATTATTTCGGGTCGCCGGAGTTGGCGCAGAAAGTCGTGGCGGAGATCCGCGCGGCGGGCGGCGTGGCGGAGGCTTTCAAAGCGAATGTGACGGACGAGGCGGAGGTGAAGGGGCTTTGCGCGGCGGTGGTCGCGCACTTCAAGGCGCCGATTGATGTCTTGGTTTGCAATGCGACGGGGCCTCAGCCGTTTATACCTTTGGAGAAGCTGACCTGGCAGGACTGCATGAATCAGCTGCTCTTTTTCGTCAAGAGCCCGCTGCTGCTGGCGCAGCAGGTGGTGCCTTCGATGAAGGAGCAGCGATACGGTCGGATCATCAACATCGGTTCGGAGGTCTTCGAGGTCGGGGTGCCGGAGTTCGCCAACTACGTCTCCGCGAAGGGGGCGCAACTGGGGCTGACGCGGTCCTGGGCGCGTGAGCTGGCCAAGTGGCAGATCACGGTCAACGCGGTGCACCCGGGCTGGATACCGACGGAGCGTCACGCAACGGACTCGCAGGAATCGAAGGACACGTACGCGAAGCAGGTCCCGATGGGCCACATGGGCGAGCACATCGACATCGCGGAGGCGGTGGCGTATCTTGCCAGCGACGCGGCGAAATTCGTGACCGGGCAGAAGCTCTCGGTCAACGGCGGGCACACGCTGGCGTAAAACCGTTCACTTTAGGTTGAGAATCCCGCATGCTGATTCTGGCTGTCAATCCGGGCGATCCGTTCTTCACGCGGCTTTGGGATTTCATGGGTGTGTGGCATCCGGCGATCATCCACCTGCCGGTAGCGTGCCTGCTGGTGGCGGGGATGTTCATCGTGGTCCGCTGGCGGTTCCCCAAGGTGTCGGAGGACGTGGCGTATTACTGCCTGCTTCTGGGCGCGGCGACGGCGGTGGTGGCGACGGTGATGGGCTTCAGCTTCGCGGCGCAGAAGGGATTCGTTGAATGGTGGGACACGAGCTCGCAGAAAGACGAGACGATGAGCTACCACCGCTGGGCGGGCGTGGTGGTGACGGGGATCGCGGTGCTCGCGGCGATGCTGTCGATGCGCGACCGCTTCAAGGCCAGGACGGGCGGGGCCAGGCCTTGGCAGTTGGCGGCGCTGCTGGCGGCGGCGGGTGTGGGGCTCGTGGGGCACTGGGGCGGGGAGATGATTTACGGCAAGGGTTACGCGGAGAAGGCGATCGCGGGATTGTTTGGCGTGGATACGACGCACGCGGCTGCGCCTAAAGGCGTCGAACCGACGCCGGGGATCAATCCCGTGACGGTCGGCGACAAGGTGGATTTCGTGACGCAGATTCAGCCGATTCTCGAGACCAAGTGCGTCACGTGCCACAACGCGGACAAATCCAAAGGCAAGCTCCAGCTGCAGACACGGGAACTGCTGCTCAAGGGCGGCAAGGATGGCCCGGCGATCGTGGCGGGCTCGAGTGCCAAGAGCAAGATCATCGGATTGATCACCGCTGAGGATGAAGCGGATTTGATGCCGCCCACGGACAAGGGCGGGCCGCTGGGTAAGGAACAGATTGAGCTGATTCGCAAGTGGATTGACCAAGGCGCGGTGTGGCCGGACGGGCTCGTGCTCAAGGAACGCAAGTAACACCGATCGAGTCACGCTGTTTCAGTTGACCGACACGATCCATGCGGCAATAATACGGTCGCAGTCGGGTTATACTCAGATGATCGCTCCCCTTGGCTCAAGCCTCCTCCATTTATCGAGGGCTCTGATGCTCACCCGCTGCAACTGCGCTTTCATTCTATTCCTGTCCGCCGCTCTGTTCGCACCGTTGCATTCGGCAAGTGCCGCCGACGGCATCGATTTCGTGCGCGATGTTCAGCCAATCCTCGCCAGCCACTGCTACAAATGCCACGGTGAGAAGCACAAGGAATCGGGCCTGCGCTGGGATCGCAAGGCGAGCGGGTTATTCGGCGGCGACTCGGGCGAGAAGTCGATCGTGCCCGGCAAGCCCGCCGAGAGCCGGCTCATCAAGGTGCTGACCGGCAAGGACACGCTGAAGATGCCCAAGGAGGGCGCGAAGCTCACAGCCGATGAGGTGGCGACGCTGACGCGCTGGGTCGAGCAGGGTGCGGTGTGGCCGGATGGAGTGGATCCGAAAGAGTCAAAGCCGCCGCACTGGGCGTTCAGCAAGCCGGTGCGTCCCGCTTTGCCGGAAGTTCAGCACAAGGATTGGGCGCGCAACGGCGTCGACCGTTTCATCCTCGCGCGACTGGAGAAGGAGGGCCTGACGCCCAACGCCGAAGCGGACCGTTACACGCTTTGCCGCCGCGTTTATCTGGATCTGATCGGCCTGCCGCCGACGCCGGCGGAGGTCAATGCATTCGTCAACGACAAGCGGCCTGACGCCTACGAGAAGCTCGTCGATGACCTGATGAGCCGGCCGCAGTATGGCGAGAAGTGGGCGCGGATGTGGCTGGACCTGGCGCGCTACGCCGACTCCGCCGGCTACGGGTCCGATCCGCTGCGTGCCAACATCTGGCCCTTCCGCGACTGGGTCATCGATGCGTTCAACGCCAACAAGCCCTTCGATCAGTTCACCATCGAGCAGATCGCCGGCGACCTGCTGCCCAATGCGACGTCGGATCAGATTCTCGCCACGGCCTTTCACCGCAACACGATGACCAACACCGAGGGCGGGACCGACGACGAGGAGTTCCGCGTCGCCGCCATCAAGGACCGCATCGGCACGACGATGCAGGTGTGGATGGGCCTGACGATGGGCTGCGCCCAGTGCCACTCGCACAAGTACGATCCGATCACGCAGCGTGAGTACTACTCCTTCTTCGCGATCTTCAACCAGACAGCCGACAGCGACAAGGCCAACGAGGAGCCCCGCTTCCCGACGCCGACGGCGGCGCAGCGCGCGAAGGTCGTCGAGCTTGAGACGCAGATCGCGGCGCTTCGGCAGAGCCCGGACGCCGAAACGCCCGAGACGAAGGCGGCTCAGGCGGAGTGGGAAAAATCCGCGACCGGCGCCAAAGGCGCGTGGGTCCCGCTCCAGCCGACCTCGGCGACCGCCACGAGCGGCGCGAAGCTCACCGAAGGCGCCGGCCACATCTTTCTGGTCAGCGGCCCCGAATCGGAGACCGACACCTACACCATCACCGCACCGGCGAACGTCAAGACGATCACCGCGATGCGGCTTGAGACGATGACCGATGCGAGCCTGGGCATGAAAGGCCCCGGGCGCAACGGCAACTTCGTCCTCTCGGAGATTCAGCTCACCGTCACGCCCCCCGCCGCCGCGACCGCCAAGCCGATCAGCGGCCGCTTTGTCCGTCTCGAGTTGCCCGGCTCGCAGCGCTTCCTGCACGTCGCCGAGGTGCAGGTCATGAGCGGCGGCGCCAACCTCGCGCTCAAGGGCAAGGCGTCGCAGTCCAGCACCGCGTTCGACGGCCCGGCGAATCTGGCCATCGACGGCAACACCAACGGCGAATACGAGGACGGCAAGTCCGTCACACACACCGAGCAGCAGGACAATCCGTGGTGGGAAGTCGATCTCGGCGGCGCAAAGCCGATCGACTCGGTCGTCGTGTGGAACCGCACGGACAACGGCCTGCAGGAACGGATGAACGGCGTGCGGATCGTCGTTCTCGACGAATCCCGCAAGCCCGTTTGGCACGCCGAGCTGGCGACCGCTCCCAAGGAGAGCGCCGAGGTCTCGCCCAGCGGCGCACACACGATCGGCTTCCGGGCCGCGCACGCCGATTTCAACCAGGCCGATTTCGACGTGATGAAATCCATCGACCGCAGCAGCGACAAGACTTCGGGCTGGGCGATTGCCCCCGAAGTCGGCAAACAGCACGCCGCCGTCTTCGAAACCGCCGAGACGCTCACGCTCGAACCCGGCTCCGTGCTGACTGTGTCGCTCGTCCAGAATTATCCGAAGCACGCGATCGGCCGCTTCCGCCTCTCGGTCACCGGCGCATCCACCGGCACGCTGGACCTGCCCGAGCGCATCGAACAACTGCTCTCCGTCGAGCCGGCCAAGCGCACCGCGGCCCAGGCCGCCGAGCTCTCCGCGTATTACCGCTCGATCGCGCCCCGCACCGGTGGCGGCGGCGCTGCGGCACAGATCGCCACGCTCGAAGCGCAGCTCAATCAGCTCCGCGGCATGATGCCCAAAACGCCGATCATGAAGGAACTGGCCGGCAACAAACGCCGCACCTCCTGGATGCTCATCAAGGGCAACTATCTCAACCACGGCGACACCGTGCAGCCCGCCATGCTCGAATCGTTCCACCCCCTTCCCGCCGGCGCATCGCCCGATCGCCTGGGCGTCGCCAAGTGGCTGATCAGCAAGGACAATCCGCTCACCGCACGGGTCACCGCCAACCGTTTCTGGGCCCAGCTCTTCGGACGGGGCATCGTCGAGACTGAAGAGGACTTCGGCACGCAGGGCTCGCCGCCCAGCCACCCCGAGCTGCTCGACTGGCTCGCCGTCGAGTTCATGGACAGCAACTGGAACATCCGCTCACTGCTCAAGACCATCGTCACCTCCGCCACGTATCGGCAGAGCGCCCGCGTCTCGCCCGCTGCGCTCGAAAAAGACCCGGCCAACCGCCTGCTCTCCCGCTCGCCGCGCAACCGTCTCGAAGCCGAGATGGTGCGTGACCAGGCGCTGGCGCTTTCGGGCCTGCTGAGCCAGAAGATGTACGGGCCGTCGGTGTTCCCGGTGCAGCCGGCGGGGCTGTGGCGCGCGGCGTTCAACGGCGAGCGCACCTGGGCCACGAGCGCCGGCGAGGATAAATACCGCCGCGGGCTTTACACGTTCTGGCGCCGCACTGTGCCCTATCCTTCGATGTCCACCTTCGACGCACCGAGCCGCGAGATCTGCACGCTCCGCCGCGTCCGCACCAATACACCGCTCCAGGCGCTCGTCACGCTCAACGATCCGGTCTACGTCGAAGCCGCGCAGGCCTTGGCCCGCCGCATGACCAAGGACGGCGGCGCCTCGCCCGCCGACCGCATCCGCTTCGGCCTGGCGCTCTGTACCGCCAAACCGGCGCAGGACGTGCAGATCAACGCCCTGCTCGAACTCTACAACTCCGAACTCCAGCGCTTCCAAAAAGACTCCACCGCCGCGATCCAGATCGCAACCGACCCGCTGGGCCCGCTGCCCAAGGGAATGGAAACCCCGGACCTCGCGGCGATGACCGTCGTCGCCAACGTGCTCCTGAACCTCGACGGCGTCTTGACCAAGGGATGAGTCGAGAATGGGAGTTCTCTTCGATAAGATCAAACAGGCAGCAAGTGATGGCAATTATCTCGTCACATGGCATGCAGACGAACGATGCGAAGAGCGGGCGATCACCGATTGGCAACTTGTCGCAGGACTGGCCCAGGCTCAATTGATCGAGGAGCGTCCGACCACCCGCCCAACACCCTCGATCGTGGTTCGACAAACACTCGCCGACGGCACTACGGTCGAAGTGATTTGGGGTTGGCTCGAAAAAAGCCGCAGGGCGAAACTAATCACCGCTTACTTCCCAGGTGACCGATGAGCGACCGACATGAAAAACGAAAACGCTGGGTGCAGCGCGGCCGATTCGCTGTCGAGGTAGAGGTCGATGTGATTTTCCCCGAGGACGATCCGAGCGAAGCGTGTCTCGAACCGGCGACCGTGCGATGGCTCGACGAGATCGCGCAGCGTGCCGAGGCCGGTGACATCGAATTTCTGCGGCGCGTTGGACGCGTGTTTCAGTCGGTCGCCTAACAGCTACGAGGAAAGCTTCCATGAGCATGGATCTGAATTTCGAAATGAACGCACGTCTTCAGCAGGCCCGCGCGATCACGCGCCGCCGCTTCCTCAAGCAGTGCCAGGTCGGCGTCGGCGGGATGGCGCTGGCGGGCATGATGGCGCGCGAGGGTTTCGCCGTCCCCGGCAGCGCCCCGGCTTCCAGCAGCGCCACGCCGATGCTCCCCAAGCCGTCGCAGATCGCGCCGCGAGCCAAGTCCATCATCTACATCCACCTCTCGGGCTCACCGCCGCAACAGGAGCTTTTCGAGTGGAAGCCCAAGCTCATCGAATTCGACCGTAAGCCCTGCCCCGATGAGTTTCTCAAGGGCCAGCGTTTCGCCTTCATCAAGGGCACGCCCAAGCTGCTCGGCACACCGTACAAATTCAAGAAGCATGGCAAGTGTGGCGCGGAGATCAGCGAGCTTCTGCCGGGCATCGCCGCCGTCGCCGATGACATCGCGATCATCAAGTCGATGACGACCGATCAGTTCAACCACGCCCCCGCGGAGCTTTTCATCCACACCGGCTCGTCGCGCATCGGCGGCGCGTCGATTGGCTCGTGGCTCACGTACGGCCTAGGCAGCGTGAACCAGAATCTGCCGGGCTTCGTCGTCCTGCTCTCGGGCGGCACCGACCCGACAGCCGGCAAGAGCGTCTGGGGCTCGGGATTTCTGCCCAGCGTGTATCAGGGTGTGCAGTGCCGCGCCGAGGGCGATCCGATTCTTTACGTCGGCGATCCCAAGGGCATGGACCGCGCCGAGCGCCGCCGCAGCCTCGATGCGCTGCGCAAGATCAACGAATTCGAGCTCGCGCAGGTCGGCGACCCCGAGACGCTGACGCGCATCGCCCAGTATGAACTGGCCTACCGCATGCAGGTCTCCGTGCCGACTGTGATGGACATCAGCAAGGAGCCGGCGAGCGTGCTTGAGGCGTACGGCGCCAAGCCCGGCGCGGCTTCGCTGGCCAACAACTGCCTGCAGGCCCGCCGCCTCGTCGAACAGGGCGTGCGCCACATCCAGCTGTTCGATTGGGGCTGGGACTGCCACGGCACCAGCCCGACCGATGACATCGTCAAACACCTGCCCAACAAGTGCAAAGAGATGGATCGGCCCGTCGGGGCGCTGATCGCGGACCTCAAGCAGCGCGGCCTGCTCGACGAGACGCTCGTCGTCTGGGGCGGCGAATTCGGTCGCACACCCATGAACGAGGAACGCGGCGGATCGAAGCTGCTCGGCCGCGATCACCACCCGCACGCCTTCACCATCTTCATGGCCGGCGGCGGCATCAAGCCCGGCATCACCTACGGTGAGACCGATGAATTGGGCTACTTCGTCACCAAGGACAAGATGACCGTCCGCGACCTCCAGGCGACGATCCTCCAGGTCATGGGCATGGACCCGTTCAAGTTCAGCTACCCCTACCAGGGCCTGAATAATCGCCTGATCGGGCCGACCGACGATGCGGTCGTGCAGGAGCGGCTGTTGGTCTGAGCCAGGCGTTTCTGAGTGCCCCGGCCAGCGAAGGCTCTGCGGAGTCGGCCGTGTGCCTTGGCGCTCGATGCGGGGACACGGCCGACTCGAAGATGAGCGGGCCGTGGCGCCCGGAACACTTCTTCTCCTTACCCAAAAATATTGTCGCTTGCTTCGCCTGCCAGTCGATCGATACTATGGTAGGCGCTGGATTTAGTTGCCCTCACCCCACCGGCCGGTCGCGCCGAAATCCCCACTGCCCCCGCGGCTTGTTGCTCCGATGCAAGCCGCCCACTCGCGAGGCACTTCACCATGTCGTCAATCCTCCGCACCGCCCAAGCGTCCGTCCGCCGTGCTTTCACGCTCATCGAGATGCTTGTCGTCGTCGGCATCATCGTCATCCTCCTGGCAATCCTCATCCCCTCCCTGCGCGGCGCGCTCGAAGCCAGCAACCGCGCCGGCTGCGCCAGCAATCTCAAGCAGCACTACGGCGCCGTGATGGCGTATTACAACACCTTCAACCGCACCTTCCCCCAGAGCTACAACGACGGCTCCTACTCCATCAACCTCTCCACCTTTGCCGTGACAATCACCAACGCGGTCAACACCAATCCGATGCGGTGGCAGGTGAACCCGGTCTCCAACGGCGCATCCCCCTTGATCACCACGCCCGTCATCAACATCTCGAACATGAGAAACTACATGGGCGTCAACAACATGGATGTATCCAAGATCAACGCAGACCCCAGCGTCCTCGGCGGCGTCTGGCGCTGCCCCAGCGCCGATGCCCGCGACTCCTCCATCGTCGCCACCACTACCGTAGCCTCGCCCTACGGCTACATCGAGGGCTGGTACTCCTACTTCTGCATGCCCAGCTGGCCCGGCGCCGGCACCGCCACCGCCACCACCAGCCAGCCCACCTACCTCACCACGCGCAACCCCGACAACAAGTGCCTCATCTTCGCCGAGACGCTCTTCTGCTCCGGCAGCAAGTGGAGCTACAACCACGGCAAGAACGGATTCAACGACTACCGCATCTCCGGCTGCGACACCGGAACCAGCCCCACCAACTTCTTGGGGATGAACCAAACCTTCGGCGACGGCTCGACTCGCTGGTCCTATATCGATCCCAAGAGGACCACGCCCACCGTCCCGTACAACCCCGCGATCACCGGTGTCGCGCCCGTGCCGACCGATTGGGCATTCGTCGGCAACTCTGTCGCCAGCGGCGACCGCAACTTCGTCATCGTCGGCCCCGCCGCGAAATAACACACGCCGCAAATGCAACAATCAAAATAAAACACGCGACCACCGGTCGCGTGTTTTTTTGTCCTGTTTGATTCCAATTTGAAGCTCTGAAACCTGAAAGTCCCCCTACTTCACCGACGCCACCAGCGCCGGATCCCCGCCCAGCGCCGCAACAATCGCGCTCAGATCATCAGGCACCTGCACCGGAGGATTGCTCATCCGGCCCGTCGGCTTGTGACGCGGAGCCGTGTCCTGCACCGCCTTCATGTCGATGCCCGTGTGGTAATGCACCGTCGCATCGGGGTCCTTGAGCTGATGGCCCGTGAGGATGCAGACGACCTCTTCATCGGCGCCGATCACGCCCTCCTTCCGCAGCATGTGCGCCCCCGCCACCGAAGCCGCGCTCGCCGGCTCGCAGCCGAAGCCGTAGCGGCCCACCAGCGCCTTGTGCTCCTGGATCGTCTCGTCGTCCACCTCGCGCACCACGCCGTTCATGAAGTCCAGCGCGCGAAGCGCCTTGGCCAGATTCACCGGCCGGCCGATCTCGATCGCGCTGGCGATCGTGTGCGCCTTGATGCCCTTGGCGTCATATTCAGCGTAGAGATTCTTGAGCTTCGATTCGTCCCAGCGACCGCCGTTCCACCGCAGGCCGCGCTTCTCGTAGAGCGTGTAGAGCGGATTGGCGCCGCTGGCCTGGATCACCGCCAGGCGCGGCACGCGATCAACGAGCCCGAGTTCCTTGAGCTCCATGAACGCCTTGCCGAACGCCGAGCAGTTGCCCAGGTTCCCGCCCGGCACGATGATCCAGTCCGGCACCTTCCAGTCCCGAGCCTCCAGCACGCGGTACATGATCGCCTTCTGCCCCTCAAGCCGGAACGGGTTCACCGAGTTCATCAGATAAATGCCCAGCTCCGGCACCTGCGTCGCGATCTGCTTGACACGATTCAGGCACGCGTCGAAGTCGCCGTTGATCTGCAGAGTCAGCGCGCCGTAATCCAGCGCCTGCGAAAGCTTGCCGTACGCGATCTTGCCCGAGCCGATGAACACCACGCCCTTCATCCCCGACACGTCGGCGTACATCGCCAGACTCGCGCTCGTGTTGCCCGTCGAGGCGCACGCCACCCGGCTCGCGCCGACCATGCGCGCATGCGTGAACGCCGCCGTCATCCCGTTGTCCTTGAACGAGCCCGTCGGGTTCAGCCCCTCGTATTGCAGGAAAAGCTTGCCGGGCTTGAAGCCGATCTGCTTGGCGACGCGGAAAGCGTCCTGCAGATTCGTGCGCCCCTCGCCGATCGTGACGACCTCCGACTCCTTGCGATAAAACGGCAGCAGCTCGCGGAACCGCCACACGCCCGAGAAGTCCAGGTGCCCCTCGTCGCCGTCGCCCTTGGTCATCCAGCGGTACTCGAAGTGCCGCCACTTCGGCTTGGCCAGCCGCTCCCAGTCATACGCGACGTCGAGCAGGCTCCCGCACTTCGGGCACGAGACGTGCACCTCATCGACACCGTACGTCGCCACGCAGTCGGGGTGAATGCAACGTTGAAAAGCGTGTTCGCTCATAAAGGCCACCTTCGGGACTCGAACCCGAGACCTACGGTTTACAAAACCGTTGCTCTACCAACTGAGCTAAGGTGGCGAAACGTCCATGCAGTCTACGCATTGGTCGGCCACGGGCAAGCCGGGGGGATTTTAACGCAGAGATCGCAGAGAGTGGGAGAGAGAAAAGAGAAGTGAGAGAGAAAAGGTTTTTTCCAATCAATCTGGAATCGCCTCTGCGTTCCCTGCGTCTGTCTCCGCGTTCTCTGCGTTAAATTCTTTTCCGGGATTTACGCCGCGTCTTTGCTGCCCGCCACGCCGTCGAGCGTCACCAGGAAAAGGTCCGATGTGATCGGATTGGGCAGCTTGCGGTAATCGACCTCGACACGCCGCCGCAGCCGAGTCACCAATTCGCTCGGCTCGCAAGGGAACGCGATGAACACATCCCGGCTCGGGATCGCCACCATGAACGTGCGCCCCAGGTCCCCGCAGAGCTGATCGTGCAGGTGCAGCAGAAGCAGGCGCGAGGCGTCGTATCCGTCGCCGGTGTTGAAGACCGCCGCGGTCGCCGATTCGGTCTGGAAGCTGCGCAGCTCCATGCGAGGCCGATGCTCCGCGAGATTCTCGCGCGCGATCGAATCGATCTCCTCGACGTCCACGCCCCAGCGGATCAACTGCTCCACCGTCACCGGCACGCTCGCGCCGTTCAGATCGATCGCGTAGAGGATCACGGTGTCATTCACGAATGGCTGACACGCCAGCGGATTGTTCGACGCCGAACCGGCCATCGCCTCCAGCGGGTGGATGCGCGGCAGGATCTTGCCCGACACGACCTCCAGCGGCAGCGGCGTCTCACGAAGCTGCCGCGCCGAGAGGAAGCTGCCGATGAACTGATCGACCAGATTCTGCCCGTCGCCGGCGCCGTTGACCTCGGCGTGCTTGACCGCGCGGTAGAGATTCGAAAGATTGATCGTCTGAGCATCGATCCGCAGATCGAGCGGGCCGACGATCGCCACATCGCTCTTGCCGATCTGCTTGGCGAAGCAGGCGACGAGAAACTCGGTGAACGCCTCGGGCTCAAGCGGAAGCTGTTCCATTCATTTCATCCTATGCAACGAATCCGCATTTTCTTCATCGGCCCGCGGCGAGATCTTTAATGAATGCATCGATCGCCGGCGTCGCCCCGGGGCTGCTGGCGACGAAGGCCCCAAGCGTGTTGGCCAGCTTCAGCGTTCTGTCCCATGCCCAGTTCCGCAGCGCCCCGTGCAGCAGCGACGCCGACGTCACGTCGCCCGCTCCGACCGCATCGACCGGCCCGGTCACCGCCACCGCAGCGCCCTCGAATCGGCCGGTCGGCGTGTAGACCAGCGTGCCCTCAGCGCCGCGCGTCAACGCCAGCCAGCGCACCGCCGGATAAAGCTGCAGCAGCCGTTTGGCCGCCGCGTCGGCGTTGGCGCCCAGGTTCAGCAGGTCCGCCAGGACGCGCAGCTCGTGGGCGTTGATCTTCACCGCCGTGCAAAGCTCCAGACTGCGCGTCAGGATCCGCCGGTCGTAGAAATTCTGCCGCAGGTTCACATCGAGCAGCCGGATCGCGCTCGCCGCGGATTCGACGAAGCGCTGGATCGTCGAGCGCGATTGGCCGTCGCGCTGGGCGAGCGTGCCGAAGCAGACCGCATCGGTCCGCCTCGCCAGGTTCTCCAGGTCCGGGTCCCACTGCATCGCATCCCACGCGACGTTCTGCATGATCTTGTAGCTCGGCTCCCCTTTGTCATCGAGCTCGACCACGACCGTGCCCGTCGGCCGATCGGGGTCCACCTGGATGTGATCCGTGCCGACGCCGCGTGCCCGAAGTTCACCGAGCACGCGCTGGCCCAGCGCATCATCCCCGATGCGCGACACGACCACGCCGCGGTTGCCGAGCTGCTGCGCATGCACCGCCATGTTCAGCGGCGCCCCGCCCAGCAGCGTGCGATCGCTGTAGACGTCAAACAGCGCCTCGCCAAGCCCGACGATCGTCCGCGGTGAAATGTCCGATGCGGCTGCGTTACTCATGAACGAAATGATACTGCCGAAAAGGAAAGAGTGGACAGGGTTTGGGGTGCAATGGAATGACGAATGACGAAATTCGAATGACGAATGAATGATCAAATTCCAAATTCCAATGATGATGAGGCAAACCGTCGGCCTCCCCATTGGATTTTGATCATTGGAATTTGATTCGTCATTCGAATTTCGTCATTCGTCATTTTTCCGCCCCTGACCTGCTAAGATTTACCCTTATGACCACACGCGACTCCATTTCAGTCACACGCGAGAAGGCGATCCTCGTCGCGGTCCTGCGCCAGGGCGATGATGCGAATGATCTGTCCGAACTGCGCAGCCTCGCCGACACCGCCGGGGCTGTCGTCGTCGATACGCTCATCCAGCACCGTCAGAAGCCCGACTCGGCCACGTTCATGGGCAAGGGCAAGGTCACCGAACTCGCCGAGCTGATGATCAAGCACGATGCCCAGGTCGCCATCTTCGAGAACGACCTCTCGCCCTCGCAGATCGGCAACATCGAGGAGGTCGTCAAGCGGAAGATTGTCGATCGCTCGGAATTGATCCTCGACATCTTCGCCAGCCGGGCGCGGACCTACGAAGCGAAATTGCAGGTCGAGCTCGCCCAGCTTGAATACACGTATCCGCGCCTCACCGCGATGTGGAGCCACCTGGAGCGCATCGTCGGCGGCGGCGCGATGCAGGGCATCGGCACGCGCGGCCCGGGTGAAACGCAGCTCGAAACCGACCGACGCCTCGTCATGAGGCGCAAGAGCGAGCTCCGCGCCGAGCTCGAAGTCGTGCAGGCCCGCAAACGCCGCGAGGTCGAGAAACGCAACACCGACAACTACACCGTCGGCATCGTCGGCTACACGAACGCCGGTAAATCCACGCTCTTCAACACCCTCACCGGCGCCGACGTCTACGCCGACGACAAGCTATTCGCCACGCTCGACACGCGCACGCGCAAATGGGAACTGGGCGGCGGCGACCGTGTGATGCTCTCCGACACCGTCGGCTTCGTCCGCAATCTGCCCCACCATCTCGTCGCCAGCTTCCGCGCCACGCTCGAAGAATCCATCCACTCCGACATGCTGCTCATCGTCCTCGACATCTCCGACCCCGAGGTTGCGCAGCACTACGAGACCGTCGTCGATGTCCTCAAGCACGTCGGCGCCGGCGATCAGCCACGCATGCTCCTGCTCAACAAGGTCGACCGCTGCGAGGACAACGCGCAGCTCCTGGTCTGGCAGAACGAGCACCCCACCGCGATGCCCATCAGCGCCAAACAGGGCACGGGCCTCGGCGGGCTCGTCGAATACGTCCGAGCCGCCCAGCGCGGCGGTGAGCAGGACCTGACGCTCCGCCTGCCGCTGACCGACGGCAAGGCGATGAGCTTCCTCGAGAACCGCGCCACCATCCACGACCGCGACTACGACGACAAACACGCCACGCTGAAGCTGACCATCGGTACCCGCCAACTCGACCAGCTCCGCGCCAGCGGGGCGCGGTTCGAGGTCGTCACCGGCAAGTGATCCGCAGAAATTCGAACTACTTTCCCGCCAGTGCCCGGCCGACGGCGATCGGATTATGGTGCGGCTTGCTGTCGCGCTGCTTCCAGATGTAGCCGATCGGCGCGCCCTTCTCATCGACCTCGAACCACATCGTTCCGCGTCCGATGCCGCTCTGGCCCTCGGGCCGCGTGTCGTTGGCGTGGCCATGGCCGGTCGAATCGATGACTTCGATGCGCACCAAGCCATCCTTCTCAAGCACCGGCTTCGTCGCGACGATCATCACGTGCCCCGTCGATTTCCCCTCAACCAGCTCCTTGACCCGCCACGCCAGCACATCGCCGGGCCTGGCGTCCAGCAGTTTCACGACGTGCTGCAGCTTTGCCCCCGCCGCGGGCTCGGCCGGGGCTGCCGCGAAGGTTTCGTAAAACTGCACGGCGAGCGGCCGCTTTCCGTTGTCACGGAGCTTGACCGCCTTGTACGACTCGGGCGCGACCTTCTGCAACACCACGCACGCCAGGCCCGAACAGTCGAGGTCGTAGGCCCCCTCCGCCTCGTCGACCTTGGTTGAATGCTGGTAATGCGATTCCTTGTGCTCCAACAGAATCCGCTGCGCTTCGGCGAAGACTTTTTCGCCGGGCGCGGCGGGCATTGCGGTTTCCGCTGCGGCGCACAGCGCGAGGGCGCAGCACATCACACAGGTCGCCCAGATCATTTGCCGGCGTTTCATGGACATAGTGTACCGCCGCTCGTTGAGCGGCGGCTACGCAAAGTCGGGATCAATTGCGGCTATCAATGATCACGGTGATTCGTTCGTTCTGGCTTCCCGGCAATTGTGTAGGCTTCTTGCCGGCAATGAGGATTTGCCATACCTCGACGTTGAGCTGCCTGCGCTCGGGTGTCTTGCTCCAGCCCACGACCAGACCATCGTCTCGGTAGACGCACGGCACGGACTGGTTCTCGATCCAATGAATCGCTTCGGGGAGAGTTCCGAAGTGCTGCACGCCTTCTTCCAACACGCCGCGCGTGATCCCGCGATGCTCCGCCCAATGATCGCCCGGCCCTGGGAAATAGAGGCCGAGGGAGCCGTACCAGCGTGAATGACGTGGGTACAATTCAACGGACCGTGTCGCGCCTTCCCACGTGAAGGAGCGCACGAAACCATCCCCGGCGACAATCACGATCTGCCCCTGCGTCGTGTTGGCGATGATTCCCATCCCCGGGGACATCATGACTTCATTGACGGGCGTTTCGCTTTTTGCAGCGTGGCGATCCGCGGCACATCCGCCCACGATCACGATACAGAGGATCAATGCTGTCCAGATCGTTTGCCGGCGTTTCACGCAGACAGTGTACCGCTATCGGTAGGTGGCTGGTTGTTCCTAGGCACTAAAGTGCCCAGGCCTCGCGTTTCGGGGGGGATTTTGAGACGGGATTCGGTTGAGCGCGCACAGATGTGGTCGTGGAACCGGACGTCCGGGTGGTTTCCCGGATGGGTTTTTGCAAATGATGGGATTCGAGGGCTTAAGGCGCGGCATCGGGGGGTTGGGGGAGGGGGTGAATATGTCCGGTCGACGGGTTTGTGCGCACGGATGTGGTAGGGGTTTGGGGCTGGGAGTTAGGAGTTGGCAAGAGGGGATTGGCTAACTCCCAACACTTAACTCCAAACTCCATTTGGGTGTGGCTTGATGATCCACTTGCCCGCGAAGCCGCAAGCGGCGGATGCGGTTGCGGGGGGTGGTGGATACAATGGGCGGGCTTGGTTGGGTTGGTGATGAGGATGATTGGGCCTACCTGGAAACCCCGCGGTCGCGGGGGGATGTGCGGGGCTGGGGCAGCCGCACGCGGACACCTGATGCGAAGTGAAGAGCCTATGAACACGCCATGTGCGGTGGATTGTCATGCGGGGTGGTTGGATGCGGGGCGACGCAGGGGGCGCGCGGTGGCGTTGGCATGCGCGGTGGTGCTGGTGTGTGTGACTGCGATGTCGTGTGCGCCGAAGGAGGAGAAGCCGCTGCCGCCTCCGCCGCCGGCGGCGTATCGCGGGCCGGAGTTCCTGCGCGGCTCGATCGGCGCGGTGGCGACGCTCGAAGGCTATCGCCCGCTGCTGGTCAGCGGCTACGGCATCGTCGCGGGGCTTAATGGCACGGGCTCGCCGGATTGCCCGGCGTCGCTGCGGCCGTACATCCTGGACATGATCACCAAGGGCGGCATCGGCCGCTATGACACGGGCACCAAGGCGACGAGCCCCGAGCGGTTCCTGGCGTCGATGGATACGGCGGTGGTGATGGTGGAGGGCGTGATCCCGCCCGGCGCGACGCGTGGCAGCCGCTTCGACCTGCTGGTCACAGCACTGCCGCAGACGTCCACGAGCAGCCTCGAAGACGGCAACCTCTACTCGCTGGACCTTCGCCCCGGCGGGCTCGACCTCTCACGCCCGTCGCTATCCAACATGGCCCGAGCCCACGGAGCCGTGTTCCTCAACCCCTTCGCCGAGGACGCCGGCAAGGCCACCGACGAGAGGCCGCCCGAGCAGCGCATCGGCTACGTCCTGGGCGGCGGCGTCGTCGATGAGGAGACCCCGCTCCAGCTCATCACCACGCAGCCCAGCTACCGCCTGACGCGCCAGATCGCCGACCGCATCAATAGCCGCTTTCCACCCGAGCCCAACGACCTCGCCCCGATCGCGGACCCCAAGACGAATGTGAACGTCGCGATCCGTGTGCCCAAGAGCTTCCAGGGTGATTCGCAGCGCATGCTCGACCTGCTGAGCCACCTGTTCCTCAATCCCTCGACGGAGTTCACGCAGGCCAAGGCCCACGAGCTGGCCGACCTCATCAAGGACCCGAAGAATCAGCAGTACGCCGACGACATTGCCTACACGTGGGAAGCGCTGGGCACGAGCATCCTGCCGGTGATCCGCGAGCTGTATGTCAGCGACGATCTGACCGTCAAGCTCACCGCGCTGACGGCCGGCGCACGGCTTGTGGACCTGCGCAGCATCGATGGCCTGATCGCCGTCGCCAAGGGCGGCCACGGCCCGCGCAGCGTCCTGGCCACCACGCTGCTCGGCCAGCTCCTCCAGAAGAAGCCCGAAAACATCCGACTCGCCCGCACCCTGCGTGAGATGCTCGATGAGGATGATGCGATGGTCCGCGTCGCCGCCTATGAGGGCTTGGCGGCGTGTGACGACAGCTCGATCCGCCGCTTCGGCTTCAAGGACAAGATGGAGCTCGCGCAGGTCTCCTGCCGCAAGCCGCTGATCTACGTGAGCCGGGCGCATCGCCCCCGCGTCGTCGTCTTCGGCGACCGCCTGGGCTTCGCCTATCCGCCCGCTCCCGCGCCCCTGCTCTTCACCATCTGGGACAACCACTTCATGCTCCGCGGCGAGCCCGGAGCGGACAAGGTCAGCCTTTTCTACCACGGCGCCCGCATGGAAAAGCCCGTCAAAGCCGACATTCCCAGCAACGTCGGCTACCTGGCCGGCGTGATGGCCTTCGAGCCCGATCCCGACTCCGACTCCAAAGCCCCCGGTCTGGGCATGAGCTACAGCCGAGTCGTCACCGCGCTCTACCAGATGAGCAAGAGCAACATCATCGACGCCCCATTCAAAGTCGAACAGGACGACCTGATCCAGAAGATCAAGCGCGGCCGAATCACCGACACCGGCGGCCAGCGCCCCGAAACCACCAACGATCTCAAAACCTCCACTCCATCCCCCGCGACCGCTGGATCACCCAACACCCCCGCCACTCCCACACCACCACCCGCACCAGCCAGCCCGCCGTCCACCGTCCCGCCCGCTCCCGCACCCACAGCCCCCGCCCCACCACCCGCCGAACGCCCCGAATCCGAGCCCGCGATCAAAGCCGGCGTGCAACCCAAGTAATCCGCCGCCGCCAAGCCCGGGGATGAGGTTCCTCCGAATCCCCGCAGGTCTCTTCACCATCCGCTTACTGCTTTGCGGGCACAAGCCCGTGACGTGCCATCACCGCCTTCAACTTCTCAACATCCGGCGGCCCGCCCGCTGAAATGATCGCCGCGACGTCCTTGAAGAACTCCGGCCCGATCAGCGCCGGCGTCACGACCGCAAGCGCCGTGGCGTCCGTCTGATGCAGGTTGTTGAAACCATGCACCGCCCCGCGCGGGATGAAACAGGCTTCGCCCGGCCCGATCAGCACCGCTTTCCCATCGACGGTGAACGTGATCACGCCCTGCAAACCGTAAATCGTCTCGTCGTAACTCTTGTGCGAATGCGGCACCGGCACCCGCGCCCCCACGGGCACCGTGAACTCAAACATCGCCAGCGCCCCGTTCGTATCCGCCGATTCGAGCAGAAACCGAATCCCAATCTGCCCGACGCGGATGGTTTCGTTATTCATGACCGATTTCCTTGGCGCAGCCGAAATACGCGCTTGTGCCAACGCCTATTTGGAGCCGCAAACCAAACACGATTTTTGGGAGTCTCAAACTGAGCGAGTTGGGGCAAATCGATTCGATATCGCAAAAAGATTGCCAGCAGTTCACGCAATGATTCGTCAGATATTTTGGTGGAAACGTGTAGCAGGATTGCGTCACCCGAGCCCTCGATCTTCCGAACCGCCTCGATGCTTTTGAGCCACGTGAAAAACGCGAGCTCGTCACCAGGAGAATAGAACCATACGCGACGACAGCTCAGGATGGGCATGATCAACGCCTCGAATGGAAGAGTGTGCCCATTGTACTACTCCAACCTCTTCCTAGCCGCCGCTCAACGAGCGGTTGGCCCGCGGCTATGAAGAGGTTGCCGCCTTAGCCCCTCGCAACTACGGGATTTAGACCCCCAGCGCTGTTGCGGCTCCGATAACTTCTGTGGATAATGCCCGCCGTTGGCCGATCTTGCTTACAAGGTCGGCGTGGGAATGGGAACGGGATTTGAGGAAGGACGGCCCCAAGGATTGGGGCTCTAGCCGCGACAGGAGGTCACCTACGCATGCGTCTGGCCAAGATCACACTCAGCGGCTTTAAGAGCTTCGCGGACCGAACGGACATCGCGTTCAACGCTCCGCTGGTCGGCATTGTCGGGCCCAACGGCTGCGGCAAGAGCAACGTCGTCGACGCCATCAAGTGGGTGCTCGGCGAGCAGTCGGCCAAGAGCCTGCGCGGCGGAGCGATGCTCGACGTCATCTTCAACGGCTCGGCCAGCCGCAAGCCCGCGGGCATGGCGAGCGTCACGCTCCACTTTGACAATCCCATCGAAGATGGCGGCACGCGCAAGCTGCCCGTCGATGCCGACACCTGCTCCGTGACCCGGCGCCTCTTCCGCGACGGCACCAGCGAATACCTCGTCAACAACCAGAAGGCCCGCCTCCGCGACATCCGCCAGCTTTTCTACGACACCGGCATCGGCACACACGGCTACTGCATCATCGAGCAGGGCAAGGTCGATGCGATGCTCCAGAGCAACCCCGTCGAACGCCGGATGATCTTCGAGGAAGCCGCGGGAATCTCCAAGTTCCGCGCCCAGAAGAAGGAATCGGCCCGCAAGCTGGAGCGCACGCAGCAGAACCTGCTGCGCTGCCGCGACAAGCTCGACGAGGTGCAGCGCCGGCTCCGCTCCGTCAAGGTGCAGGCGACGCGCGCCCGTAATTTCCAGGAATACTCCGCCCGCCTACGCGAGCTGCGGCTCGAATTCGCGCTGGCCGAGTATCACAAGCTTTTCAATCAGCTCAGCGAGGTCGCCGAGAAGCTCGACACATCGGAGCAGCGTCGTCGCAAGGTCGTCGCGCAGCTCACAGCCGCCGAAGATCAGCGACAGGCCGCGGAATCCGAGCGCACCGCCCTGCTCTCGCAGCAGCGCGAACTGGAGCAGCGGCAGCACAAGATCACCGCGGAGCGCGATCAGGCGATCCAGCGGAGGCATTTCGCCGAGTCGAGCCTCGAAGAGACAGCCAAGCAGATTGCCAGCGATGAGAAGCATCACGCCGACCTCGCGGCCCGCCTCGCGGAACTCGATGCCCAGCAGGCGCAGCACATCGCGGAAGTCGCCGAGCTTCAGCAGCGCGTCGAGGCGGCGGCCCAGCGCATCACCGAGGCGCAGGAACAGAACCGCGCCCGTCAGCATGAGCTCAACGAGACGCAGGCGAAGCTCGAAGACGAGCGCGCCGGCGTCGTGAATTTGCTCCGCCGCACGACCGAGCTGCACAACCAGATCCACAGCCTGGACATCCAGGAAAAGAATCTGCTGGGCCACCGCGACCGCCTGACGAGCCGATCCGATCAGCTCGCGGCGGAGCTTGAGGGCCTGCTGACCAGCCGTGATGACCTGACGCAGCGGCTGACCGACACGCACACGCTGATCGACCACGAAAAAGCAAGGCTCGAAGAGCAGAAGGCCGCGGCCGTCGATCTGTCCGACGCCCAGCGCCGGCTTACCAGCCAGCTCGCCGGGGCGCGTGAGAAGCGCAGCGCGCTCAACAGTCGGCGGTCGCTGCTGGCGGAGCTTGAGCAGAAGCAGACGGGCGTCGATGACGCGGTCAAAGCGGTGCTGGCGCGCAAGGCCTCGGGCCGGGCACAGCACGCGGAATTCGGATTCGTGCGGGGCCTGCTCGCGGACCTCGTCGATGCGGATGTGAAGCACGCGGCGGTCGTCGAAGCGGCGCTCGGCGTCCATCAGCAATCGCTCATCATCGACAAGCTCACCGATGCCGCCGCCAATCAGGCGGTGCTCGCCACGCTGGCCGGCCGCGTCACGTTCGTCGCCATCGATCAATTGCCTCCGATCCGTCACGACGCCGACCCGGCGCTGGCGGGCATCGAGTGCGTGTTGGATCACGTGCGCTTCGATCCGGCGATCGCGCCGCTGATCTGGAACCTGCTGGGCCGGACGCTCGTCGTCGGCGACCTGACCGAAGCGATCCGGCTGCGTGAGACGCTGCCGGTCGGATATCGGTTCATCACGTCCAGCGGGGCGGTGCTCGAAGCGGACGGCCGTATCGTTGCAGGGCCGCAGGGCGGAGCCGCGGGCGGCGGCGGCGGGTTGATCAGCCGCCGTTCGGAACTCGCCGACTTGCAGCGCCGCATCGCGGAACTCGACGACACGATCACCTCCGATCAGACGCACCTTGCGCAGCTCTCCGACCGGGCCGCGCACTTGGAGAAGGTGCAGCAGGAACTGCGTCAGGCGATCTACGAAGCAAGCACGATCCGCGTCGAACTGACCAGCAAGCTCGAGCAGGCGGCGCACAGCATCGCCCGCATCGAGAAGGAGCAGCCGGTCATCTCCGCGGAGGTGGAGCAGATCCACCGCCAGCTGCATGATGCGGCGGACAAGAAGCAGATCCGTGCCCGCGACGCCGCAGCGCTCGAGGCCGAGCAGATTGCGTCGAAGGCACGAGCCGCAGAGCTTGAGCAGAAGCTTGAAACCGTGCGTGCGGCAGCCGCTGAAACCGCCGAGGCGCTGACCGCCGCGCGAGTTGAAGCCGGCAAGAATTCCGAGCAGCTTTCCGCGGCGCAGAAGCAGCTGCGGCAGGTGGAACTCGCGTACACCGATGCCCAGCGGCAGGTGAAACAGATCGCCGACCGCCTGGAGCACCTGCGCTCCCGCGTCAGCGAATTCGAAGCGACGCGCGACGAGGCGACCGATCAGATCGCACAGGCGGAACTGGACCTCGAAGATCTCACGCTCAAGCTCACCAACTTCGGCGAGCAGATCGAGCACGTCGACGCGAGCATGACGGCGCTCAATCTCGCGGTGAAGGAGCTGCGTCACGAAGCAGAAGGCGTCGAGCAGGAAGTGCACAATCATCAGGTGACGCAGCGCGAGCTGGAGGTGCGGACCGACAGCGTCAAGCAACGGGCCGCGGAGCAGCTCTCGCTGGACATCGCCGAGTCCTACAAGGAATACGAGGCCCGCGACATCGACTGGGACACGGTCGAGACGGAGATCACGGACCTCAAGCAGAAGATCGAGCGGCTGGGCAGCGTGAACCTCGACGCGATCAACGAGCTGGCGGACCTTGAAAAGCGCGAGGTCGATCTGCGTGTGCAGATCGAGGACGTGGACAAGGCGCAGCGCGAGCTCGAGGCCCTCATCACGCAGCTCGACACCGAATCGCGCACGCGGTTCCAGCAGAGCTTCGAGACGATCCGCGAGCACTTCGCCGGGCCGAGCGGATTGTTCCGCCGCATCTTCGGCGGGGGCCGCGCGGACATCGTGCTCATGGCCGACGAGAACGGCAACACCGACTGGCTCGAATCGGGCATCGAGATTATCGCCAAGCCCCCGGGCAAGGAGCCGCAGTCGATCCGCCTGCTCAGCGGCGGCGAGCGCACGATGGTCGCCGTCGCCCTGCTCATGTCGATCTTCCGCTCCAAGCCGTCGCCCTTCTGCGTGCTGGACGAAGTGGACGCGGCACTGGACGAAGCGAATGTGGAACGTTTCACGAATGTGATCCGCTCGTTCCTGGATTACTCGCACTTCATCGTGATCACGCACCATAAGCGGACGATGCAGGCCTGCGACGTGCTGTACGGCGTGACGATGCCGATCCGGGGCGTTTCGCGGCGCGTGGCCGTCAAGTTCGATCAGGTCGGCGCCGGCGGCCGACTCGCCGACGAGGTCATCGCCAAGGCCGCCGAGGAGCCGCAGGCCGACGGCCCCGAGCCCGAGATCGACGCCGAACCGCTGGCCGATCCCGAGATTGCCACGGCGTCGCACGAGGAAATCGCGGAATCCATGGCCTCACGTTCTGCCACATCCGCCAAGGCATAAAAGCCCCGCATCCCCGCGTTAATCCCCCACCGGCAGCCGGTCTCTAAACCCGGCGCCACCCCGCGTCCTGCGCCCCCGCCCCGTCCGCTCCACAACCGCCGGCCGCTCTATGCCCCGACATCCCCCTCCTGCCCGGTTGCCAATCCCAACCGGTCCGCTAAAGTTCAAGTCATGGCCTTTCAGGTCGAACGCGTCAACGAGATGATCTGCCCGCGGTGCAAGTACCGCATCGACACGTCCGCGTGCAAGGCGCTGTCCGATGTGCGCTGCCCAAGCTGCGGTGAGACGCACACCGTCCCGGCGAAGCTCGGGTCGATGGTGATCCTCAAGCTCATGGGCCAGGGCACGGCGAGCGTCGTCTACGAGGCCGAGGACCGCGTGCTCGGCAAGCGCGTCGCGCTCAAGGTCATGCGTGCCATGAAGGAGACCGACGTCGGCAAGCAGAGCGGCCTCGACGAGGCGCGTGCCCTGCTGCTGCTGGATCATCCGAACGTCGTCAAGGTTTACGCCATCGACACCCGCCGCGGCCAGCCGTGCATCATCATGGAGCTGCTGCGCGGCGGCTCGCTCAAGGACGTGCTCGAGAACCAGGGCCCCGTGGACGAGAAGCGCGGCCTGCGCATCGGCATCCAGCTCGCCAGCGCCCTGAGCGCCACAACCGCACGCGGACTGCTGCACCTGGACGTCAAGCCCGGCAACGTCATGTTCGACGAGAACGGCAACGCCAAGCTGCTGGACTTCGGCTACGCCGCGGTCGATCCCGATGAGGACCGCAACGAGATCCTCGGCACGCCCTACTACGTCAGCCCCGAACTCGTGCGGCAGATGCCCCCGGACTTCAAGGCCGACATCTACAGCCTCGGCGCGACGCTCTTCCACATCATGACCGGCGAAGCGCCCTTCGAGGCGCAGACCATCAAGCAGATCCTGCTCAAGCGGCTCAACACCACGCCGCCCGACATCCTCAAATACAAGCCCACGCTCTCGATCGGCACCGCACGCATCATCAGCAAGATGATGCAGGAGGACCCCGCCGACCGTTACGCGAACTACACCGAGCTGGTTTCCGATCTGGAGTTCGCGCTGCACGCCGTGACGGTGCGCAGCGGCGCGACGGCTGATGCGATGCAGCCCGCCGGCGCCGCGCCCGGTGGAGGCGCGATGTCACGCGGCGGTCCCGCCGCCGCCGCCACCGGCGCCGATGCCACCGCCCCGCACCGCCCGCTCAAGCCCAAGCTGCGCAGCATCCGCACCTCGCGCGACGCCGAGGCCCAGGCCCTGGCGTGGATGCGATACATGGGTTTCGCCGATGCACTCTGCAAGGAGATCGGCACCGACGATCCGATCGACGTCCGCGGCAGCGGCGTCGCTGCGCAGGTCAAGACCGACCGCAAGCCCGCCGACAAGGAGGCCGTGCTTGCGATGCGAAAGCACATCGGCACGGAGCGTGCCCTGATGTTCTCCTTCAGCGGCTTCACCCCCGACGCCATCGAAGCCGCCACACACGTCGGCATCGGCCTTTTCCGCTTCAACACCAAGGGCGAGATCGACGCGATCAACATGGTGGCCAAGGATTTGTACCGGGCTGTCGGGCACTGATTTCCCGCCACCTTCGGCCTGGCGCTCCGGATCAATCCGCCGCACCCCGCAAAAACAGCCCTTTCCGTGACTTGACGTTTTGCCCGCTTCCCGTCACAATACGTGGCTTCCCTCAACGTCCGCGATTCAACCGGAGCAGATTCGATGGCCAACTATACAGGCCCCAAAGTCAAGCTTTCCCGTCGTGTCGGCGTCCCCATCGCCGATTCGCCCAAGCACACCCAGAAGCAGCTGACCCCCGCCGGCATGCACGGCTACCGCGGTCGCCGCCTGCGTGACTACGGCGTGCGTCTCAACGAGAAGCAGAAGCTCCGCTACCACTACAACATCCTCGAGCGCCAGTTCCGCCGCTACATGGCCGAAGCCGGCCGCTCCAAGGGCAACACCGGCACGCAGCTGCTGGTCATGCTCGAACAGCGTCTCGACAACGTCATCCGCCGCCTCGGCTGGGCCCGCACCATCTGGCAGGCCCGCCAGATCGTCGGCCACGGCTCGGTCCGCGTCAACGGCCGCAAGGTCGATCGCCCCAGCTACGCCATCAAGATCGGCGACGTCGTCACGATCAAGGAGAAGGGCCAGAAGCTCATCCGTGACAACATGGAAAGCCTCGCCGGACACGACGTCCCCGCCTGGCTCAGCTTCGATCCCTCGACCCTGACCGGCAACATCGTCGCGAATCCCACCCCCGATCAAGTGCCCTTCGACGTCAACATGAACCTGATCGTCGAATTCTACCGCTAATTCGTTTGACCCCGTCTGCGTCGGAGAAGAAATCGCGGAGAGAACATTGGAGTGAAACGGCTGGCCGCAAGGTCAGCCGTTTTCTTTTGCGCATTGCTTCGTTCCCCGTTTAGCGACGGCCCTTGGGCCGTGTTTTCCCCAATAATCGCCGCGCCATCCGCTGTTTCCACTTTCCCCGCCGACCCTCTATAATCGCCGCTTGCGCCGCGCGCCCGCCCATCATTTTTCCGGGCCATTCCGGCGTCATGGAGAGCCTCGAATATGTCCAACACCGCGGTAGAACCCTCGCCCGCTTCCGCATCCCCCACGCACGCCGCCCCCCACGCCGGCGTCGTCGGCCTCCAATGGGGCGATGAGGGCAAGGGCAAAGTCGTCGACCTCCTCACCGAGCAGTACGACCTCATCGTCCGCTACAACGGCGGGGCGAATGCCGGCCACACCGTCGTCATCGGCAAAGAGAAATACGCCCTGCACCTCATCCCGTCGGGTATCCTCAATCCCGGCAAGCTGAACATCGTCAGCAACGGTGTCGTCATCGATCCGGCCACCGTGCTGCAGGAGATCGACAGCCTCGCCTCGCGCGGCGTCGAGGTCGGAACGAACCTCCGCATCTCCGACCGTGCCCACCTCGTCATGCCCTGGCACAAGGTGCAGGATGCGCTCAACGAAGCCGTGCTCTCGGCCTCCAGCGGCGCGGGCAAGAAGATCGGCACGACCGGCCGCGGCATCGGACCGGCCTACGCCGACAAGGCGCTCCGCTCGACCGCGCTCCGCGTCGGCGAGATGTACGACCGCGCCAAGTTCACCGAAAAAGTCCACCACATCGTCAAGGTGAAAAACGCTATGCTCGGCGCGCTGGCCGAGCTGGCCGAAGTGCCGTTCGAGGCCTTCAACCCCGCGGTCCTCGCCGAGCAGTACCTCGAATTCGCCGAGCTACTCCGTCCGCATGTGTGCGACACGACGCAGCTCCTGCACGACTCGATGAAGGCCGGCAAACGCGTGCTCTTCGAGGGCGCCAATGCCTGCATGCTCGACATCGACCACGGCACGTACCCCTACGTCACGTCCAGCAACTGCTCCTCGCTGGGCATCTACCCCGGCGCGGGCGTTCCCGGCGGCAAAGTCGAACGCATGATCGGCATCCTCAAGGCCTACACGACGCGCGTCGGCGGCGGGCCCTTCCCCACCGAACTCGACAATGAGATCGGCGCCGAGATCCGTAAGAACGGCCACGAATTCGGCACCACCACCGGCCGCCCCCGCCGCTGCGGATGGCTGGACCTCGTCGTCCTCAAATATTCCGCGATGCTCTGCGGCGCGACCGAACTGGGCATCATGAAGCTCGATGTGCTCGCGGGATTCAAGACGCTCGAGGTCTGCACCGCCTACAACATCAATGGCCGCCCGCTCGAGGCCTTCCCCGCCGACGCCTCCGTGCTGGCGAAGATCACGCCGGTTTATCAGCAATTCGAGGGTTTTTCGCAGGACATCACGACCTGCCGGAATTGGCGCGAACTTCCCCCCGCCGCGCAGCGTTACATTGAGATGATCGAGCGCAGCGTCGGTGTCCCGGTGCGAGTCGTCAGCGTCGGCCCGGAGCGCTCGCAGACCCTGACCCGCTCCTGAAGACTCGGAAAAGAACTCAACGCAGAGAACGCAGAGTCAGCAGAGGAAGACATAGCTGAATCCAAACAATTCATGGCATTTCCTCCGCGAACTCTGCCGCCTCCGCGATCTCTGCGTTAAATCCGATTCTTTGAAGCTTGAAGCGAATCTCCATGGACGCGATCACCACATCTCCTCAGCCCGGCAAGGCCGTGACCGCCCCGCCGCTGCCGCGTCACATCGCGATCATCATGGACGGCAACGGGCGCTGGGCCCAGCAGCGCAACCAGCCGCGTTTCTTCGGTCACGACCGCGGAGCGCACGTCACGCGCGAGATCGTTTCCGCGTGCGCCCGCGTGGGCATCAGCGCCCTGACGATCTATTCCTTCAGCCTCGAGAACTGGAAGCGTCCGCCCGCGGAGGTCGAGTTCCTCATGGAACTCTGCTGCCAGCGTCTCGAAGCGGAACTGCCGCTGCTGATGGAGAACAACGTCCGGCTCATCCACATCGGTCGCCGCGCCGAACTCCCCGCCGGACTTCTCAAGAAGCTCGACGAGACCGTCGCGATCACCTCGGCCAACACCGGGATGACGCTCGCTCTCGCCTGGAACTACAGCTCGCGCCGCGAGATCGCCGATGCGGTGCAGGCGATCGCCGCCGACGTCGCCGCCGGCAACCTCCGTCCCGAGGACATCGACGAACAGGCGATTTCCTCGCACCTCTACACCGCGGGCCTGCCCGACCCCGACCTGCTGATCCGCACCGGCGGCGACTTCCGCGTCTCGAATTTCCTTCTCTGGCAGATCAGCTACGCCGAGCTCTGGGTCACCCCAACGCTCTGGCCCGACTTCACCGCCGAGCATCTCAACGAGGCGCTGCGGGATTACGCCCAGCGCCAGCGCCGTTTCGGCGGCGTCTAACCGCTTGCGAACATACGTTCCAGACACGACACTGCCCGCATGCTGAAATACCGGCTGATTTCCGGGGCGTCGCTAATCGCGTTTGTGCTGGCGCTATTCTGGGCTGATGGCGCTTTGGAGCGCATCCCGCTTAATGAAACGATGCAGCAACTCTTCCGCGGCCGGACGCAGCCGCCGCCGGGGATCCTGCTATGCATCGTGCTCATGGTGCTCATTCCCCTCTGCGTGCGCGAACTGGCAACGATCTTCCGCAACAACGGCATCGAGACGAAGCCCTGGTTGATCAGCATCGCCGCGATGGCGTGCACGATCACAATCTTCGTCATGCCGCGCACGCTCAACGCGCCGACCGGCGTGGCGATCATCGCCAGCGTGCTCGTCGGCTGCTTCCTCATCACACCGCTCTGGCAGACGCGATGGATGCGGATCGAGGGCGTCGTCGCCGCGGCGGGGGCGACGATGTTCGCCGTCGCGTACCTCGGCCTCATGGCCGGCTTCTACCTCGCGATGCGTCGCTGGCATTCGGCGTGGGTCGTGCTCGCCGTGCTGCTCATCACCAAGTCCGGCGACATCGGCGCGTACTTCACCGGCCGGGCGATCGGCAAACATAAGCTCATCCCGTGGCTCAGTCCCGGTAAGACGTGGGAGGGCCTCTTCGGCGGCATCGCCTTCGCCACGCTCGTCGCATACCTCTTCGCCACGATCTCCGAGCACAGCGATTTCGCCGCGGTCTACCGCACCGTTGATCACAAGCTCACACTCATCCATCAGCGCTACGACCCGCGCTGGGCCGCGGTCGGCGGGGCGCTGCTGGCGATCGTAGGCCACGCCGGCGACCTGACGATGAGCCTTTTCAAGCGTGACGCGGGCCTCAAGGATTCCGGCACGCTGATCCCGGGCATGGGCGGCGTGCTCGATGTGCTCGACTCGCCGCTGCTCGTGGCGCCCGTCGCGTACTGGATGCTGGAGATCGCCGTGGGGATCAGGGCATCGGCGCCGTGACCTCGATCAGCGCCGCAGGCCAGCGCTCCCCTCGAAGACTCGGGTCGCGGCTAAACTTGAAACCCGAAACCGCAAAACTGAAACTCTCCCATGCGCAACAACATCGAACGCGTGCTGATCGATCGGGCCACAATTGCTAAACGCGTCGAGGCGATGGCGCTGCAGATCGCCGAGGACATGCGGGCCAGCGGTGATCCCGATCGGCAGCTGACGATCATCGCGATCCTCACCGGCAGCCTGATCTTTCTGTCGGACCTGATTCGTCACATGCCCTTCATGCTGCGCCTGAAGCTGATCACCGTCAGTTCCTACCCCGGCAAGGCGATGTCCACGCAGGGGCCACGCATCGAGGGCAACATGCCCGAGAGCTTCGCGGGCCAGCACGTCGTGATCCTCGATGACATCCTCGACTCCGGCAAGACGATCGAAATGGTGCGCGGATTGGTGCAGCAGCGCGACCCCGCGTCGATCCGCATCTGCGCCCTGCTCCGCAAGCAGATCCCGTCGGCGATGGCGGTGAAGGCCGAATATGTGGGCTTTGAGATCGCCGACGAATTCGTCGTGGGCTACGGCCTGGACTACGATGGTTACTACCGGAACCTGCCGGATATCGTGACACTCAAGGCGGAGGCGATCCGTTGATCGACCAGCCCGACCCATCACCCGTTCCGCGCACCAGCGGATCGCCATCGCTGCAGAGCGAGCCGGCGGAGCCCGTGCTCGGCCTGCCGCTGGACCGCGCCGCGTCGATGCTCCGCGAGGACCTGCTGCAGGGCGGCGAAGTCATCATCCTGCTGCTCAAGCCCAGCGTTTGGTACATCGTGCTCTCGAGCCTCGAGTCGCTGGGCGTGATCGCGATCGTCACGGCGGCGATGCTCTGGGTGCAGCGCACATTCAACCTGCAAGGCTACAACACCGACGGCATGATCGGCCTGGCGATCGGGCTGGCGATGGTCAGGCTGATCTGGCAGTTCCTGGAGTGGATGAGCCGCACGTACGTGCTGACCGACCGACGCATCATCAGCATCGAGGGCGTGATCCGCGTGCAGGTCTTCCAGACCGAGCTGCGGTCGCTGCAGCACATGTTCCTGCTCTTCAGCCTGCGCGAGCGCCTCTTCGGCCTGGGCACGATCAGCTTCTCAACCGCCGGCTCCGACCTGCCCGCCGCGTACTGGGTGATGGTCCGCAGACCGATCGCGGTGCAGCGGAAGATCACGCAAGCTATTAATCGATATCGCTAACTTAACTGCTCACGCCGGCGAAGCGATCGTCTCGATCACCTGCTGCATAATCCGGCTTGTCGTCGTCGGCGACCCGTCGTGCATGTACGTCCGGGCGATCACGCGGTGGGCGCAGACGGGGATGACGTTGGAGATGATGTCATCGGGCACAACATAGTCGCGCTTGTTGAGCAGCGCTGTGGCGCGGGCCGCCTGGGCGAGGGCGAGCGTGCCGCGCGGCGAGACGCCGATCTGCAGTTGCTCGTTCTCCCGCGTCGCGGCGCCGATGCGGATGATGTAATCGACCAGCGCCGCATCGAGCTTCACCTGCGACACGCGGGCCTGCAGCTCCATCACGTCTTCCCGGCTCATCACGGGCCTAAGATTGTGCAGCGCGTTGAGCGACGGCTGCTGCGTGATGATCCGTGCCTCGTCGTCCGTGCTCGGATAACCGAGGTGCACACGCATCAGGAACCGGTCGAGCTGGCTCTCGGGCAGGAAGTACGTGCCCTCGAACTCGAAGGGATTCTGCGTCGCGACGACCATGAACGGCGGCTCGAGCTTCCGCGTCTGCCCATCGACGGAAACCTGCCCTTCGTTCATCGCCTCGAGCAGCGCGGATTGCGTGCGCGGCGTTGTGCGGTTGATCTCGTCGGCGAGCAGGATGTTGGCGAAGATCGGTCCGGGCTTGAACGTGAACTGCTGCGAATCCTGGCTGTAAACGGTCACGCCCAGGATGTCCGCGGGGAGCATATCCGGCGTCAGCTGCAACCGGTTAAATGTGCAATCCACGCTGCGCGACAGCGCCTGCGCGAGCACCGTCTTGCCCACGCCCGGCACGTCCTCGATCAGCACGTGACCCCGCGCAAGCAGACAAACGATCACGCGGTCCACCGCCGACCGATTGCCCATGAACACGCTGCAGATATTCTGGCGAAGCTTCTCCAGCCGTTCCATGACCGCCCCAAAAGGTAAGGGCCGCAAGTATACCATCGCCGCGGGTCATTGAGCATTTCGCCGCGCTCCGCTCTAATACTCAACCAAGGAGCGCACGCCATGTCCCAACGCATCACCATCCTCGGCGACGGAGCCATGGCCACCGTCTGCGCCATGCTCCTCGACGCCAAGGGCGAATCCGTCATCATGTGGGGCCCGTTTGCACAGCACGTCGAAGCCATGCAGCGCTCGCGCCGCAACGACAAATATCTCCCCGAATTCCCGCTCGCCGAATCCATCGAGCTCACCAACGATCTCGACGAAGCACTCGCCGGCACTTCGCTCGTCGTCTCCGCCATCCCGACGCAGTACGTCCGCGGCGTGTGGGAGAAGTTCGCCCCACGCGTCGGCGAATCCATCCCCATTGTCTCCGTCGCCAAGGGCATCGAGAACGACACGCTCCTCCGCCCCACCCAAACCATCGCAGACACCTTCCGCCTCGCCAACCGTCCGCGTCACGGCACCATCGCCGCGATCTCCGGTCCATCCATCGCCAAGGAGCTCGCACGCTGCCTGCCCGCCACCGTCTGCGTCGCCGGCCCCGATGAAGCGTTCATCCGCCACGTCCAGCAGCTCTTCACCACGCAGTGGATGCGCGTCTACACCAATCCCGACCTGCTCGGCCTCGAGCTCGCAGGCGCCACCAAGAACGTCATCGCCATCGCCGCTGGGATCATCGACGGCCTGCACGCCGGCTACAACGCCAAGTCCGCGCTCCTCTCCCGCGGCCTCGCCGAGATCACCCGCCTCGGCTCCGCCATGGGCGCTCGCCCCGACACCTTCTTCGGCATCGCCGGCGTCGGCGATCTCGCCACCACCTGCTTCAGCCCCGAAGGCCGCAACCGCACCTGCGGCGAACTCCTCGGCAAGGGCATCAAGCTCCCCGACGCACTCAAGCAGATCGCCGGCGTCGTCGAAGGCGTCGCCACCACGCGCTCCGTCATCCAACTCGCCAAGAAGCACGACGTCGAAATGCCCATCGCCGAAGCCGTGCACGATGTCCTCTTCGAAGGCATGGACCCGATCCACGGCATCAGCCGCCTCATGAGCCGCCAACTCAAAGAGGAACGCGTCGGCTGATCCCAAGCCCGGGGATGAGGTCCGCCGAATCCCCGCGGGTCACGTCCGTGCGCACAACCCCGTCGACCGGACATATTTCCCCCCTCCCCCACACCCCCGATTCCGCGCCTTAAGCCCTCGAATCCCAATACTTGCAAAAGCCCATCCGGGAAACCCCCCGGACGTCCGGTTTTCGAACCACATTTGTGCGCGCCCAAATAAATTTCCGTCTCAATTCCCCCTGCCCGTTTAGCGACGCCGCTTGCGGCGTGTTTCCCCTGTCATCCATTTCTCAAAATTTGAACCATTTGAATCTCAAGAAAAAATTGCCACCCCATCCGCATTGCCTTAGTTTGCCCGCATGTCTGACCCCTCCCCATTGCGTCGCGTCGTCATCGCCGGCGGTTCCGGATTTCTCGGCGTCTCGCTCGCCACACATCTCGCGGCTTCGGGGACCCGCATCACGCTGCTCTCCCGCAACGCCCCGCCGATTTCCGGTGACTGGCGCCACACCCCCTGGGACGCGCGCACGATCGGCGACTGGAAACGCGATCTCGACGGCGCCGATGGCCTTGTCAATCTCGTCGGCCGAAGCGTGGACTGCATCAAGTCCTCCGATCACCTCGACGAAATCCTCCGCTCGCGTGTCGAATCGACCCGGGCCCTCGGTGAGGCGATGCGCCGCATCAACACGCCACCGCCCGTCTGGGTGCAGATGAGCACCGCACACATCTACGGTGACCCGCCGACCGTTACCTGCACCGAAGACTCCGCCTTCGGCATGGGCATCGCCCCTCAGGTCGGCCGTGCGTGGGAAGGTGCCTTCCACGCCAGCGCCCTGCCCACACAGCGCCAGGTCATTCTTCGTACCAGCTTCGTCATCGGCCGCGACCTCGGCGCCGGCGGCGGTGCGCTTTCGCGCTTGCGCACACTCGTCCGCTTCGGGCTCGGGGGAACGGTCGGCTCGGGCACACAAGGCATGAGCTGGATCCACGAAACCGACATGAACCGCCTCTTCGAACGCGCGCTGACCGACGCCACCATGCAGGGCGCCTACATCGCCACCGCGCCCAATCCCGTACCGCAGCGGCTCTTCATGAAGGAGCTGCGCCGGGCCATGCGGATGCCGATCGGCCTGCCCGCGTTCGAGTGGATGGTCCGCCTCGGCGCTCCGCTGCTGATGCGCACCGATCCCGAATTGGCCCTCTACGGAAGGTTCCTGGTTTCTCAGCGCCTGCGCGACATGGGATTCGAGTTCCAATTTGCCGAACTGCGCAACGCTTTAAACAACCTGTTTTCAACAACGCCTCAGCGCTGACGACCCGCTAGCTTCCGCCTGCGGCTATCAGGGATTTTCTTTTGTAGCCGCAGGCGGGAGCCGGCGGGGCTGATTTTCGGTGATCGCTTCGCGCAGCTTCGCCGAGCTGAAAGTCTCATCCACCGGGCCCAGCAACGTCGTGTGCGGCTCGGAGGTGGACGCCGCGGGCCAGCCGGCGGGGTTGAGCATGTAGAACTGACGCAGGCCCGGGGTCCAGGAGAGGTACTGGATGTCTTTGATGGATTGCTTGTCGTCCATCACGCGGAGGCCGTCGAGATTTTTGCCGTCGGCGAAGATCGGACTGGTGCGGTTCAGGAAATCGGCGACGGCGGGGTTCCATCGCTGCCAGTGCAGGGTCCACGCGAAGTGGTTGTCGGGCTTGAGCATCGCCCTGCCGCCCCACTTGCGCTTGAAGCGGAACAGGCCATCGGTCAGCGACGCGTGGACGCCGCCGAAGTCGATGACGGGGCAGCCGCATTGGCGGGCGTGTTCGACGGTCGCCAGATAAAGCGCGGCGATGGCGCCGGCCTTGGCGTGGGCGTAATCGTTTCCGGCCGTGCCGAGCACCAGGGCGCGCATGCACTTGCCGCGTTTCTGAATGAGAAGTCCGGCGATGCGCTGGCCGTCGCGCAGGATCCAGACAATCCCCCCGCCTCGCGCCATCATGCGGAGCCGGCGGGCGCTGAAGATCGTCCCGGTCGGGCCGTGCCTCATGCGGATGAACGGGGCGTGGATGTGCTCGTAGAAATAGTCGAGCTCGTCCAGCGAGCCGATCTCTGATGTCAGGCCGTTGCGCCGGATGAGTCGCATGTCATCGGCGAAGCTCTTGGACGCACGGCTCAGGTCCTGCACGTCGCCCGGCACCGGGATGTGCATGGTCAGCCACTCGGGCGTGATCAGGCTATCGCTCCCCGCGACGCGCGGCGCGACGACGACCGGAACACGCGCCACCGTAAGATCGACGCGTGATTTCCATTCCTCGACGTGCCGGCGGAGCGACCACCACGGGGTCTGCCCGATCTCCTCGCGCGTCGGCGGCTCGGCGAAGATCTGCTCGATGAGAAACTCGACATTGTTGGGCTTGCCCGCGGCGAGCACGGTCGCGGTGACGCCATTACCGGCGCGGCTCGGCCCGCGCAGGATCGCCAGCGGCAGGCTTCGATTCCGCCAGGCCGCAAGATAATACTGGGCGAAACTCACGGCATCGGCGACCTGCGGCGGCGCATTGCCATAGACCGCCCAGGCGAGCCGCTTCCACCACGGATCGCGAGGCGGCGTCGGCGGCGCGGTCTCGGCGGGCGGAGCGCCGGGCGATGCTGATTGTGTCGTATTTTCCATTGAGACCATCGCGTCACAGCATTATCGGCGTTCCGCCGCTTGCGGCTTAGCGCTCCCCCTGAGCGATAAGACGCAAGCGGAAGAACACACGGGGCTGCGGAGGAACCGCAGACCCGTGGCACCCGAATCAGAATCACGACGTCGGGCCGTTGCGCTTATCGAACATCGCGCACTGCTCCTGATGCAGGAAGTGCATGGAGCGTTCGAGGTCGTTGAGCCGGGCCATGATCAGGCCCGTCTTGATCTCCGCCTTGATGTTGATCTGGTGATCGACCTCGGCGGCGATGCGGTCTTTGTTGGACGCGCGGTTCTGGCTCATCATGATGATCGGAGCCGCGTACGCAGCCTGGAACGAGAGCGCGAGGTTGAGGAAGATGTACGGGTACTCGTCCCAGTGCGGCACGCTGCTGATCGCGTTCCAGATCACCCAGAAGGCGAGGATCGTGCTCTGCACGATGATGAACATCCACGAGCCCATCGTCACCGCGAAGCCGTCGGCGATCCTCTGGCCGATCGTCTGCTCCTCCTCGATGACCTCGTTGACGTTGCGGCTGACGGACTGGCGCAGCATCTTGTCTGTTTTGTAGAGCCGATGGGCGATCGCGGTCAGCACATCGATCCCGGCGGGCGGGTGCTTGATGATGAACTCCTGCAGCTTGGGCATGCTGAGCGAGAGCGTGCGCACGGGCTCGCTGGCACGGACGTGTGCGAGGCGGGGTTGGCCGGTGAGCATGGACAGCTCGCCGAAAAATGCCCCGACACCGCCCTTGTCCACGAGCATCTCCTGGCCGTCGGCATCGTTGAGCAGGAACTCGACCTCGCCGGAGACGATGACGTGGAACTCGGTCGCCTCCTCGTTTTCGCGCATGATCATCTGGCCCGGCGCGAAACGGTTGACGTTCATCACCTCGCGCACGGCGGCGATGTCGGCATCACTCATCCGCTCGAACATGGAGACCTTCTTGAGCGTCTTGACGTCGTCGGCGGCCTGGTTCGTGTCCATGGGATTCTCCTTGGCGATCGGGCGGGCGCAATGCGTACCATGATGACAACGGCGCGGACTTCGTGCACGTGCCTACGCTCGGGTGCCACTGGTCGGCGTCCTCGCAGACCAGTGTGTCTTG
>JAYVTU010000047.1:0-33393 GCA_043788485.1 Planctomycetota bacterium
CAACGATTCGAGAACGAACTGCTCAAGTCCGTGTTCGAGGACATCGCGAAGAAAGCCGACGATCGCGGCGTGATCGGGCAGACCGTCGAGCAGATTCTCGGCGGGCCGATCAATTCCAAGACGCTGGCTGCGTACGCCGCCAAGTTCGAGATCCCCGAGCCGCGCGTTTATGGCGGGTGGACGACGTGCGTGTGGATCGAGACGGCCGACGGGCACGACATCGTGCTCGACTGCGGCAGCGGCTTCCGCAATTGTGCGCGGGATCTGCAGGTGAAGTGGGACAAATGGCCGGAGCGTCACCTCTACATTTTCGGCAGCCACAGCCACCTCGATCACACCGAGGGATTCGATCAGGCGGCGGTCTGCTTCGATCCTCGCAACCACCTGCACATCCACGGCAACACGCAATTCCTGCGGGCGCTGGATTACAACCTGGGCATTTTTTCGAGGCAGGTCGCCAGCACGGTGCAGGGCGTGCAGACGCCGATCTTCTTCGGCATCATGCCCGCGAAGTTTTATTCCTGCGACATCGGTTGCAATCCGATTGCCATCGACGAGGACGGCCCCGGCCTGCACAGCGTGCAGCACGATCTCCGCAAGCCCATCCGGCTCGGCTCCACTACGATCACCGCCTTCGAGGTGTTTCACCCGGCGCCGTGTCTCGCATACCGCATCGAGCGCGCCGGACACGCCTTCGTTTTCTGCACCGATCACGAGCTGCGCCACGGTGACGTGGATCACCCCGACTATCAGCGGAGCCGCGAGGCCGAGCAGCGGCTCATCGCGCACTCGAAGGGTGCCGACCTGCTCTACCGTGACGGCCAGTATCTCCGCGCCGAATATGACGGGCTGCAGGGCATCGGCGACAGCGGCGCGATCTCACGGGTCGGCTGGGGCCACAGCTGCATCGAGGATGTCATCGAGATGTCCCGCGCGTGCGGTATCAAGCACACGCTGATCGGTCACCACGACCCCAACCGCACCTGGTCCGAGCGCAACTGGCTCGATGAATCCCTGGCCCGCAGTGCTGCCAACGGCGATCGCCGATTCGAACTCGCACGGGCGGAGACATTTTTCGATATTTGAGTGTTCGCCGCAGTATCGCAGTTCAGCGGATCAATTCGCCCGCGAGTTCCATGAACGCCTGCTCGACGCCCTCGCCGGTCTTGGCGCTGGAGCGGATCACGGCGTGCGCGCGACCGGTGAGAGCCGCGAGATCGGCGTCGTTGATCTTCCACTGGTCCGCCAGATCGATCTTGTTGAGCACGAGGACGAACGGCATCGGGCCAAGTTCCCGGTCGAGCTGCTCGACGATCTCGGCGGCGCATTCGAGCGTCGGCGGGCGGGTGCCATCGATGACGAGCAAATAACCGGCGGCGCCGCGCATGTAGGAACTGGGAACGGAAAAATGCTCCTCGGCCCCGGCGACGTCCCAGAGCATGAGCGTGACATCGGCGTCGCCGACGCGGACGATCTTCTTGTCGACCTTGACACCGATCGTCGTCAGGTATTTGTCGTCGAAGAGGGTGTGGACGAAACGGCGGACGAGGCTGGTCTTTCCCACGCCGGGTGCGCCGAGGAGTCCGATTTTTTTCTGGATCAAGGTCGCATCACTCCTGTGCTCCGCTGCCCGTCGTGTTGAGGAGCGTGGAGCAGGTTACCAAATCTAAGCGGTGATATGAACGCCGGTCTGCGTCGGCGCCGGCCATGCGACCAAAGAAAAGCCGCCGGTGACTTGCGTCATCGGCGGTTTTGACGAGCGTCGTGGTGGGACGACACTCACGCTTTTCCTGCCCCCGGTCCATCTGCCTCCCCTCCCAGGGAGCGTGACGGCCGGGAGCCTGTGATTCGGGGCCGGCGATCATGTGAGGTCCGACCGCCGGCGATCTCCCCGCCGCTCTCTTTCCTGCTCCGCCCTCGATCGTGGAGGCCGGTACAGGTGTGGCTTCTCGCTCCTCTACCCCCACAGTCGCATAACCCGTGCCAACGTCATAAACGGCATTATTTGGATAAAAATACGGCTACGCGGGGGTCTGGGTTGACCTGAGCCGCAGATCAGGGTTGGGGAACTGGGTATTTTCACCCACATTTTGACGATGGCCGGGGCGGTGGCGTTCCGTGTGGAGAGGACGCACAATAGCCACGCCGTCGCACGTCATTAACAGGAGCAGGGGATGCAGAACGTCCGCCGAATCGAGCACCCGCTGGTCGCCCATCACCTGACGCAGCTGCGCGACCGCGCCACGCCGCCGTCGGAGTTTCGCGCCCTCGTGCAGCGGCTCAGTTTCCTGCTCGTCTGCGAAGCATGCCAGGAACTGACGACGCAACCCGTCCGCGTCACGACGCCCGTCACGGAGACCGACGGCGCCAGGTTGAATCAGCGCATCGCCGTCGTGCCCATCTTGCGCGCTGGCCTGAGCATGGTCACGCCCGTGCTCGAACTGCTGCCCGAGGCGGAGATATGGCACCTGGGCGTTTACCGCGATGAGAAGGAACTGACGCCGATCGAGTATTACCACAAACTGCCGCGCAAGAACCCGGTGGACGTGGCGATGGTCGTCGACCCGATGCTCGCCACCGGCGGGTCGGCGGCGTGGGCCGTCGGCGCGCTCAAGAAATGGGGCGTGCCGCACATCAAGATGCTCTGCCTGCTCGCCGCACCCGAGGGGCTGGAGCACCTGACCGGGCTCCACCCCGACATCGTCGTCCACTGCTGCTCGATCGATGACCACCTGAATGACAAAGGCTACATCGTCCCGGGCCTCGGCGACGCCGGGGACCGGTGCTTTAACACGATGCCGTGAGAACGGGGGTTACTTTTTGCCGCGGGACTTGGCGCGTCCGCCGGTGGATTTGCCGCTGATCTTGCCGCCGTTGCTCTTGATCTCTTCGACGAGCTTCTTGTCGCCCGTCCGCCGGCCCTTGCTGGCGCCCTTGAGCTTCTCGTTGTACGCCTTGATGCAGCGGTGCACGTAATCCTTCGCCTTGTCGGCCGGCTCCCAGCCCTGGGTCACGACCGTCGCGGCCTCGAGCTGCTTGTACGTGCCGAAGAAGTGCTCGACCTCGCGCAGGAAGTGCGACGGGACGCGCCACAGGTCGTGGAACTCGGCGAAGATCGGGTCGTTGTTGGGCACCGCGAGGATCTTGTAATCGTTCTGGCCGCGGTCGGTCATCTTGAAGAGGCCGATCGGACGCGCCTCAATGAGGCAGCCGGAGAACGTCGCCTCGTTGACCATCACGAGGATGTCCAGCGGGTCGCCGTCCTCGGCGAGAGTCTGCGGGATGAAGCCGTAGTCGCCGGGGTACATCAGGGACGAATAGAGATAGCGGTCGAGTTTGATCATGCCCGTCGCCTTGTCGAGCTCGAACTTGGACCGCCGCCCCTTGGGGATCTCGACGATCACATTGACGACATTCGGAACACTCGGCCCGGGAGGAACGAAACCGGCACGGGACGGAAGATATTTCGGAGTTTTCGCGGCAGCCATGATTCACCTTTCCAACGGGGTTTGTAGGCCGCCATTGTCGTGAGACGAACGGTTTGTGCAACCCCACAACCATTCAAAACACGTTACTTGCCGCGGATCGGACTCAGTGGATTCGGCACGTTTGCCGCGTTGAACATGTACGGGCTGCCAAGCGACGGCGCCGCCCAGCGCACTGCATTGGCCAAAACGCGCTGCACATTCGCATCCTGATAGATCGGATACGTCTCATGCCCTGGGGCGAAGTAGAAGACGCGGCCCTTACCGCGCGTCCAGCAGCAGCCGCTGCGGAACACCTCGCCGCCCTCGTACCAGCTGATGAAGACCAATTCATCGGGCGGCGGGACGTCGAAAAGCTCGCCGTACATTTCGGAATGTGCAATTTCAAAATGGCTCGGCACGCCGTCAGCGATCGCGTGGCCGGGGTTGACGACCCAGATGCGCTCCAGTTCCCCTGCTTCGCGCCATTTCAAGCCGCAGCCCGTGCCCATGAGCCGCTTGAAGATTCTCGAGTAATGCCCGGAGTGGAGCACGATCAGCCCCATGCCTTCCAGCACACCTTGCTGAATGCGATCGACAACTGCATCGGCGACTTCGCTGTGCGCCTTGTGACCCCACCAGAGCAGTACATCGGTCTCCGCGAGGCGCTCGGCTGTCAGGCCGTGCTCCGGCTCGTCGAGCGTCGCGGTGCCGACATGCGCTGCGGCACCGAGCGATTTCGACAATCCCACCGCGATACAGGCATGAATCCCATCGGGATAAATCCGTCGGACCGCCTCATCGCTTTTCTCGTGGCGGAACTCGTTCCAGACCGTGACGCGGATCGGTTGTGTCGGCTCTGCCATGTGAATCACGCCTGTTCGTTGGACGCCGCTTCCGGCCGAGCGACGATCTTCTTGAGTTCGTCAACAAGCTGCCGGCGCAGAATCTTGCCCGTGGGATTCCGCGGCAGCGGGTTCATCAGATAAATCTCGCGCGGCACCTTGAACCCCGCGATGTGTTCTCGGCAAAAGTGACGCAGCGCATCCTCATCAAACGTCGCGCCCTCTTCGATCTCGACGAACGCGACCGGAAGCTCGCCGCGCAGCGGATCGTGACGCCCGATCACCGCTGAGCCCTTGATGCTCGGGTGGTCGTTAAGCACCTCTTCGATCTCGCGCGGGAACACATTTTCCCCCGCGATAATCAGCATCTCCTTCTTGCGGCCCGTGATGAAGATGTACCCGTCCGCATCGACCTTGCCCCAGTCGCCGGTGCGGAAGTAGCCTTCGTCGGTCATCACCTGCGCGGTGAGTTCGGGCATCTTGAAATAGCCCTTCATGATGTGTGGGCCCTTGATGAGGATCTCGCCCTCGGAGCCGATCGGGAGCTTATTGCCGGCATCGTCCAAGATCGCGATCTCGACGCCGGGAATGGCACGCCCCACCGACCCGCGGCGGAAACCGTTGACGGCGTTGAGCGATGTGATCGGCGACGTCTCGGTCAGGCCGTAGCCCTCATGCAGCCGCACACCGAATTTTTCCTGCACACGGTCGAACACATCGCGCGGCAGCGGCTCTCCGCCACTGACGGCGAGGTTCATCGATGTGAAGTCGTCCGGCGTCGCGTCTTTGACTCCCAGAAGGGCCGCGTACATCGACGGGATGAACATCATGATGTCCGGGCGGTGCTTACGGATGAGCTGGACGATGCGCCGCGGGACAAAGCGCGCGGTGTAGACGACTTTGGCGCCGATGCTCAGGGGCAGGAGCGTCAGGCCGGTCAGGCCGAAGCTGTGGAACTGCGGGAGGACGCCGAGGAATGTGTTGGCGCTGGTCAGGCCGACGTGGATGCAGGAGGCCTCGCAATCGAAGCGGAGATTGGCGTGCGTGAGCATCACACCCTTGGGCCGGCCACTCGTGCCGGAGGTGTAGAGGATCACGGCGACATCGTCGGCCCTGGCGATCGGCGGCCAGCGCAGCGGCGGAACACCCTTGAACTCCATTTCATCGAGCCTGACGAGCTTCACATTCTTCGGCGGATCGCCCGGCAGATGATTGAGCATCAGGCTCGCGGTGACAACCGTATCGATCTCGGAATCGTCGATGATGTACTGCCGCTCTTCGGGTGAGAGCAGGTAGTTGATCGGCACGATGGTTCGGCCCAACAGCCAGGTCGCCAGCAGCGTCATCGGGAACGCGCCGCCGGTCGGGAGCATCACGCCGATGTTGCGGCTTGCCGAGATCGCCTGCAACTTTTCAGCCAGGTGAAAGGCCCCGGCGACGAGGTCGATGTACCGCCAGCTCCGCTGATCATCGACGACCGCGACCTGCATGGGGTGGGCGAAGGCGGTCCGCAGGATGGGCCAAAGCATCGTCTGCACTCAGTATCTCTCGTGAAAAGGCGTGTCGGTGTCCGATGAACCATGACGTGACGCAGTGCACCGGCCGGTTACAATAACCGCCGAACTGCGCCGGATAAAGCTGTCCCCCTGCGAGCGATGATGATCATGAAGCGTCTCACACTCCCGCGTCTACGCCGTCTCTCCACGCTCGCACTGCTCTGCGTCGCCGTTGCGGGCCTCGCCGCCTGCGGGCCGTCGATCTCGCGCGAGCGGATCCTCGATGCCTACCACCGCGGCGAATACGAGAAGAGCTACGCCGATGCCAACAATATGGTGGACAGCGCCGGCGGAACCGAGCAGAACCAGATGCGATTCATCGCAGGCATGAGCGCTTATCGCATCGACCGCCCCACCGAGGCCGTCCGCCTCCTCGCCCCGCTGACAACCAACAGCGACAAGCAGATCTCCGGCCCGGCCAATGCCACACTCGGCCTGATCCACTCCGAACGCGGCCAGTACGAAAAAGCCCTGGGCTACTTTAACGATTCGCTCCCCCGCCTCGACGGCGAGAATCTCGCCCAGGCCCATTTCTACGCCGGCGTCACACAGCAGAAGCTCGGCCGCTGGGCCGATGGCAAGAGCGAACTGGCCATCGCCGTCCGGACGTCGAACGATCCCGCCCTGCGCGAGGCGGTGCGCCAACGTCTGGCGTCCACCGGTTTCACGCTCCAGCTCGGCGCCTACACCGACCCCAAGAACGCCGAGGAACGCGCCTCGCTGCTCAAGGGCGCCATCACCGCCACCGGCCTCGGCGAGCCCCGCGTCGTCGTCAACAACGCCAGCGGCCCGCAGAAGCTCTATCTCGTCCAGGCCGGCCAGTTCAATACCTACGAGCTGGCCAACAAGGCCAAGGATCGCCTCGGCCGCAACGACGTCGTCATCTCCCCGCTCCAGGCGAAGTGATTCTGCACCGCTCCCAACTCCCCTCTTGAAAGCCCCGCATTGCGAAGGCTCTGCGTAGCTGCGCGCGGGTTGGTCTTTTGAATTTTTCCGTCGTCTCCATATCATCATCACCCCACTACCACCCCCTGCTCAGGATGATGCCATGGCCAGCCCCAGCACCCGTATCGAAAAAGATTCCATGGGCGAGATGACCGTCCCGTCCGATGCGCTCTACGGCGCGTCGACGCAGCGGGCCGTGCTCAATTTCCCCGTCAGCGGTCAGCCCGTCCCCGCCGAAGTGATCCACGCCTTCGGCCTGCTCAAGGCCGCGTGTGCCGCCGCCAACAAGCAGCTCAAGACCGTCCCGGTCGCCAAGGCAAATCTCATCATCCGCGCCGCCACCGAGGTCGCCGACGGCAAGCTCGATGCGCATTTCCCTGTGGACGTCTTCCAGACCGGCTCGGGCACCTCAACCAACATGAACGCCAACGAGGTCATCGCCAACCGCTGCTCGCAGATCGCCGGCAAGCCGATCGGCTCGCGCGATCCGGTGCATCCGAATGATCACGTCAACTACGGCCAATCCTCCAACGACACCTTCCCCACCGCGCTGCACATCGCCGCCGTCGTGCTGCTCAAGAACAAGCTCCGCCCCGCGCTCGTCGCGCTCCACAAGAGCCTCGTGGCGAAAGCGAAGGCGTGGGACAAGACCGTCAAGATCGGCCGGACGCATCTGATGGACGCCACGCCGATCCGCGTCGGCCAGGAGTTCAGCGGTTTCGCCGCGCAGGTCGAGATCGGCATCGAGCGCGTCGATCAGGCGCTCAAGGTCCTCGCCGAGGTCGCGCTCGGCGGAACCGCCGTCGGCACGGGCCTGAACACGCATCCGAAATTCGCCGGCCTCGTCTGCAAGCAGCTCACCAAGGACACCGGCTGCAAATTCATCGAAGCCCGCAACCACTTCGAAGCCCAGGCCACGCAGGACTCCGTCGTCGATGCCTCGGGCCAGCTCAAGACCGTCGCCGTCAGTCTCTCCAAAATCGCCAACGATATCCGCTGGCTCGGCTCCGGCCCGCGCTGCGGCCTCGGCGAGCTCATTCTCCCCGCCATCCAGCCCGGCTCGTCCATCATGCCCGGCAAGGTGAATCCCGTGATCTGCGAGGCGGTCGTCATGGTCGCCTGCCAGGTCATCGGCAACGATGCCGCAATCACCACCGCCGGCTTCGGCGGCGTCGGATCCATCCTCGACCTCAACGTCGCCATGCCCGTCATGGCCCGCAACATCATCGAATCCATCAAGCTGCTCGCCAACGTCTCCGACGTCTTCCGCACCCGCCTGCTCGACGGCCTCGAGGTCGATCCCAAGCGTTGCGCCGCTCTCGTCGATCAGTCCCTGATGATGTGCACCAGCCTCGCCCCCGTGATCGGCTACGACAACGCCGCCGCACTCGCCAAGCAGGCACACAAGGAAGGCAAGACCATCCGCGAAATCGCGCTGGAAAAGAAGCTGCTCGACCCCAAGAAGCTCGACGAGCTGCTCAACCCCTGGTCGATGACCGAGCCGGGCGTCAAAGAGGGTCTGACGATCAGCGCGTGATACTCTCCGCCGCTTGCGGCTTAGCGCTCCTCGTTTTCTCATTCATGCATCACTTCTGCGGTGCGGTCTCCGGCCGCGCTGCCGCTGGCGCCGTCGACTTCTCGATCGCCTGCCCCGTCGTCTCCCACACGCGCATCCCGCCCTTGTATTCCACCACGCCGACGTACCCCAGCGCGAGCATGCGCTTCGTCGCCGCCTGAGACAGCGGGTCCGTCCCGCCCTTGCCGTAGACGACGATCTTCTTGGCCCCCGCCAGCCGCTCATCTGAAGCGCGGATCGTCGGCAGGTACATGTTGATCGCGTGCGGAATGTGCCCCGTGGCAAACTGCTCGGGCTTCCGCACATCGACGATCGTCACGTCCTTCTCGCTCAGCGCCGTCACCATCTCGCGGTCGGACAGCGTGACAATGTCCTCATCGCTGGTCTTGAGCGTGTCACACCCAACCATCAGGGCCGAGGCAACGATGAACAGGGCAAGGGCTCGCATGGAATCTCCAGTCGTGAAATGGAACGCGGACATTCTAACCCACAAATCTCTGAAACTTGAAACTTGAAACCGTTCCCGTACAATCTCGCCCTCAATTGCCCCGGAAAAACCCGCGTTTTCCAACACAATCCCCCGCCCTTTCAACCACGAGAAAATCCCATGAGCTGCTTTGGAATCACGAAGGTCTACGGTCGCCAGGTCCTCGACAGCCGCGGCAATCCCACCGTCGAGGTCGAGGTCACGCTCGGCTGCGGCACCGTCGGCCGCGCCATCGTCCCCTCCGGCGCTTCGACCGGTGAGAACGAGGCCTGCGAACTCCGCGACGGCGACAAGAAAGTGTTCGGCGGCAAGGGCGTGCTCAAGGCGGTCAAGAGCGTCAACAGCGTGCTCGGCAAGGAGCTCCTCGGCATGGACGCGCGTGAGCAGGAAGCCATCGACGCGAAGATGATCGCCCTCGACGGCACGCCCAACAAGAAGAAGCTCGGCGCCAACGCCCTGCTCGGCGTCTCGATGGCCGTCGCCCGCGCCGCCGCCGATTGCCTCGACCTGCCCCTGTTCCGCTACCTCGGCGGCACCGGCGCCAAGACGCTGCCCGTCCCGATGATGAACATCCTCAACGGCGGCAAGCACGCCGACTCCACCGTCGACTTCCAGGAATTCATGGTCCAGCCCTGGGGCTTCGACAACTTCGCCGACGGCTTCCGCGCCGGCGTCGAGATCTATCACGCCCTCAAGAAGGTGCTGCACGACAAGGGCCTCTCCACCGCGATCGGCGATGAGGGCGGCTTCGCCCCGAGCCTCAAGAGCAACGAGGATGCGCTGAAGATCATCGAGCAGGCCGTGGACAAGGCCGGCTACAAATGGGGCGAGCAGATTTTCGTCGCGCTCGATCCGGCCGCCAGCGAGCTGTGGAACGAGGCCGCCGAGCACGGCAAGAAGGGCTACAAATTCTTCAAGAGCAGCCAGGAAATCGCCAGCAGCGATGACATGGTCACGCTCTGGGCCGAGTGGTGCAGGAAGTACCCGATCCGCTCGCTCGAAGACGGCCTGGCTGAGAACGATTGGGAAGGCTGGAAGAAACTCACCGACAAGCTCGGCGATAAAGTCCAGCTCGTCGGCGACGATCTCTTCGTGACGAACTCCAAGTTCCTCAAACGCGGCATCGACACCAAGACCGCCAACTCGATCCTCGTGAAAGTCAACCAGATCGGCACGCTGAGCGAGACGTTCGACGCCGTGAACCTCGCGATGCGCAACGGCTACTCCGCCGTGATGAGCCACCGCTCCGGTGAGTCGGAAGACGCGACGATCGCCGACCTCGCAGTCGCCACGAACTGCGGCCAGATCAAGACCGGCGCCCCCGCCCGCTCGGACCGCAACGCCAAGTACAACCAGCTCCTCCGCATCGCCGACACGCTGGGCGACGCCGCGGTGTACGGCGCCAAGACCTGGAACAAGGGCTGAAAATCGACCTCCGCTCGAAACAAGCCCAGGGACTTGAGTCCCTGGGCTTTTTTGTTCCCTACACTTCACCCATAATGAAACCCATGTACGGCACTCTGAAATTCATCGCGGCGGCGGCCCTGCTTCTCTGCACACTCGGCGGCGCATCCGTCCTCGCCGAGGAGAAAGGGCCGAACGACCCGATGACCTCGGTCTACCTGAATTACAGCGGGCCGGCGAGCGTGGCGTATTACAACGAGTGCACCGTCGAGAAGTCCGTGCCCGCGACGTATTTCGCCGTGTGCGGCTTCAACGCCGGCTACTTCGGCATCCAGGAACTGGGCAACGGCAAGAAGGTCGTTATCTTCTCGATCTGGGATCAGCACCAGGGCAACGATCGCAACGCGGTGCCCGATGACGTGCGCGTCAAGGCGATCGACGCCGGCGAAAATGTGGTCGTCAGCAGGTTCGGCGGCGAGGGCACCGGTGGCAAGTCGATGTTCGATTACGACTGGAATGTCGGCCAGACGTGCCGCTTCCTCGTGACCGTCAAAGCCGACGGCGACCGCGCGGCGTACACCGGCTACTTCTATCTGCACGAGGTCAAGCAGTGGAAACGCCTCGTCACCTTCAGCACGATCAGCAAGGGCAAACAGATCCACGGCTACTACTCGTTCATCGAGGATTTCCGCCGCAACCGCGAAACCGCGAAGCAGGCGCGCGTGGCGTGCTTCGGCAATGAGTGGATCCAGACCGCCGATGGCAAATGGATGCCGATGCTCGAAGCCCACTTCGGCAGCGACGGCAACAAATCGAACAACTACGACGCCGGCCTGCTCGAAGGCAGCTTCATCCTCGCCACCGGCGGCGACACGCAGAACACGCACACCAAGATGAACGGCAAAATCGTCCGCCCCGCCGCCCCGCCGCCGGACGATCTCGAAACGATCACCCGGGACGCCATCAAAACCCTTGCCCCGCTACCCGCGCCGACTCCGGCGCCCACTCCGAAACAGTAACCGCCGCCCCGCCACGTCATCCATGCAAACCGCCTCACACGAAAACCCGCTGCGCCTCGGCCTCGCCGCCGCACGCGCCAACCTCGGCCCCGGCCTCGCCCTGATCGCCGTCGCCCTGGCGATCGTCGTCAGCTACGACACGCTCCCCGCGTTCACCGAATCGCTCGACGCTCTCGCCAGATTTCGCGAACAGCGCGGCCTCATCTTCGCCATCATTTCGACCGCGCTCTTCGGCGGCACGATCCCCATCATCATCCAGCAGCTGCGGCCCTCGACACGTCGCGCGGCACCGTGGCCCACGCTCCTGTTTCTCACATTCTTCTGGGGTCTCAAGGGCATCGAGGTCGAATTTCTCTACAAGCTCGAAGCCCAGTGCTTCGGTGACAACCCGCAATGGACGACGATCCTCCTCAAAACTTTTTTCGATCAGTTCATCTACTGTGTGATCTGGGCAGTGCCGGTGACGACGCTCGCCTACCTCTTCAACGACTGCGGGCGCGACCTCGGCGCGACGCGGCGGCGGCTTTCCCCGGGCTGGTATGCGCGTTACGTCCTGCCGACGCTGCTGGCCAACTGGGGCGTCTGGATCCCGGCGGTCGCGCTGATCTACAGCCTGAAACTCCCGCTGCAATTGCCGGTGCAGAACATCGTGCTCTGTCTGTGGGCGATATTGATGCTCTCGATGTCACGCGGCGCAGCCAAAAAAGTGCCGGCGATTGAACCGACGGTTGTTGAAGTGGCGTAACAACCGAATTGCGATTCTTATTCAGCGACGGCATGAACCAGCGCTTCCATCAGCGCCGGCATCGTCGGCAGCGCCTCGGGGTGCGCGGCGGCTTCCTCGGCGGTCAGCCACATCACCTCGGCGACCTCGCGCGGATCGGGACGAAGTTCGACGGCGTCGATCTCTGTGAGCCACGCATGGAGCCGCCACGGGCGATCGGGCAGGTCGATCTCCCACACGAGACGGATAGCGCGGGCGGCGACGCCGAGTTCTTCCATCATCTCGCGCGCGATTGCCGCTTCCTGCGACTCGCCGGGCTCGATCTCACCGCCCGGCATTCCGATTTTCAGCGGGGCGCGTGGGACACCGGCGGCCCTGCGGATGCAGAGCCAGCGGCCGTCTTCGCGGCGGATCGCCATGATGACGCCCCGCCGCCGCTCGATAAAATTCGCCGTGTCCATCGGCGGGGAGTTTAGCAGCGCTTGCCTTGGGTGCCACGGCCAGCGAGCCCTCGAGTCGGCCGTGTTCTTCACGGTGTGCGCCAAGGCACACGGCCGACTCTGCAGAGCCTGCGCTGGCCGTGGCACCCGCTATAAAAGCCTTGCCGCTTTACATCGGTGTGAAAAGGCCGACAATTGGAGGCCGTGATTCATCGGTGTTTCAGCGGTGTTTCGGCCGAGACGACCGGCCCTTGCGACGAACCGGAGATTTATGAGCAGCACCCCCTTGGCCAAGCGTGACGACGGCACGGGCCTCATTGATCGTGACCCCTATCTTGAGCCGCATGCCCAGGCGCTGCGTGACCGCTATGCGCAGTACAAATGGACGCTGTCGCAGTTCGACGCGACCGGCGGGCTGCTGGGCCAGATCAGCCAGGGCCACCACTACTTCGGCCTGAACCGCGGCAAGTCGGAGGGCAAGCCCGGCGTGTGGTACTGCGAGTGGGCGCCCGAGGCGCTGCAGCTCAAGCTCATCGGCGACTTCAATGGCTGGAACCGATTCACGCATCCGATGGTGCGCGACGCCTACGGCGTTTGGAGCATCTTCCTGCCGGATGACGAGTACGCGACGAAGCTCACGCATCAGAGCCTGCTCAAGGTGCAGGTGATCAGCAAGGCGGGGATCATGGACCGGATCCCGGCGTACGCGCGGCGCGTCGTCAGCGATCCACGGACGAATAATTTCACGGCGCAGTATTGGAACCCGCCGCAGCCCTATCAGTTCCGCCACCGCGTTCCGCAGATCAAAGGCGCGATGCGTGTCTATGAGGCGCACGTCGGCATGGCGCAGGAAGAGGGGAAAGTCGGCTCATACTCGGAGTTCACGAAAAACGTGCTGCCGCGCATCGCGGCGCTGGGCTACAACGCGATCCAACTCATGGCGGTGATGGAGCATCCGTACTACGGCTCGTTCGGCTATCACGTGAGCAGCTTCTACGCCGCTTCTTCGCGCTTCGGAACGCCCGAGGAGCTGAAGGAGCTCATCGACACGGCGCACGGCATGGGCATCGTCATGCTGCTCGATGTGGTGCACAGCCACGCCGTGAAGAACACGCACGAGGGCCTGAGCTTCTTCGACGGCAGCGATTACCAGTACTTCCACGCCGGCCCGCGCGGCCAGCACGTCGCATGGGATTCGCTGCTTTTCGACTACACCAAATACGAGGTCCAGCGGTTCCTGCTCAGCAACGTCCGCTTCTGGCTCGAAGAGTACCGCTTCGACGGATTCCGTTTCGACGGCGTGACGAGCATGATGTACCACGACCACGGCTTGGGCAAAACATTCACGAACTACGGCCAGTATTTCGACGGCAACGTGGACCGCGATGCGCTGGTCTATCTGCAACTGGCCAACACGCTGCTGCACACCGTGAATCCCCATGCGATCTCGGTCGCCGAGGACGTGTCGGGTATGCCGGGCATCGCGCGGCCGATCGACGAAGGCGGCATCGGCTTCGATTACCGACTCGCGATGGGGCTGCCGGATTACTGGATCAAGTTGCTCAAGGAGAAGCAGGACGAGGATTGGAAGCTCGGCGAGATCTACGGCACGATGCTCAACCGCCGGCACGGTGAGAAGCACATCGCCTACGCCGAGAGCCACGACCAAGCGCTCGTCGGCGACAAGACGATCGCGTTCTGGCTCATGGACAAGGAGATGTACACGCACATGAACCGCGGGAGCCAGAGTCTGGTGATCGACCGCGGCATCGCGCTGCACAAGATGATCCGGCTCATCACTTTCAGCCTCGGCGGCGAGGGCTGGCTCAACTTCATCGGCAACGAGTTCGGCCACCCGGAATGGGTCGATTTCCCGCGCGAGGGCAACAACTACTCGCACCATTACACACGCCGCCAGTGGTCGCTGGCCGACAACGGTTTCCTGCGCTACAAGGGTCTCAACGAATTCGACAAGGCGATGCAGCAGCTCGACGTGGAATACAACCTGCTCAGCGATCCGCTCATCGAGCAGCTCATGCTGCACGAGGACACCCGGCAGCTCGTCTTCCGCCGCGGGCCGCTGGTGTTTGTGTTCAACTTCCACCCGACCGAATCGTACACCGACCTGCGCATCCCGGTGCCCGATCCGGCGAGCTACAAGGTTGTGCTCAACACCGACGACAAACAGTTCGAGGGCTTCGGCCTGGTCGATCCGGGCGTGCTCTACTGGAAACAGGACGTGCCGATGTACAACCGGCAGCAGAGCGTGCAGCTCTACCTGCCATGCCGCAGCGCCCAAGTGCTCGCGCCGGTGTGAAGAAATTGGAATTATTTAGCCGGCGGGCTCGCCCGCCGATTGCCTTCAAAGAAGTCCCACGCGCTGATCGATGCCGAACATGAGGTTCATGTTCTGCACGGCCTGGCCGCTGGCGCCCTTGAGCATGTTGTCGATCACACTGAAGACGACGACCTTCCGCGCCGTCGGCGGGCCGGCGAGGCGGACGGAGATGTCGCAGAAGTTCGTGTCGCGCACGTGCTTCACATTCGGGTACGTCTTGCGGACGCGCACGAACGGCTGATCCTCGTAGGCGTCGAGCATCGCTTCGTAGAGGTCCGATTCGGTGACGTCATCGTCGAACGGGTCCATGTAGATGGCTTCGAGGATGCCGCGGTCGATGGGCAGCAGGTGCGGCACGAAGAGCGTGCCGATCGCTTCGCCCTTGACGGTGCTGAGCGTCTGCTCGATCTCGGGCTGGTGACGGTGATCGCCGCAGCCGTAGGGTAAGTAGGCTTCGTTGACCTCGGGGAAGTGCAGGTGCGCTTTGGCGGAGCGACCGGCGCCGCTGACGCCGCTCGATGCGTTGATGATGATGCCCGCGGACTTCACGAGGCTGCGCTGCAGCAGCGGCGCGATGCCCAGGGCCGCGGCGGTCGGGTAGCAGCCGGGGTTGGCGATGAGTTTGGCGCCGGTGATTTTTTCGGCGAAGAGCTCGGGCAGGCCGTAGACGGCGTGACCGAGATTCGGACGGTCGATGTGCGTTTCCTTGTAGACGCGCTCGTAGAGCGCGGCGTCGGTCAGGCGGTAGTCGGCGGAGAGGTCGATGACCTTGAGGCCCGCGGCCAGCAGTGGGCCGACGTATTGCATCGCCGCCTTGTGGGGCAGGCCGAGGAAAGCGACGTCGGCCTCGCGCGCGATCGCCGCCGGATCGATCGGCCGACCGGCGAGCTCGCAGCGGCCCATCAGCGACGGGAATTCGTCGGCGATGTTCGGCAGCGCATCGCGCGCGGTGCCCAGGTAGGTGATTTCCGCCTCGGGGTGACGCAGCAACAGCTCGATGAGCCAGTAGCCCGTGTAACCCGTCGGCCCGATGATCGCGACTCGGATGCTCATGCCGGGAATTGTAGATGGAAATGACGAATGACGAAATTCGAATGACGAATGAATGATCAAATTCCAAATTCCAATGATCAACTCGTGCGGCAATCTCGGGTCGGGGCTTTCCCTTGGAATTTCGTCATTGGAATTTGATTCGTCATTCGAATTTCGTCATTCGTCATTCTCCCCCACTTTCCCTTGACCTCCCTCATTTCTGTGCCATAATGAATCCATGCACAGCGCCCGCTACTTCTATTTTTGGTTTACCACCCCGCAAAACGCATCGGGCACGCTGTAATTCGAACCTTGCAGCAGATCAAACTCAGCCCCGATGCGATGACCGCACCGGGGCTTGTTGTTTAGAGGCACGCCCACGCGAACAGGAGCACACCGATGATTATCGTCATGGAACCGACCGCCACGCCGCAGCAGATTGAACAGGTGATCCAGATGATCCGCGAAATGGGCTGCAAGGAGCACGTGATCAAGGGCACGGAACTGACCGTCGTCGCGGCGATCGGCGATGACCGTAAGAAAGATCCGGCGCTTTTCGAGACGCTGCCGGGCGTGCAGAAGGCGCTCAAGGTGCTCGCGCCCTACAAGATGGCGGCGAAGGAGGTGAAACGCGGCAAGACGCTCGTGAAGCTCAGCGCGACCTGCGTCTTCGGCGGGGATGTGATCCCCGTCGCCGCGGGGCCCTGCTCGGTCGAGAGCGAGGAGCAGATCGTCTCGACCGCCAAGATGCTGCGTGACGCCGGCGCCAGCGCGCTGCGCGGCGGAGCCTTCAAGCCCCGCACCAATCCCTACGCCTTCCAGGGCCACGGCGAAGACGGCCTGAAGATGCTCGCACTCGCCCGCACCGAGTCGGGCCTGCCGATCATCACCGAGGTTGTCACGCCGACCGATGTCGAGCTCGTGGCGAAGTACGCCGACTGCCTGCAGATCGGCACGCGCAACGCCCAGAACTTCAAGCTGCTCGAGGCCTGCGGCAAGCAGCCGCGGCCCGTGCTCTTCAAGCGCGGCATGGCGATGACCGTTGACGAATATCTGCAGGCCGCCGACTACCTGCTGGCCAACGGCAACGAAAATGTGATCCTCTGCGAGCGCGGCATCCGCACGTTCGAGACTCACACACGCAACACCTATTCGCTGGCGACCATCACCGAGCTGCAGCACCGCTCGCACCTGCCGGTGATCGGCGACCCGAGCCACGGCACCGGCCACGCCCACCTCGTCCCCGCCATGGCCCGCGCCACGATCGCCGCCGGCGCCGACGGCCTGATCCTCGAAGCGCACCACGACCCCAAGAAAGCATGGTCCGACGGTGCCCAGTCGCTGAGCATCCCGCAGTTCGCGGAACTGATGCCCGTCCTCGCCCGCGTCGCGGAGGCGGTCGGCAAGAGTGTCGCACTGCCACAGCACGTGTGATCAATCGCTGACTGTATGGGGCAAATCAGTAATTCGCCTTCGACGTTCCGCCGGCGATGATCGTCACGCCGGCGGAGCAGCCGAGGCGGTGGGCGCCGGCTTCGAACATGGCGTGGGCGTCGGCGGCGGTCTTGATGCCGCCGGAGGCTTTGATTCTCAGGCCGGTGCCGTGCTTGCGCATGAGCTGGATTGTCGCCACGGTCGCACCGCCGGCGGGGTGGAAGCCGGTGCTGGTCTTGATGAAGTCGGCGCCGGCCTCGCGGACGGCGCGGCAGGCGGTGGCGATGCGCTGCTCGTACACCTCGGCAGACACGCCCTCGGCGAGTGCGGCGCTTTCGACGATCACCTTCACGATCACTTCCTTGCGGACCTGACGCGCGGCGTAGACGACTTCCATGATCTCGGCTCGCGCGGAATCCAGGTCGCCGGCCAACAAGTACGGCAGGTGCGAGACCATGTCGATCTCTTCGGCTCCGCGAGAGACGGCCATCGCGGCTTCGCCGGCCTTGATGGCGGCGAAGTTCGCGCCGAGCGGGAAGCCGACGACGCAGCAGGTCTTGACGCCTGAGCCGCGGAGGCGGGCATGGACATGCGGCACGAAGATCGGATTGACGCAGACGCTGGCGAACTTGTGCGTGATCGCCTCGGCGACTTTCTCGTCGACCTGTGCGACGGTCGCCTCGGCTTTGAGGATCGTGTGGTCGATGCGTGACGCGATGGTGTTGGGATCAAGCATGAAAACATCGTAACGAACAGGGGAAAATCATGCACGCCAATTGATTCAATGCGGTTTACCGGCGGTCGCGGTGACGGTGAGCGGGTCTTCGATGGCGGCGGCTTCGAAGGCGGTGTGGCGGCGCTGGCAGCCGGGGCATGAACCGCAGAACGGGTGCGGGGCGGACTTCGAGGTCGGCGGCGTGTCGCAGGAATGTGCGAGGTCCCAGGGCACATTCATCTGCGCGCCGATCTGGATGAGCTGGGCGTCGGTGAGTTCCAGCAGCGGCGTATCGACGGCGACGGTGCGGCCCGATTCGAGCTTGGTGAGCTGCTGGAGGATCAGGATGCTCTCGGCGACGGCAGCGAGTGCGGTGAAATCTTCGCCGACCTGGACGGGCCAGATGATGCGCGGAGAGCCGGTGTGAAGAGCGAGGTCCATCGCAGCCATGAGGCGGAGCGAGCGCGGCGAGCCGGGGGCGCCGCTCTGCGTGACGCGCGGAAGTGCAAGGTCAAGTGGCGGGGAAAATTCGTAGTGCTCGGCCTGGCGCATCGCGGCGGCGCGGCGGTGCGACATCGCGGGGCGGCCGTCGTCGTAGAAAACGGTCGTAACGGACGCGGTGCCGGGTCGCTGGGCGAGGATCGCGGAGGCGACGATGCTGCGAAGACCGCCGCAGGAGAGCAGGATGACGGGCGTGACGCTCATGCCTTTGCATTATCGGTCCGTGATGGGCTGGAGCTTCAACGGCGATGTTTGGCGGATTGAAAAACGGGGGTTATGCTCGCATTTCACAGGAGAATGGCATTGGCATACGAGCGCGAATTGCAGGTGGCGTTGGACGCGGCGCGTGAGGCGGCGGGGCTTTGCCGGACGGTGCAGGCGGCGATCACGCCCGATGTGCTGCAGAAGAAGGACAAGAGCCCGGTGACCGTGGCGGATTACGGGTCGCAGGCGCTGGTGTGCCGGAGGCTGGCGGAGGCTTTTCCGAACGACGCGGTGATCGCCGAGGAGGATTCTGCGGCACTGCGTGAGCCGGACCATGCGGAGTTGCTGCAAAAAGTGGTGACGAACGTCCACACGATCCGGCCCGAGGCGGACGCGGCGGCGGTGTGCAACTGGATTGATCACAACCGGACGTCGGTCTACACCAAGCGATTCTGGACGCTGGACCCGATCGACGGCACGAAGGGCTTCATCCGCAAGGAACAGTACGCGATCGCGCTGGCGTTGATCGTGGAGGGCCGGGTGACGGTTGCCGCGCTGGCGTGCCCGAACCTGCCGGGGCCGGGCGGTGAGATTGGCGCGATCTTCACGGCGGTGCGCGGAGGCGGCGCGTTCACGCAGCCGCTGCGACCCGGTCAATCGCCGCGCCGCATAGGTGTCAGCCACACGGCCAATTCCTCGTCAGCGCGTTTCTGCGAATCCGTCGAATCGGGCCACAGCAACCACAGTGAAGCGGCGAAGATCGCAGAGAACCTCGGCATCTCCGCGGCACCGGTGCGGATGGACAGCCAGGCGAAATATGGGGTAGTCGCGCGCGGCGAGGCGGACATTTATCTGCGGCTTCCGACGATGGCCGGTTACGTCGAGAAGATCTGGGATCACGCGGCGGGCGCCCTGGTCATCACGGAGGCGGGCGGGACGGTGACCGACGCGAGCGGCAAGGCGCTGGATTTTTCGCGTGGGCCGACGCTCAGCGAGAACCGGGGCGTGATCGTGAGCAACGGGGGATTACACGGGGCGGTGCTCGACGCGCTGCGGCGTGCCGCGGTTGTTTGAAGCGGAGCCCGGCGCGGTTAAGATGGCCGCATGGCACGTTCACAAATGCTCAGCGCGTTCATGGCGGTGGTGCTGCTGGCGGCGGTGGCGGCTGTGTTTTTCGGGATTAAGGGCGGCGGCCCACGCCCGGCCGATGCGACCGTCGAGCCGGCGCCAATCAACACCCCTAAGCCCAAGCCGGTTGATCCCGTCACCGCCACTCCGACTCCGACACCCGCGGCCGAGCGCGCCGACGTCATGGAGATCGAGCAGGCGCTTCTCGACGGCCAGGACATCGCGGATGTGCTGAACCTGTGGATGTGGAAGTTCAAGTTCCACATGCCGCAGGAGCGTTACACGTGCAGCGTGTGGATGGAGCGATGGACCCGCGACGCCGCGCAGCCCGAGGTGCGCACGCTCTTCCAGCAGGCCATGCCGATGGACGGCGGCGAGCTGGTCATCAAGCTCCCGACCGCAAGCCACCCGCAGCAACTGGTGCGGCTCGGATCGGCCAAGCGGAGCGCGAACAACGCCCCGCCGCTGGAGATCGGCGAGCCGATGGGCCTGGAGATGCTCGAGAAGCGCGAGGAGTTCAAGGCGGGTCAGGACATCTACCTCATCACGATCACGCAGAACACCGGCGTGATCAAGAGCGGCGCCCCGCGCTTTGGCCGCAAGGGCGTGCAGGCGGGCAATGATGTGACGATCTACGTCAAGGCCCGCTTCACCACGACCCCGCCCGGGCCGCTGACGATGGAATGGGGACAGTCGATTGAATTTTGATTGTTGATTGTTGATGCGAACACAAAAAACAGCGCCGCGATCACGAGATCGCGGCGCTTTTGTTTTCCATTCAACACTCAACCCTCACCAATCAACAATCCGCCTCATCCCGCGCGGCTCGCCACGGGCCGGTTCAGCACACGGTCAAGGTTGCGGAACGCCTGCCTGACGCGCTGCTCGTTTTCGACCATGGCGATGCGGATGTAGCCCTCGCCTTCGTCGCCGAACGCGCCGCCGGGGCACATGGCGACCTCCGCCTTGTCGATCATGTCGAGGCAGAATTCGACCGTCGAGCCCTTGTACGGCTCGAGGTGCTCGGGCTTGACCTTCGCCCAGACGAACATCGTGGCACGCGGCGACTCGACCTCCCAGCCGAGTTTGCGCACGCATTCGACGATCACATCGCGGCGTTTCTCGTAGATCTTGCCCTGCTTGAGGACTTCCTCATCGCAGTCGCGCATGGCGACGATCGAGGCGATCTGGATCGCCTGGAAGATGCCGTAGTCGTAGTAACCCTTGATGGTGGACAGGGCCTTGATCATTTTCGGATTGCCGACGCAGAACCCGATTCGCCAGCCGGCCATGTTGTAGGCCTTGCTGAGCGTGGTGAACTCGACGCCGACGTCTTTCGCGCCCTTGGCCTGCATGAACGACGGGGCTTTGTACCCGTCGAAGCAGGTCTGGCCGTAGGCGAAGTCGGAGATGACCATGATGTTGTGCTTCTTGGCCAGCGCGACGACGTGATCCCAGAACTCCGGCTCGATGGTCATCGTGGTCGGATTGTTCGGGTAGTTGAGGATCATCACCTTGGGCTTGGGCTCGAGGTGGGCGATGACGTTCTCGATGCGGTCGAGGAACGCCTTGTCGTTGCCGAGCGGGACGCCGATCACGTTGGCCCCGGCGAGGACGACGGCGTAGGTGTGGATCTGGAACGCGGGCTTGGTGACGATGGCCGTGTCACCGGGGCCCAGCAGCGCCAGGCACATGTGCGAGAAGCCCTCCTTGGAGCCGATCGTCGCGATGACCTCGGTGTTCGGATCGAGATCGACGTCGAAGATGCGCTTGTACTTGCGGGCCATCTCGCGGCGGAGATTGAAGATGCCGGCCGAAGCGGAGTAACGCTGATTCCGCGGGTCGGCGGCGGCCTCGCGGATCTTGTCGACGATCACCTGCGGCGTCGGGTCCGAGGGGTTGCCCATGTTCAGATCGATCACATCGTGACCGAGCTTGCGCTTCTCGTACGTCATGTTCTTGATGCGCGCCAGCATGTACGGGGGCAGGCGATCCATCCGATGTGCGACTTGAATGTCCATGATGAGCTCGAAGAGAAGAGGGGATGTTAACGCAGAGGCCGCAAAGACCGCGGAGAGAGTGAGAGGAGAGTTAGAGGAGGAAGGAAGTTAGAAGTTGTTAACCTTGCGATGCACGCCGTCGATGAGACGTTTCTCGTGGAAGTTGATCAGGAGGCCCACCCTGCAACCGGACAATCGGAGGTACGAAACCAATTGGGCTTCGTGGACTGGCGCGATCGTTTCGATAGCCTTCAATTCTATCAGCACCTTCTGCTCGACCACCAGGTCGATCTTGTATCCGCAATCAAGCTTGTGTCCCCGGTAGTTTACGGGCAGCTCTTTTTCATGCTCCACCGTGAACCCGCGATCCTTCAGCTCAAATTCAAGGCATGATCTGTATGCCGATTCGAGCAGGCCGGGGCCAAGTTCCTTATGCACCGCAATCGCGGCAGCAATGATATTCTTCGTCAGTCGATTCAACTCGTCTTGAATCTCTGCGTTCTTTGCGGCCTCTGCGTTTAAATTCCCCTCTTCATTTCCCATTGGGATTCACAATCTTCGTCCGGCTCCGCTTCCAGTCGCGGTCCAGTTCGGCGTCGAGCACGGTGATGTCCACTTTTTCGAGCAGGACGCGGGCCTGACGCTGCATCAGGCTCCGCTCCGCGCGGAGGCGGACGAGCTGCCGCAGGTCCCCGGCCACCTTGTCGAAGGGAACCTGTTCCTGCGTGATTTTACGCTCACAGCGCAGGATCGCAAAGGCCTGATCAATCGCGACCGGGTCGCTGACCTGCCCGACGACCATCCGCGAGACGGTCTGGCGGACGATCTCGGGGAACGTCGGGTCCTCCGCGGAGATGGCCGGGAGCAGGCCGCCCTGATCGCGGCTCGAATCCTTGCTGAGCGCAATCGCCAGATCGGTGAAGTTTTCACCGGCGGCGAGGCGCCTGGCGACAGCGGAGGCTTCGCCGAGCGTCGGCACGAGGATCATGCGCACGACCGTCTTCTCGCCGTAGCGCTGGCGGTAGGCCTGCTGCACCATCGCGTCGGTGATGTTGACCTGCGGACTGACGAGTTTGCGCAGGGAAGCATTGCGTCGAAGCAGCGCGGGGAAGCGGTGATCGCCCAGACCCCGCTCATCGCGCAGATTCTGCAGCAGGCGGATCGCGTCGTCGGGGTTGGTGTTGAGCTGCCTGAGCATGAGCTGCTTCTCGGCGTCGATGTCGGCGTCGGTCACAGTCAGGTTCTTGTCGCGCAGCTCCGCTTCGAGGCGGCGGTCGAGTAGCCATTCGGACAGCACATCGGCACCGGCGGCCTCGACAAGCAAGGGGCGGAGCTCGGACCATCGCACGGCCCGGCCATCGACCAGGGCCATGATGCCGGAGGCGGCGGCGTCACCGGGGGCGGCGGCAGCGCCGGCCGGCTGCTGCGGGGCGGCGATGGGCTTGCCGGATTCTGCCTTGGGTGCGGCGCCGCAACCGAAAAGGTCGATAACAAGGGCGATAACCGCCGCCCCGATCAATCCACGCGATATCATGGGACAATTCCTGTTGGCAAATTTGTCGGGAACCGCAGGGATTGTAAACTGTCTAATCTAGACATGCGATTCCAAAGCACCACCACCGTCGGGAGGCCCTCGTTGGCTCAAACCATACTCTGCCCCTACTGCGGTCTGGCCGAAGATGCCCGCGCTGAGCGCTGCGGCGGCTGCGGCGGGTTCTTCGACGACCTGAGCCGCCGCGTCACACAGCAGCACATGGGGCCGTGGTTCGTCCGCGATCCGCAGCAGCCCTTCCGCCCCGGCTGCACCTACGAGATCCTCGTCAAGCAGATCCAGCGCGGCAAGGTCACCGCACAGACTCCGCTGCGTGGCCCGACCACGCGCCAGTTCTGGATGCTCGCCAAGCAGGTGCCGGGCGTCGCGCACCTCGTCGGCTTCTGCTCGTCATGCGGGGCGACGGTCCCGAAGGACGCCCGCCAGTGTCAGCAGTGCTCGGTCGTGTTTGAGGAACCGGTGGATCGCAACGCGCTGGGCCTTGCACCGGTGGACCCGGGGCTCGGCGAAGAAGTCGAGAAAGCCCGCGCCGCCGAAGCCGCGGCTGCTGCAGCCGCTGCCGCCGCCGCACCTCCGCCGATCACATCCAAGCCCGCCACATCGACCGGCATGCCCACGACGTCACCGCTCCGCGCCGCCAGCGCGACCGGCGCGCAAATTCCTATCGCTCAAGCCAAGCAATCCGGCATCCGTCCCCCCACCGCGTCCGGCATCCCGCGCACCGCCGCCACCGCATCGGGCGCTTCCGTCGCCAAGTCCGGCTCCGGCGCGAAATCCGCCAGCGGCGTCAATGCTCCGGGAGGCGCTGCCCCCGTCCGCGCCGCCGCCTCGGCGTCCGGCGCGGCGAAAGCCACCGTCGTCGGCACTACCTCCGCCACCGCCCCGCCGCAGCCGTCCCGCGCCCCTTCGCTCGGCACCGTCCACGGCGAGGCCCTGCCCTGGATGACCGGCAACACGGCGCCCGTCACCGCCGCCCCCGTACGCAAAGGCGGCGGGCTCAATAAATGGATCATCGCATTCCTCGTGCTCAACGCGATTCTCGTCATCGCCGTCGTCGGCCTGCTGCTCATGCCGTCAAACGTCGCGACAACCGACAAGCCCAAGAACGACGACAACGGAAAAGCCCCCGCCACTTCGCCCGAGCATCCCGCGCCGGCCAAACCGCAGGACACGCCGACACCGACCGCGACCGTCAAGCCGCCGGTCGTCGTGAAACAACCCGAAGTTCAACCGCAGCCCAAGCCCACGCCGAAGCCCGATCCCGTGACTCCGCCCACGCCGCCCGTCGTCGTCGAGCAGCCCAAGCCCACTCCCCCCGCAGTCGTCGAGACGCCCGCGCAACCGTCCACTCCCGACAGCGGCTCCGGCAAAGTCAGCTTCTTCGGCATCACCGTCAACAAGGGCGGCATCAGCGACCAACAGGCCGCACTCATCAACGGCGAACTCGCCAAAGCCAACGATCTCTACAAAGCCGACAAGCTCGAGGAAGCCAAGGCCGTCCTCCTCAAACTCAAAGCCCAACTCGGCGCCGCCGCGAAAACCTCAGGCATCGACGACGCCATCAAGACCGTCTCCGACAAGATCCACAAGAAAGAACTCGATCAGTTCTTCAACCCCACGCCGCCGAAATAAAACTACGAAGCATTTAACGCAGAGTTCGCATAGGATGCAGAGTACGCAGAGGTGGAAAAAGAGTTGAACTGATTCGCTAAAAAAATCGGCTGTCTACTCCGCGTCTTCCTCAGCGTCCCTCTCCGCGATCTCTGCGTTAAATCCCCGCCTTTATAAGTCTCCATGCGCCGGCCGGAGCGTCAGCCTCGCGCGGCCGACCTGCCCCTTGCGGATCACAAATACATCCGCCGGCACCGCGTCCTTGATCTCGCCCAGCAGCACCGCCAGGCTGCTGAGATCCGTGATGCGGTAGCGGCCCACCTGCGAGATCACATCACCCGCCTTGAGCCCGCCGTCCGCGCCCGGGCCCGTGGCCGCCACGCCGGTGATCAGCAGCCCCGCCGATTTCTTGCCGCCCATTTTCGCAAGCTCCGCCGCCGATAGCTCGCGCACCTCGATGCCCATCACCGCCTTGGCCAGTCGCTGCCCGTTGCTCATCTCCGCCGCCTTGACGAGCACCTCGACATTCGCGCCCGGCCCGCCGAGCACTAGCTTCTGGCCCTTCTGGCACTTGAGCAGTTCGACACTCGCCTCGACGATGTTCGCCACCTTCACGCCATTGATCGACGTGATCGGCTCCATCGTCGCCGCGCCCGCCGGCTTCCAGAAAACCTCCGTGTGCAGCTTCGCAGGCGGCTCGACCTTCGTCTTCTCCACCAGCTGCCCGCCGACGTCCACCTGATTGACCGCACGCGGATTCATCAGTTCCGGGATCAGCTCACGCAGCTTGCCGACGGGGATCGCGAAGCCGATGTTCTGCGCATCGCCGCGGATCGCCGAGCAGATGCCGATCACCTGTCCGTAAGCGTTCATCAGGGGCCCGCCGGAATTGCCGGGATTGATCGCCGTGTCGGTCTGCACGAGCCCCGTGAGCTTCCACTCCTGCGAGACCTGGACCACGCGGTTCGTCGCGCTGACGACGCCCGTCGTCACCGTGTGCTGAAAGCCCAGCGGGTCGCCGATCGCGATCACCGGTTCGCCGATCATCAGGTCCGACGAATCGCCGAGTTCAACGGGCCGGAGTTTGTGATTCGCGGGCGCTTCGATCTTCAAAACCGCCAGATCATCCTGCGTGTCGGCCGCGAGGATCTGCGCCGGGAGCCGCGAACCGTCGGCCATGATCACCTCGACCTCATCAGCCCCGTCAACAACGTGCGCGTTGGTCACGATCACTCCCGACGCGTGAACGATGAACCCGCTGCCCAGGCTCGTGCGCTTCACATCCTGCTGCTGCGGCATCCCGCCAAAGAAACGGAAGAACGGGTCCTGATCAAACCGCTGGCGGATGATCTGCGTCGTGTTGATGTTCACGACCGAATCGCGGTTGGCCTCGACAACCTTGACGACGAACGTGCGCCGAAGGTTTTCGTCCTCGCCGCGAGCCACACCTGTCACCGCCACGATCGACACAATCATCGCCACGATCATCTTGCGCATGTTCGTATTCCCGATTTGCCCGTTAACCCGTCAACCGCTACTTCGGCAGCTTCAGCCGCCGCGCCAGCGCGGTGCTCGGCCTCTCGATGAGCCACCAGCACGCGTACGCCACACCGCAGTTGATTATAACCACGAGCACCAGCGTCAAACTCTCCTGCGCGACGGTGTGCGAGGTGTAGCGGTAGAGCACGTTGAACGCGGCGCCGCTCAGCGGGTTGTGAAGCAGGTAGAGGCTGTAGGAGATCATGCCCAGAAACTGGACCCAGCGCCAGCGAAGCCAGCGTGTGAGCAGGCCGGCGCGAGCAACCTCGATAATCATGATCGCCGCCGCGGTGCAGGCGATCGGAAACTCCGCGTTTTTCAGATCCGATCCGCTGAGCCAATGGCAGACCAGCAGGACCGCCGCGTAAATGTAAAACCACCGCCGATACATCACGCCTCCGAACACCCAGCACGCGAAGACACCCAGCAGGAATCCGTGCCAGTGCCGAAGGGCCAGCGCCGGCGGGTGAAACGCTTCGCACCAGCACGGCCAGACGATCGAGACAACCGCCGCGACGGCGAAGATCACCATCTGCGGCCGCCGGTCCGTTTCGCTCTTGCGCAGCGTGTGCGCCACGCCCAGCAACAGACAGAAGAAGAGATAGAACTGGATCTCGAAGGTGAGCGTCCAGTAGACGGGATTGATCGCGTCGTAGCCCAGGAAATTCTGGAGGTAGAAAATGTGCGCGATGACCTGTCCGACGGTCACCGACTTGGCGCCGCCATCGGACACGGCGTGCGACTTGACGGCCAGGATCGCCAGCGCGAAGGCGATCGCGAACCAGTAAGGCGGATCGAGCCGGATGGAGCGCCGCAGCGCGAAACGCCCGATGTAGCCGAGCCCGACGCGCGCGGCGCCGATCGAGTAGGCGATGACGAATCCGCTGAGCACGAAGAAGATCGGCACGCCGAAGTGTCCCGCGGAAAAGACCACGGCGTAGAGCCACGCCGGCAGCACCTATTGCAGTTTCTCGATCTGATGGCCTTCCGCCGCGTGATAGAGCACGACCCACATCGCCGCCACGCCGCGCAGCCCGTCGAGAAAAACAAAACGCTGTCCCGGGCCGGGCGCGGGCGCAGCCGCCTCCTGCCCGGCGGCCGTGGACGGCTTTGATTGAACCGAGTCGCTCAACGCCGATCTCCGCTGAAAGTCCGGCGAGTATACACCATGCGATGCCCACCGAGCCGTCGCCCGGCCAACTGGAGCATCCGCCCCATCTCCTGCATAATGTCCCCGCGTCACGGGGAAAATCGCTTCACGCATCTGACAGGAAAGGTGAATCATGCTTATCACGCTCGCCGAAATCGCCGTTATTGCCGAAGCTCAGGAGTGGCAGAAAACCATCCAGAGCTTTGCGGTCACCTATGGACTCCAGATCCTCGGCGCGCTGGTCATCCTGATCTGCGGCTGGATGATCGGCCGATCCGTCGGCAGGTTCCTCAATGAATGGATGGAGAAGAAGCACCTCGAGCCGCCGCTGCGGATGCTCTGCGTCCGTGTCGTCCGCGTGCTCATCCTCGCGATGACGCTCGTCGTCACGCTCGACAAGCTCGGCGTCAATGTCATGCCCATGATCGCCGGCCTCGGCGTCGCCGGCGTCGGCGTCGGCTTCGCCATGCAGGGCGTCCTCGGCAATCTCTTCGCCGGTCTCACCATCATCTTCACCAAGCCTTTCCGCGTCGGCGAGTACATCGAGGTCCTCGGCCAGTACGGTCAGGTCAGTGTCATCGAGCTTTTCACCACCACGCTCGTCCACGCCGACGAATCACGCATCATCATCCCCAACCGCAAGATCGTCGGCGAGATCCTGCACAACTACGGCACGCTCCGCCAGCAGACCTGGAGCGTCAGCGTCGCCTACGGCACGAACATCAAGGACGCCTGCGACACGATCCTCAACGTCGTGAAATCCAATCCGCGCATCCTCGCCACACCCGGCCCCGGCGTCGGCGTCGGCGAACTGGGCGAATCGGGAATCACCATCGGCATCGCCGCATGGACCCAGGTCGGCGACTTCGGCCCCGTCAAAGGCGAGGTCTACAAGGCCATCACCGAAGCCCTCGCGCAGAAACAAATCGCGATCCCCTACCCCCGCCGCGACCTGCACATCGTCGAGCGCATCGGCCCTGCGTCCGCGGCATCGTGACCGCCTACAAACCGCGGCGCCACACATTTTGTGTTTCAACTACTTCGTGTTGAGCACGAACGTCAGCGCATCGGTTCGCTTGTTCTCGTCGCCGAGGCTGTAGAGCGTCAGTTTGCCGGGGGCGAACTCGGCCTTGATCGGGGTGCCGTCGAAGGGGTCGGTCGGGACGGCGTCGATGAAATCGGGGGCGAGCGCGGCGAGAGTCGCCGGGTCGGAGTTGTGAACGGCGCGATAGCGGGCGGCGGCGAGGGCGAGGCGGGACATCTGCATCAGACATTCGTTATGCAGGACTTTGATGTGGATGCGGAGGAGGCTTGGGCAGAGCATACTGGCCAGCATGCCCTCGCGGCGGGACCCGAGTTGCCCCTCGATTTCCTGCATCTTGGCGTGGGCCTGGGTCCAGGGCAACGCGGCGGCTTGACGGAACTGCTCCATGAGGTCGCGATAGCCATGGAGTTCGTCGTTGAACATGAAGACACGGAAGAGCGAGGCACCGGGCGCGGAGCCGCCGTTGTCAGGCTCCCCCGGGATCTGGCGGAACATGAGGAAGGGGTTCTCGTCGGCGAATTGCCCGAACGTGGCGATGCCGAAGGCCTCTTCGGCGGTCATGGCGCGCCCCAGGAGTTGCACGCCGGAGATCGATTCATCGAGCCGCAGGGTCCCCAATTCCTGTTGGGTGAACGTGGCGTTATTTAAAAGGAACTCGAGCGTGCGGCAGGCTTCGTTGCGGATCCCGATGGAGACGAGCATGGTGATGAGGATCGGCTCGCGCTGGAGATGGTCGGCGATGCGGAACATGGCGTGGACATCGTCGAGGGCGGTCTGGCGCTGATCTCGGGCGATCCGGGCGTGGGCATCGAGGATGAGCAGGCGAGATGCTTTGCGGAGCGGGCCGATCTCCGGCAGCAGCATGGTGAAGGACGGATGCGCGTAGTCGCGCGCAAAGAAGCAGTCGGGCATGGCGGCGGCACGGCGGATGAGTTCGATCGCCGGTTGTCTGGATTTGACGAGCTCGATGAAGACCGGGTCGGCGGGATCGATCTCGACGCCGTCCTTCGAGGGTGTGAATTTCCATGCCTTGGGCCATTGCTCATCGCCGATGAGCTTGAAGGCCTTTTCGTAGATGAGCGCGGCGTTGAGGCTGTCGGGCACCTGTGGCGGAGCGACGGAGAGCGAGAGGGCGCCGGCTTCGAGTCGCGCGGCGGCGATCTGGTTCTTGACCGCCAGATCGAGGTTCCAGAATGTCATCAGTTCCAGCAGCAGCGCGGTGGCCAGCGCGGCGGCGAGCTTGAGGCGGGGCCATTGACGCCCGGCGGGCTCGCCGTCGGCCTCGGAACGGAGGGCGGCGCGGGCGACGAAGACAGAGCCGAGGATGAAGAGGAGCGTGAGCGTGAGCACGGGGATGAAGTGGTGGTAGACGAGATTCATCACGAAGCGTGCGGCGGTGGCGGCGGCGAGGAACGGGCCGAAGAGAATCAACGTCAGGAGCACGGCCGCGGCGACGATCGCGGCGGTGCGCCGTCTGCGGAGGTGCGCGGAGCAGGCGGCGAGCGTGGTCAGAAGCAGCAGCGACACGGCGAGATGCTCGATGGCGAGGAGGATGTAGCCCATGGCGGGGATCTCCGATCAGAAATGAGAGGGTGCGACGGCGGCTCGGGGCTGGGGCAGCGCGATGAGCCGGGAGGCGGCGCGGAGGAGGACGGCCTGTCGCTGCGCTTCGCTTTCGGTCAGCTCCGGCACGAGATCGCGGAGCTGCTGGACATCGGCCAGAGCGACGGGGCGCTGGGGCGGCGCGAGGCTCGGGGCGGCGGTGCGCAATCCGATGGCGACGTTGGCGCCCAGGAGGAGCGCGGCAGCGAGAGCGGCGGCGGTGAGCATCCAATCGCGGCGGCGCTGTTCGAGACGGGCGTGGCGGGCGGATTCGAGAATGGCCTGTCGCAGCAGCGGCGGCGCGTGGGCGGGCCGATGGGCGGCGAGGCGGCGCTCGAGGGCGGCAAGTTCATCGGGAAGGTCGGTCACGTCGAGCTCTCCAGAGCGGTTCGGAGTTTTTCGAGCGCGTATCGGTAGCGGCTGGCGGCGGTGTTAGCGCTGATCTGCAGGACGGAGGCGATTTCCGCAAAGGTCAGTTCGCCATCGATCTTGAGGGCGATGATCTGGCGCTGCTCGGGCGGGAGTTGGAGCAGGGCGCGATCGAGGGCATCGCTGAGCGGCGTGTCACGGGGAGCGGCGGGCGCGGCGGCGGAGTCGGGGAGCTGGGAGGCGCTGCGGCGGCGCTCGGCGATGCGGGCGGCGGCGTGGCGCAGGGCGGTGAAGAGGTAGGCGCCGGCATCGTGCAATGCGCCGGGCGATTGGCCTGTGCGGACGAGATTCAAGAAGACCTCCTGCACGGCGTCCTGGGCGTCGTGCGGCGAAGCGAGCATGCGATGGGCTGCGCGGTAGAGGCGGTCGGCGAAACGGTCGTAGAGCTCGGCAAGCTCCCGATCGGCGTCGGAGGCGGCGGACCCACCGAGGCCGGTTGCGGCGGGAGTCAACGGAATGGGCGTTGGTTTGCGTGGGCTCATCGGTCTCCGCAACATAACAGAGCGGGGACAGGCGGAAATTTGTCTAGGGTGCGTACTTTTACGTCAAAAAGATAACGAAAAGGGGAAGCGGATGGCGCAGCGCCCGGCGATTGTGCGCGACTGTGTGCGTGGCGCACGGGATTGCCGCGATGTGTCCGAAACGTGTCTGCTGGTTTTCCGGATGGGCGATGAGCCGTCAAAAAGACTTCCGACCCCTTATTCCGTTCTTATTCCGTTCCAGAACACTTCCGACCCCTTATTCCGTTCCTTTGCTCCAGGTTCCCGCAGTTGCGTCCACGCCCCATGTCGGAAACCACTTCAGCAGTGGCTCGTCGCCGTTCCACTGTAGAGGCAACCAGACATTCTTTCCGACGCCGGTGCCTGTTCGTTGCGACCACCGATCGCCGCCCCAGAGGACGAAGGAGCCCGCCGTTCCCTTGACCTCGAAGAGAAAATCGGTTTGGGCGTTGAACGAGTCCTTCGATTCAGGATCGCTCTTCACTTTCTTGAACGGTGTCCATGGCCCCTCAATCTTCTCTGCCATCGAAACGAACGTCGGCGATCCGTTCCAGGGGGACGGGCGTCCACCACCAGAGACGAAGAGCCAATAGCGGTGCTTCAGCTTGATGATGTAAGGAGCCTCGAATGCACCACCGTCCAGCACAACCTCGCATATCGCTCGGTCTACTTTCAGGTAGTCCGGCTTCAGCCGGGTGATCATGATGTTACGGCTGGGCTTGTGCTGGTCGTGGCTGGAGACCACATATGCAGTCCCGTCGTCGTCCTGGAAGGCCGCGAGATCGCGGTGGTATTCCGTGCCCGGGTTTGCTCCCGCGGGGAGCATCTCATGGCCAAGGTAATTGAAGGCGCCCGCCGGAGTGTCGCTCGTGAAGAAGGAAACGCCCCCGGTGACGCGCGGCTGCCCGGGAATCTTGGGGTCGTTCACCGGAAGGATGTGCTTGCCGATCATCACATACTTCTTCGTGGCTGCGTTGTAGATCACGTGGAGCCGGTCCGGGACAATAAGCGCCAGGTCGGTCATGTCGCGCGTGAAGATGTGGTTCTCGAACTTCCACGTCGCGAGGTCCTTGGACGAGTAGCAGTTGACGGTGTCGTTGCGGTTATCGCCCGGGTAGTCGCCCCATCCGTAGAAGTAGAACGTGTCGCCGAATTTGGCGAGGTTGCCGCCCTGGCACATGATCTCCTGGCCCCGATCGTCCTTCCAGACGGTGTCGTTACGGATCGGAACCCCGGCGGCCATGGCCGCCGTGCAGCTCAAAAGCAACAGGGTGGGAAAAGTCGATTTCATGGCGATCTACTGTGCTTGACGGAGTTCTCCATGCAATTCCTGTCCGAAATCACGAAATTGGCTCAATGTCAGTTTCTCTCCCTTGCGCTTGAACGGGGTCTCGTTCTTGTTCACCAGGTAGTATATGTTGTATTCGAAGCGATTCTTGTTCTTTGTAAAGAATTTCTCTTGCGCCTCTGGAGTAAGGTCCTTCGGGTAGCAAGAGAGTTCGGCGGATGCCATATCGCCAGGTGAATGGATTATATTATGATGAATGTAATTGTTCTGGGTATAGCGGCTTGGGATCGCTTGCCGTTGTGCGAACTCAATGACAACGCCACCGCCGCTGGTTGCGCTCTGGGTAATTGTATTTGCGAATACGTCGCTGTCCTCACTCACCTGAATCACGATTTGATATCCATGCACGCCCCCTGACATCTTCTTGCCATTATCCTCTATTTGATTGTTCCGAATGACGGTGCCGAATCCCAATTCAACAACGATTCCGGAAAAGGAGTTGCCAACGATCACATTATCTTCAATGACAGTGCCAACCGTGCCCACATCAAGCCAGATACCCCGGGCATCATTATGATGAACATAGTTTCCACGGATAATGACGGCGGTTCCCACGAGGTTCTTGATGCCGGCCGTTTGATTATGGTAATCAAAGTGCGCGTAGTTGTTGTACGAGGACTCATTGTACTCGATGAGGTTATTATTTCCCTGTTTCCGTGCTTCCTCGCGAACGTGCCTGTGCTTTGGTTCAAAAACCCCGATGCCGAGGGCTATAACCGAAAGTTGTGGATGAGATCGTGAAAAAGGCGGCGTACTCTGGGTGTTCATCACAACCCCCAATCGGCCCGACACGGGCCAAGGAGTA